>JAYVZP010000073.1:0-4585 GCA_043783275.1 Rhodanobacteraceae bacterium
GCTCGGAACCGATTACTACGCCTACCTCCGCGTCCATGGTGTAGCGGTTAATGCAAGACACCAGCTCATTGCGGTGGCATACATCTTCTGCGGTTTCCAAAAGTTCGGTTCCCTCGGTCGTCTGGCCTTCCCCTCCCTTGCGCGGAAGATTTTTGGGACGGAAGTCTTTGATGGCGTGATCGATGGAATGATGGAAGACCTCGTGTCGTGGGGCTACACCCGAGGGGGCAACATCATCGCAGTTCGCTGCGTGCTCGCAGCCCGTAGTCTCCAACTTTCTGATCTTCATACCGACACGCTGGAGAGTCTCTATCGGGTAGCTGATGCAAAGATCACACAGCACGGTCTAACGATCCGTCGACTTTCTCACAGTGGCCGAAGCTGTTTTTGTTCCACCCCCGCCGAAGAGGAAGCCCACCACAAAAGCCGAAGCAGCCGACACCCATCGAGTGCCTAAGAAAGCCAAGACCAAGCCCACCATGCGGAAGGCAACTTCCAGCTAAAAGAAGATTGCGGCTTGACCAAGAGCGGGATCCATCATCAGCTCCTGCGTCCTTGCTCACCGTTGCGAGCGGCAGGAAGACGGTGAAGGCGGAGCTCACGAACGCCGCCTAAGCGCCCTCCTCGAAAATTCCTCGCACCACTGGCTGTGAAGTGATACAGCTACAGCATGACCACTTTGTTCCGCCACAATCTGAACCGCCGCGCCTTTCTGCGTGGTGCTGGTCAGACAGCCGCTGCTCTCACTGCTGCGGGCCTGCTTCCGCTCGAATCATCCGCCGCACAACCGCTGCCCGCCAACATCGAGCCAACGCTGGCCGAGTTCGTCGTCCGGTACATGCGGATGATGGGAGCGCCCGGTCTGACCCTCGCGCTCACCCACGCGGACGGCTCTACAACCGCGGCCGGCTTCGGCTTCAGCAACGTTGACAGGAAGCTGCCCGTCACGCCGACGATGCTCTTCCAAATCGGCTCCATCAGTAAGTCCTTCTGCGCCCTTACGCTGCTGCAGATGCGTGATGAAGGCAAACTTGATCTGCAGAAGCCCATCCTCGACTACTTGCCCTGGCTGCCCATCGACACACCGTATGGCGCAATCACCGTGCATCATCTCCTGACTCATACCTCCGGCCTTCCCGACGACGTCCCGCTATTTCCCGCGGATCGCAACGCGCGTACTCTGCAGGGCTACAAACCCGGCTCGCAGTTTCATTACAGCAATCTCGGCTTCGAGATCCTCGGGCGCCTCGCCGCGATGATCGACAACCGGCCGTATAGTTCGGTATTGCAAGCCAGGCTACTCGATCCGCTGGGCATGACCTCGTCGCATCCCTTCATCTCCAACACAATTCGCTCGCAGGAGTCGGAGAGCTACGTGATTCGGCGCGATGATCTCAGCGGCACGCACAGCGCAGAGCTCTCCGTGGCACCGCGCACGATTTATATCGGGGCTGCGGGATGCATCGTCTCCACGCCGGCTGATATGAACCGCTACATGGCGATGCTGCTGGCGCACGGCAAAGGGCCGCATGGCAGAATCGTCTCCGAAGAAGGTTTCGCACTCTTCGCTACGCCCTTTATTGAGGCCGAAGTGTTTGGCCCAGGCGCGCACTACGGCTATGGCATCGCGGTGGATACCCTCGATGGTCATAAGCTGTTGCGGCACACCGGCGGCATGAATTCCTTCGCGTCGTCGATGCAAGTGGATCTCGATGGAAAAGTCGGCGCCTTCGCATCGATTAATGCGATGCAGGGATACCGTCCTAACCCCGTGACGAAGTATGCCATCCAGTCCCTGCGCGCCGAGGCCGAGAAGAAGCCGATGCCGAAGCCCGAGCCTCTCCCCGATCCACTTCAGATTTCAAACGCCACCGACTACGCAGGCGCCTACTCTGGCGGAACCGGCAACGTGCAAGTGGTCGCCGAAGGGAGGTCGCTGTACGTGATCTCAGGCAGCACGCGCATTCAGCTTGCCCGTGCGGATGGTGATAGCTTCGTCGCGACCGACGAGGCGTGGCAGGCTTACCCGTGGATCTTCGGGCGAGAGAAAACCGCCAGCACAACAGCAACGGGCAAGGTGTCGGAGCTGGGGTTCGGGGCAAAGTGGTACACCAACGCGGCCTACACCCAGCCGAAAACTTTCGAGACGCCAAGGCATCTCTCAGCTTTTGCGGGCGTGTATTACAGCGATAAACAACTACTGGAGGCCTATATCTTGAAGGGCGTACTGGTGGTCGATGGCGTTACGCTCGAACCACTCGGCGAAGGCATCTTTCGCTTCAGCGATGAACCGAACAATCCCGAAACAATTGAGTTCCTGCATGTCGTCGAGGGCCACGCACAGCTCGCGATCGTGACCGGAGAGGCGTTGGAACGACTTGAAATCGCCTGAGCGTAGCGCAACCGGAAGCGTACGAAGGCGACCTCGCCCGTTGGTGCGTCGCCAAGATCGAGCGCAGCCCTTGCGGGCTTAAGCCAGCCAACTATCGACCGGTAAAGGAAGGGGATTTAGAGATCCGTTGGCCCTTCCATGACCTCGCTGTACGCTGCCCTGTGTCTGCTTTGCAAGCGAGCAGATTACGTCGTAAGGACTGTATCGCCAGAAATCCCTGGTAACCCGTTAGGCTCCCAGGGCATATTGATGCACGGTTCCCTTCTACCGGGTACGCCAAAGCTTAAGAGCGTTTTCTTCTGCGCGCAGCCGCACGCTAAAGCAAGGAAACGAGGCTTCTCTGAGGGACTCCGTCCCTGGCGTGCGTAAGAGCCACCTTTATCTTCCGCGCTGCGCTTGTGCAGACCGGGCAGAAGACGCCCGCCCCTACACGGAAAGGAATCCGGCTGCTTGCACTTGCCGCCCCTGCAGGCGTGGGCCTGGGCCAAGGCGTGACTGTGAAGCAGCTAGAGCCTAAACCACTCGAAAAGCGATATGCACTAATGACCACCGCAAGCAACGTCCAGGCCCTTCCCGCAGCCCCAAGCCTTAGACCTTGAAAGAAGTTGTTGCCGCCGACGTCCAGATGCTCATTGAACAGTTGGAAGCAGGCCACAGCGAAGGCCTTACCGCTTGCCCCATCGCAATGGGCCGTTTCCATAGCTATTCGTTCAAAACATCTTTGAAATCGCACGGCAGAAGCCCGATGCAACCCGTGTCGCAGGCCTCTATGCGTGGAACCAGCTTGGCCGCAAGGTGATGAAGGGGCAGAAGGCATCAGGATTCTTGCCCCAATGATCGCCACCCGCACGAAGAAGGACGCCGAGAGCACAAGCAAAGACCCCGCCGGAGTCAACAAACCGATGCTGGTTGGTTTCCACGGAGTCTGCATCTTCAACGTGTCGCAGACCAACTCTGTTGCATTCACTTTCCTGGGCGCAGTTTTATTACTCCTTTATCGATCAGGCTGCGAGAGCGAAGACTTCGAACAGTTTGTTGATGAGGCGTACCTCGTCCTGGACACATGGCTTGCAGGTAAGATCACGCCTTCGCCGGATCATCTGCATCACTTCGAATCCTTTGATTGTGGCGGAGGCTGTCTTCATCGTCTGAAAGCCGCGCGTAGGGCAAATGACTTGCTTGCGGGCACCGTGATCCGCTTCGATGATGTCGTTCAGGTCCTTGTTGGTGCGATGCTTTATCGAGTCTGAAAGCCTGCTCTCTCGCTGCAGGAGGCTGATCGCCCTCCAATAGGAACTGAGCCGGTCAGTGGTGACCGATGATGGCGGCCAATGGCGCATGGCACTTTAGTGCTTTCCCGAGGAAGCGATGCGCCGCCGTTGTATTGCGGCGGTCTGCCAACATGAAGTCGATCAGCCGGCCGTAGTTATCAACGGCACGAAACCGATACTTCCACTTGTCGCCCACCTTGATATAGGTCTCGTCCACGCACCAAGAGGTCGCGCAATAACCCCGATACCAGTGAATCCGCTTCGCAAGTATCAGGGCGCGTAACGATGAACCCAACGCAGGATCGCTACTGGATCGACCTCGACGCTGCTTGAACGTCACCCCATCCTACCCCCCCAACATCCGATCGGAAAGCCTAAGCTCGTCCTTACCCAACAGAACCCCGCCGTCTCGCACGAGACTACGAATGGCACAAACACTCAACAGATTCCACCTGCTCGCCTTCGCTACACTCATGATGAGAAACCTCGCTCATACCCTCGCATGAAGTCCCTAACTGGCTCTAGAGAAAGCTATGACAAAGACGGCAAGATGCCGCCTTGGAAAGGCGTCGAATTTGTATCTCAAGGTGCCGGGTTTGCCGCACATGATGAAACTGACTTTGGGTGGCTATCTCCGAACTCAGTGATTCTGCACTCTTCGAAAATAGAACAGTAGCAAGCGCTTGCGCTCAGATGAAATCGACTCTTACTCAATTTTTCCCATTCTGCAAGAGCTGCGGATGAGCCGACTGGCTTTGGCCGAACGATCACCACCACTACGCATAAGCGTTCCTGAAATCTGCTGCGAGGTAAAAGAAATACCCGGATCGAGTTTGGCGATTTTCTCGTAAAGGGAACCACCTCGGTAGTCGTTACCCTCGGAATCAACAACGCGGAACCAGGCGATTTGCGCTGGCCCAGT
>JAYVZP010000074.1:0-11142 GCA_043783275.1 Rhodanobacteraceae bacterium
GCCCCTCTACCTTCCGCTCCTGCCCACATTCGACCAGACCCTGGCTCGCATCGGCCAGAAAACCCGTGCCAACCTCCGCTACTACCGGCGTCGCACAGAAGCCGAGTTCGGCTGTACCTTCGTCCCTTCTGTCCAGATCGACCTCAAGACCTTCATCGAGTTCAATCGAAAGAGCTTCGCCGCCGTCTCAGATCCGATCGCCTGCGCGCGCTTCAAGTCCCTCTCTGTCGGTCAAAACTCCTCCCTCTGCGGCATACATGACCGCGACGGGCAGTGGCTTTCGCTCGTGCGTGTACGCCGACAGAATCGGTTCGCGGAGATCGACTGGCAGATGAACCGCGCCGACCTCCCCGACTACTCCCTCGCAACCGTAGTCCGCTCCCACCTCATCGAGCACGAAATCTCGTTAGGCTCAACCCGCCTCTACATCGAGGGTGGAACCGCTCAGGCCATCGGACATTCCTTCGTCCGAGGCAAGGTATCGGAACTCACGGTCAAGCGTTCCTCCGTATACGTAAAACTGCTCCACAAGATAGCAACCAGGGTCATCCCCACTCACTATCTCGCCAAGACCCTCCGCAACCCCAGCCTCATCTGGAAGACCCTCTGAAGCAGGTTCTCCAGGACATGTTTCCCGGTACATGTTTCCCAGCGCAGCCAACCCCCAACCTTGCCGGTAAACCCACACGCCCCGCCATTGCCGGCAAAGCTCAAAACTCCACCCGCCCCTTGAACAAAATCTGCCGCTCCCGCGACAAGCTGGTCCCCGTGGCCGTAGGCGTCCCAAACGGCACACTACCCAGCCCCTCTCCCGCAATGGTCCCTGCATTCTGAAATATCAGCGGCGTCACTCCTCCAATCGCCGTCCCAACCAGATAAGCTCGCTGCGAAACCGCCGAAACCTGCCGATGATTCGTCACATTCGTCGCCTCCACTCCCACGTGCAGACGTGCTCCCCCACCCACCCGAAATCCCCGCCCCACCGCCAGATCCGCCCTCAAAGTAGGCGGTAACCGCAGCGTATTCCGTCCCACAGTCGGCAGATAAAGCGCTCCACCCGACCCATTCAAACTCGCATGCCCCCCCGCCAGGCGGGTCCCGCCAAACAAATCCAGACTGTATGGCCGACCCGCCCGAGCCACCACCACCGGGCGAACCTCCCACCCCTCCAACCACCCCCCACCCCGATGCCCCAGCGGCGTCCAAACCCCTGCCAAATGCGCCGACCACGGATAATTCAGCGTCGATAGCCCCTTGTCATACCCATTCGCAAACGGATCCAACTGCCCGCTCGTCCGCGGAGTAGCCGACAGGCTGGGCCCATAATCGATCGTCTTCGACCACGTATAGCTCCCCCTCACCTGCATCGCCTCCCACGCCCGTGACGCCACCGCCACCGTCAACGCGTGATAACTCCCATTCGCGCTCGAAGCAATCCGCGTCACCGGTCCATACGCCGGCGAAATCCGCGAACCATAAACCGGCAGACTGAAAGCCTCGCCATCCCGAACCCCCGCCACGCCCATCCCACCCTGCAGCCGAAACACCTCACTCCTGCTCGACGGCGCAATATTGATATCGCTTGAAGTAGGCAGTTGCCGATCCAGATTCACCACATACCCCACCGTCAAGCTGCTATCCCGGGCAAATCCTCGCTCAAACGACAAACTCCCCTGCCCTATGGCAGGCAGCCGAAAACGCCGGTCGAACACCACCGCCGAGGCCGTAGCCGCCACCGCGCCTGAAGGCTCAACCCCAAACGAACATGGATACCCAAACCCATTACCCGGCACCTGCGGGCACGCCACCGACCCCGCTGGCGTCATCCGGATCCGCGTCGTCGCCCCCTTCTGTGCCGTATCCGACAAAGCCGCCTGCACTGTGGCCCCCGGAACCCGTCCATAAAACACCCCCGCCCCCGCCCTCAACGTTCCTCGCCCCGCCCCCAGCGGCTCCCACGCTACAGAAGCCCGCGGCCCCACATTATTCCGATCCTCCGGAAACACACTTGTCGCCCCCCGCGTCCCGAACACCCCATCCAGCGGCCCATTCGGCCTCTGCGGCAGCGGCAGCAGCGTGTAGTCGTATCGAGCACCCGCATGCAGCGCCAGCCCCGGCCTTACCTTCCACGTCTCGTCGATAAACCCGGCCCAATCCGCGGTAGAAAACCCAACCGACTCCCCCCCGAACCCCTGCGAATACGTCCGAAAACAAAAGAGATGCGTCGCTGCCGTGATCGCCGGACACCCGCCGTTAGGATTCACATTCACGTTGAATGTGTAATCCGTGATGAAGTCCACCAGCCCACCCGCATGACCGCCCGTGGTCCCGCTGTCATAGTGAAACGTCCCCGCCGCATTCGGCAGTGTCGCCACCTCGTCATGCATCAACGCTACGGAAGCCCCGAAGATCAGCAGGTGCCGCCCCCGGCTTAGCGTCAGCGTATCCGCCACCACAAATCGCCGCTCATCCGGAGCCGCCGCCTTCGACAACGATGCAGGCGTCCCAAACAGCAGTCCATTCGGCCCGATATTCACCTCTGGCGCCAACCCTCCCGGCCCAATCCCCGGCTCCTGCGCCAGCGGCGTCTGCGGCGATTCAAACTGCAACGACCGCCCATATTCAAACAGAATCTCGTTGTTCAAATCCCCCCTGAACCCCATATTGACCCGCACCAGCACATCATCCAGGCTCCCATTCGAGTTCCCCAGACTCGCCCGCCCCCGCGCCACCACCGGCGCATCCATCAATCCTGCCGGCGAGTTCCACCTCAACCGGTTGTACTGTCCTCCCACCAAAATCGTCGGCCGCGCCCTCCAATCCAGCCTCCCGAAGTGAATCGTCTGGTCCGCCCGTCGCTCCGCCAAACCCGTCAGCGACGAAACATAATTCAGTCCCGCATTCACCTGTGCCAACCTCACCCCACGGTTCGCAAGCAGCGCCTTCTGAACCGGAGTCAACGAGTAAAAGTCAGGGTCGGCCGGAGAAGAGATTGCCGGAAACCCCCGCCGCTGCTCATCAAACGCATACAAAAAATCGAGCCGCTTCCGTCGCGACACCGGCCCCCCAATCCTCCCCCCAAAGTTCTCGCGCAGATCGTGCGGCTTCACCGCCAACCTCGTCACCACGCCATCCACATAGCTGGAAGCTACCGACAAGGGATTCCTCGCCGCCAGCGCAGAAGACCGCAAATCAAAGAACGCCAGCCCATGAAACCTGTCGCTCCCCGACCGCGACGAAGTCGCCACCACCCCACCCAAACCCCCATTCGCAGCCGAGTAACTCTCCGGCAGCACCCGAACCTCGCGCACCGCAGCCCGCGCAAACCCATAAGCCGCCCCCGCATGACGCCCCCGGGCCAACCCCGCAGCCGGCCCCGTAGTCAACTCAGCCGAGTCGCCATCCCCGTCCGGATCAGGAGCCGGATCCCGCCCCGCCCCCACCGAAACCCCCGTAAATCCCAAAACCGTCGAAGCCCCATCCATGGTCTCGCCCACCTGCGTCGCAGGTAGCCCATGCACACTGAATAGTCGATCCCCATCCTGATCCGGATTCACCCCCGGCGCATCCGCCAAAGCCTCCGCCACAGGCGCCAAACTAACCTGAGATATCGAAGCCGCAGGAGCAGAAGGAGAAATAGCAGAAGGAGAAGGAGCGGCAGAAGAGGGAACCGGCAAACCCGTCTGTCCCAAAGCGCTCGGGGTCACCAATAAACAGGCCAACAACCCCGCGCCCCACCACCCAGGGCGTCGGATCGCAATCCGAAAGCAAACGTCCATTGCCGCAAACAGCTCATGGCGGCGGAAAACAAACATCCAGGGCTCCTGGTGTTATCAGAAAGGGGCTCCCCGCAGACTACCGAAATTTCCCCCTCCGCGATAGAGGCAATCCCTCTCAACGCGAACCAATGCCAGCAACCCGGGCAGTCAAAGGACCCGCATCCACAAAAAACAGGGCGACCGCCAAAGCGATCGCCCCTTGCCTCCAAGCCGAGCCAGCCCGTTAGAACTGAACCCGCGCCCCCAACTGGACCTGCCGTGGTGTGTAGATGAAGTTGCTATTCGCGTTACCCAGAAACTTCGTCGTATCGAACGCAGCAAACGCTGTGTTGGAGACAAGCGTATTCGGAACACCTGCAGCACCGTTCGCGACCGAGTAGGCACTCGTGCTGGCAACTCCGGTCTGGTTGAGATGGTTGAAGAGGTTGAACGTTTCGCCCAGCAACTCCACGTTATAGCGATCCTTGACCTTGAACCGCTTGGACAGCCGAAGGTCAAGCAACACATCGCGCCTGTAATGGAAGATATTGCGATCCAGTCCCGGGACGCCGGCCCGGCCGCCCGTTCCATTCACGCCGCCCGAGGAGCTGGCCGCAGAATTCAACCCCGTCGCCGCAACACCGCTGTCCAGCAACACGCCGCTGAAGTTACCCGTCAGAAGTGCCGAGTAGGGTGCGCCGTTCTGAGTCGAAAAACTCGGAGAAACCTCATAATTATTCAGCAGGTACCCCAGAATTCCGGTGTTCTTCGAAGGCGTGTTGTAGATCGCATAGGCAACCAGGCGATTGGGAATATTCTGGTTCGAGTTCCCATAATCCGCACGCAGATTGGAAGGATCGAACAGCGAGTTCCCGTTCGTGAACGTAGTGTTGTTTTCCCCATAATCCAGCGCATGAGACCACGTGTAGTTCGCGTTGAAGCTCAGGTTGCGCGTCGTCTGGTGCTTGACCTGAAACACCAGCGCCTCATAGTTCGAGTTCACGCCAGAGAAGATATTTGTCGTGGTTCCATAGTAGTTATTCGGCCGACCATTGCAGCTCGTCGCAGGCAGCATCGGAACGCATCCCGGAGCCGTCTTCGATAGGGCCCGATAGTACGGAATCTTGATCGTCGTGCCCTGGGCAACCGGACCCCCAGCGCCAAACGTATACGTCACCGAATCATTTGCCTTCGGCAGGTTGGTATCCACAAAGTTCGGCAGGCGACGGCCAAAAGCCGCCAGCCACGTCACGCCAAACGTCGTGTTCCAACCCAGGCTCTGCTCCACCGTCAAGTCAGCCTGTTGAATCTCCGGCAACTTGAAGTTCTTGTCGAAGTAATACACCGAGGTCGCGCCAGTCGGAACCGTATTCGGATCCAGAATCTTCGGGAACGTCGGGCCTCCCGTATTCGAGCTCGTCGCATTGATCGAAAGCTGACCCTTGCTGTTACCCGTCTGCGCCAGCGCGTTATAGACAGTCGAGTTGATCAACCGCCCAAAGAATTCTCCGACTCCGCCGCGTACTGAAGTCTTGCCATCGCCAAACACATCCCACGCGAAACCAACCCGCGGTCCGACGTTGGTTTTATTGCTCGGGAACACGTTCGTTGAGCCGTTCACAAACGCCTGGGTCGCTTCGCTGCCCGGTCCCACAATGTTCGGAATCTGCGCACTCGGAAGCTGTTCGTACTCGTAGCGAACACCCAGAGTCAGCGAAAGCCGCGGCGTGACCTTCCACTCGTCCTGCGCGAACACGGCGTAGTCCTTGGTCTGGAACTCGAAACCCTGCGGACCAAAGCCCTGCGCATAACCTGTGTAGCACTCCACATTGTGCGTGGCGCCGCAACCGTTCAGCGTGTTCAAGTCCGTGAAATATTCCACGAATGGCAAATAATTAGCACCGCCATAGCTGAACCCACCATATTGCGAAAATAGATTCTGGCTCAGATCATTCGTATGGAGAAAGTCCCCACCAAACTTCAGGTTGTGATTGCCACGAACCACGTTGATCGTGTCTGAAATCTGATAGCGGCGTTCATCCGGATACGCTGGACGATTGAGAAACGTCGCTGTTCCAAACTGAAACGCATTGGCGATGTTCACGTTCGGCGGAATCTGGTAAGGATTCGTGTAACCCGCCGGGTTGAGTAGAACGTTGTTCTCATACGCCGTCGGCGTCTGATTGAACTCGTACTCAAAGTCGCGGCCATACTGGTAGCGAATCTCGTTCGAGAGCGATGCAGTGATCGAAGTATCCAGCTTCGCAATCAGGAACGTGTCTTTCACATAGTCGTTGCCAAAGCTCTGAATACCGTAATTCACTGGAGACGTGCTGGTCTGAATGCCAGCCGGAGAGGTCCACCGCAGGCGGTTCAACTCAATCGTCGCGTGGTTCTTGCCATTGATCTGCCAGTCCAGCTTCGGAAAGAAGATATCCTGGTCGCCCGTGCGCGGCGTCAGACCTGTAAGCGAGTTCAACCCGCCGATCCCGTCCGTGTACTTCGTCAAAGCCGCCGTGTACTGTGCCGGTGTCACCGCAGCCATGGTCGTCTTGTTCAGGTTCGCAGCCAGCGTACAGACGGCGCCGTCAATCGTGTTAGTCGTCAGGCCAGAGCAGGCCGCTCCGGAAACTGTTCCGTTGGCAGCCGCATCCGGTGTTGCGTAAAACAACGTTGGATTCGCAGGAGCGCCCACACCTGGGAAATTGCGCAAAAACTTGTCGAACGCAAAGAAGAAGAACAGCTTGTCCTTGATAATCGGTCCGCCGATTCCAAGTCCGGCTTGCTTGCGCCAGTCCTTCGGCTTGAACACCTGCGACTGGAACGCCAGCGGTGCCGGTGCAACGCTCGTCTGAACCGCACGCGTCGTGAACGGATTCTTCGCTCCCCAACCCGCATCGCGATCGTAGAAGTAAAAATCGCCATGAAACGTATTCGTTCCGCTCCGAGTTACCGCGTTCACCACACCACCTGCCGAGCGGCCATACTCAACCGAGTAGTTCGAGGTATTCACCTGGAACTCCTGAATCGAAGACTTCGCCGTCGAGTAACCCGTACGCGTACGCCCACGCTCTTCCGAGAAGAACGCCTGGTTATCATCCGCGCCGTCAAACGTCACATTATTCAGCAGCGTGCTCTGACCACGGAAGCTCAGCAGCCCAAACCCGCCACCTTCCACCACACCCGGCGTCAGCAGCGCATAGGAGCTCCAGCGATAGTTGTTGATCGGAAGATCTTGCAAAACCTTCAAATCGATCGTGCTCGAAAAATCATTATTCGTCGTATTGATCGCCGGAGTCGAGCCCGTCACCTCCACGGTTTCAGATGCCGAGCCCAGCTTCATCCGTGGCTGAACGTTCGTCAGACTACCCACTGAAACCACCACGTTGTCCGACTTGTAGGCCTCGAAACCATCCGCCGCCACCAACACCGTGTAAGAACCTGACTGAAGGTGAATCACGCGGAAGAAGCCCGAGCCATCGGTCGCGACCGTTTGTTCCGCGTTCGTGCCGTTATTGTGAATCACAATCTTGGCGCTCGAGACAACAGCGCCCGTCGCATCTTCAACCGTACCGCCGATGGCACCGTCTACAGCGGACTGGGCCTTCATGCCCAGCCCCGAGGCCGTAAACATACTCGCGACCAGCGCGAATCGGGAAATTCTTTTGAACGTCATATCAGGCTCCTGAAGGGTTGTGCGTTTCTTACAGAGGCAAGCGCCGGCGAGTAGATTCTCCCCGAGCTCTGGCTCAAACAAATAAGTTGATGGAGCAACCATCTCATCAACCTGTGAATCCCGAGTGAATATGAGGGAAACGCCTGGAAATTTCGCGGTCAGCCCACATGCAACCCACAGCCGAGCCCAACCAATTCAAGTTCATTTAGAATCGTAAGTAGCGATGTTTATTGATGAAGCACGAATTCGAGTAAAGGCCGGCGACGGCGGCAACGGTTGCATGGCATTCCGCCGGGAGAAGTTCGTTCCCCGCGGTGGCCCATCAGGCGGCGACGGAGGCCATGGCGGCGACGTCATCATGGAATCCTCCCTCAGCCACAACACCCTGGTCCACTTCCGCTTCAACCCGGAACACAAATCCCAGCGCGGTGGTCACGGCCTCGGCTCCAACTGCTCAGGCTACTCCGGCGAGCACACCACACTCAAAGTCCCCGTCGGCACCATCCTCTACGACGACAACACCGGAGAGATGATCCACGACTTCGCCCGCCCCGGCGAGTCCCTCGTCATCGCCCGCGGCGGCCGAGGCGGACGTGGCAACCAGCACTTTGCCACCAGCACCCACCAGGCCCCCCGCGAGCACGAACTCGGCCGCTCCGGCGAAGAACGTAACTTCCGCCTTGAACTCCGCCTCCTCGCGGACGCCGGTCTCGTAGGCTACCCCAACGTCGGCAAGTCGACACTGATCTCGCGCATCTCCGCCGCCAAGCCAAAAGTAGCCGATTACGCCTTCACCACCCTCGAGCCAAACCTTGGCGTCGTCTCCGTCGGCGACTGGCCCCATATCGAATCCTTCACCATCGCCGACCTCCCCGGACTCATCGAAGGCGCCCACCTCGGCGCCGGCCTCGGCATCCAGTTCCTCAAGCACATTGAGCGCACCAGCGTCATCATCCATCTCGTAGATGTCTCCGATGGCTCCGGGCGTCCCGACCCCGTGGAAGACTTCAAGGTCATCACCGAAGAACTGAAAAGCTTCGATCCAGCCCTGCCCCTGAGGCCGACGATCCTCGTCGCCGCCAAGATCGACGTCGCCAACCCCGACAAACTCAAGAAGCTACGCGCCATGGCCAAACGCCGCAAGCTAGCCTTCTTCGAGATCTCTGCCGTAACCGGGGAAGGCATCGAACCCCTCAAGTTTGCCATCGCCGAGCTGGTCACCATACACCGTCCTCTCCAGATGGAGGCCGCCATCGAGCCCGTCAAGAAGCGCAAAGCCAACTACCCACCGCCTGCCAACTCCGCCAAGGGACGCGCCTAAGCCGGACCCACACCCAACCGGATCCCGCGGGTCATAAACCAAGGCCCGCACGGCATAAACACTTGCAATCCCGGCGCATCTCCCGGCCCCGCGGTCGTAGTCCTATGCCTATTTTGTCGTCATTCCGTAGCCCAGCGGGGGAATCCTCGTTCTCCGTCGCTGTCCCAACAAGCCTCCAGTTATCCACCCAAAAAACTCCATTGTCATTCTGAGTTTGGTGCAACGCGCTTTTCGCCCCACTATCGAAGGACCTGCGTTGCTTTTGAATGTTTGCTTCCACTACCAGGCCACAGCATCCCACGTCGCAAGTCAGGGGTCGGAAGTGTAGTCCACGGCTTCACCCCGAGAGCCTCCATCCCGACCAATCGGGGCTTCAGCCCCTAGAGCCTGTTATGTCTTTTGAACCTATGTAGGTTCTTTGCGCGGATGTTTGGATTGTTCAGCATGGAAGCATGGCTGAGGTTGATCGGAAGGGATATCCGCAGGATGTAACAGACGAGGAGTGGACGTTTGTGCTGCCCTATTTGTTGTTGAGCCGGGAAGACAGTCAGAGTCGGCGTCACAGTCTGCGGGAGTTGTTTAATGGGGTGCGGTATATCGTTTGGACGGGCAATCAGTGGCGTTATATGCCGAACGATCTTCCTCCGTGGCCTGCGGTGTATCAACAGATGAGGCGCTGGATGGATGCCGGCGTGTTCGAGATTCTAGTGGCCGATGTGCAGTCGCTGCTGCGTGAGGTCGGCGGGCGCAAAGGCCAGCCGACGGCGGTTTGTCTGGACAGCCGCACCCTGCAATCAACGCCTGAAAGTGGTGCCCGCGCCGGCTACGACGGGCGAAACAGCGCAAGGGCTCGAAGGTTCACATCGCGGTCGACACGCTGGGCCATCTGATGGCGCTGAAGGTCACGCCGGCCGATGAGGGTGATCGCGCACAGGTTGCCGCGCTGGCTGAAGCGGTGCAGCAGGTGACCGGCAACACAGTCGATCTGGCCTATGTCGATCAGGGATACACGGGTCCGAACGCGGCGGAAGCAGCCTTGCAGCACGGCATCCAGCTTGAAGTCGTAAAACATCCCATGTCCAAACGCGGCTTTGTGCTGCTGCCACGCCGCTGGGTGGTGGAACGAAGCTTCGCATGGGCCGCACGCTTCAGAAGGCTCGCCAGAGACTACGAACGACTCGACACTACCCTAAAAGGCCTCCGCTCTATCGCCTTCGCCTGCATCATGATCGCTTGCATGTGCGAAGCTATCGCGCAAAAGGCATAACAGCCCCTAAGGGAAGCGGAAGCAAACTTTCGCCCAGGGGAGTTCAAGTAACTTTGCCCGTCTGTACCCGGTCAGTCCTTGAATTCCTCTCCACACCAGCCTGAAGCAAAGCCCAAGCCAACCCCCACCAGAGAGATTTTCGCCAGCCCCCTCCACCGCTACGGTACGCTTCAGGAAGAGCAAAAATCTCCTGCGCCCAGCAGTTTCAGTAACCCCAAAACGTGGCCCCGGCTTCACCAGAAAACGAATGTCCATAAATCCTGACCAAATAAGATCCCCTGACCGCGTCGCCTTGTTCGGCGGCACCTTCGACCCCCCGCATCTCGGGCATCTCGCCATAGCCCGATCCGCTGCTGACGCCTTCCAACTCGACACCATCCTCTTCGCCCCCGCTGGTCGCCAGCCGCTCAAGCCTGCCGGCTCTTCCGCGTCCTTCGCGGACCGCCTGGCCATGGTCACGCTGGCCTGTACCGCCGATACCCGATTCGCCCCCTCGACCCTCGACGCCCCAATCCCCGGCGGCGAACCAAACTACACCGTCGAAACCCTCCGCCGCCTCAACCAATCGCTGCCCGCAACCACCATCTTCAACCTCGTCGGCGCCGACAGCTTCTTCGGCTTGGCCCGTTGGCGGCATCCGGACGACCTACTCAATCTCGCGGAATGGATCGTCGTCAGCCGCCCTGGCTTCCCCCTGCGCGACCCCGAGGGCATGACCCTCACTCCCACCCAGCGCCAGCGCATCCATCTCCTGGACAACGTACACATGGACGCTGCCGCCACGGACCTGCGCGAGCATCTCCAGGCGGGCGACCTCTGCAAAGACCTGCTCCCCGCACTGGTCGCTGAGTATATCTATCAGCACGGCCTCTACCGCCGCCTCTAGATCGGACAGACCAAACGTCAGCAGCTGCAATCCCGTACCTGCCCTTCGGTCCCCATCCTGGGTTCAGTCCCCGCTACTACTGTTTATCCCGCAGCGTAGCGGGTTGGCCTTCCGCGCAACGGGTTATCCTGCCGCTCAGCTTGTAAGCCTTCAACGCAGCTTGTTATGCTGCCGCGCAGCGCGGCTCTGCGGTTGTCGTTACCGTATTCCCATAAACCTTCAGGGAAATCGCTC
>JAYVZP010000075.1:0-76717 GCA_043783275.1 Rhodanobacteraceae bacterium
GCCCGATATGAACACCAACGAGCAGACGATGGCCTGGATCATGGACACCTACTCCATGCACATGCGCCACACTGTTACGGCCGTCGTCACCGGCAAGCCAGTCAACATCGGCGGCTCGCGTGGACGTCGAGAGGCCACTGGACGCGGCATCTCCGTCTGCTGCGATGAAGCGCTCAAGTATCTGGGCATGGATGTTGCCGGCTGCCGAGTCATCATCCAGGGCTTCGGCAATGTCGGCTCCAATGCCGCGAACCTGCTGTACAAAAAGGGCTACACGATCATCGGCATCGCGGAGTACGACGGCGCGATCGTCAATAACGACGGCATCGACATTCCCGCGCTCATCGAGCATCGCGCCAAGGCCGGCACCATCAACGGCTTCGCCCAGGCCGAGGCCTGCGACAAGGCCGAACTGCTGACGCGCGAGTGCGAGATCCTGATCCCGGCCGCAACCGAGAACGTCATCACCAGCCAGAACGCTGGCGAGCTTCAATGCAAGATCCTGTGCGAAGGTGCAAACGGCCCCACCACTATCGTGGCGGACGACATTCTGGAAGAGAAGCACGTCTTCGTCATCCCGGATATTCTTGCTAACGCCGGTGGCGTTACGGCCAGCTACTTCGAGTGGGTTCAGGACCGCATGGGCTACTTCTGGACCGAGGCCGAGGTCAATCAGCGACTCGACGCCATCATGACCGAGTCCTTCAAGGACGTCGTGACCTACGGCGAATCGCACCAGGTCAACAACCGCATCGCCGCCTACATGCTCGCGATCGACCGCGTGGCCTTCACCACCAAACAGCGCGGCATGTACGCCTGACCCGCAAAGAATAGGGATGGCCCATGTCTCGCCTCCGAGACAAGGGCCATTTCTTTGCCGTCTCTTGAAGAAATCTACGGGATAGTCATCGTCAGTGGCACGGTCACGGACTGTGCGGCGGTCACCGGGCCATTTGTCGGCGTCGCGGTCACGGTGAAGGCGTAATTTCCCGGACGCGTTCCAAGATCCGTGCAATGTCCGCAACCTGAAAGCCCTGCCAGCCCCAGCCCTGCGATTGCCAGCAGAAGCAGACCACGCAGCCTGCGTCGCCGGACGAAGAGCAGGCCCAGGCCCGCGGCTAGAACGCCGCCGCCCATCGGCAGACCGAAGATGCCATTCTGCCCCAGGAAGTAGGGCTGATTTGTTCCGCAGTCTCGCGGCGCGGCGGTGGCCAGGTCCAGCGTTGTGGCTCCGCCTCCGATCAGCGTTTTATCCAGGAAGAGGCAAGCCGACTCCGGCGGCAGGCCCGAGCAGGAAAGCTGTACCGCCTGGTTGAAGCCTCCGACGGCCGTCACGCCGACTCGCAAAACTCCCGTGCGGCCAACGCCAAGTACCAACGGGTTCGGCGTCACCGTAAGAATAAAGTCGGGGTTCCCGACGACCACGGGCACAGATACAACCTGCGTAAGGACTGCGGAGACGCTTGCCGAGATACTGGGTGCCGAAGTCGTGCTGCTGAACCCCGCATACGCCGCCGTGATGGGGTGCGACCCGACTACCAGCGTAGTGGTGGAGAACGTCGCGACGCCGTTGCTCAATGCGCCTGACCCAATCGTTACCGCTCCGTCCAGAAACGTAATCGAACCAGGAACCACGGCAGTGGTGCTCCCCATCACGGATAGGTTCGCTGTGAAGGTGACGCGTTGGCCTGTGATTGATGGGTTGACGGTGCTAGTGAGCGTGGTCACGCTTGCCAGCGAGACCGGAACTGCGACGATGACCTCGTTGATCACCAGCGAGTTGGCGAAGTTGAAATCGATATTGCCCGCATAGGAAGCCGTGATGGGATGCGTCCCGACCGCGAGCGATGAGGTCGTCAGCGTCGCCACCCCATTGGTGATCGTCCCGGTCCCCAGAATTGCGGTTCCATCTAGAAATTTGACGGCACCGGTCGGCACAGCGACGTTGCCCATCAGCGTGGCGGTAAAGGTCACGGCGTCGCCCGGACTGGCCGGGTTTTTGGAACTCGTCAGAGAAACTGTCGTCGTGTCGGGGATGATCGTAAAGGTGAGCGGCTTTGAATTGCTGGGCGCATTGATGGGGTCGCCCAGGTACGAGATGGTCAACGCATGCACGCCTGCGTCGAGCAATTGCGGATTACCGTAAGGACAGGGCGCTTTGATGGGCAGGGAAGCGCAGATGGGTACGATGACGCCGTTATCCAGCAGCGCGTAGTTGCCATTCGCCGGGAAATTCGAGTCCACCACGGTCACCGCAAAGGTGCCGTCGATCCCTTGCCCGTAGGCTACGGTGAGCGGTGTCGTCGGCATTAGGGTTGCGGACGTCGGCGCTCGCAAAACCATATGGCTGCCTGTCAGCGAACTACTTGCTGCATACGCGGCGTCGCCCGAGTAGCTTGCCGTGAGTGCGTGCACGCCGGGCAGAAGCGTCGTCGAACCCGCAATCGTAGCGACTCCGTTGACCACGCCAGCCGAGCCCAACTGCACTCCATCGACTGAGAACATCACCGTTCCGGTAGGGCCAGGGCTTCCGCTCAGCGTAGCCGTCATGCTGTACGGCGAAAAGAAGACAGAAGGCTCAGGGTTTGCGATCAGCGTGCCCGTGGTCACAATCAGCTTCGCCGTATTGAGCAGCACCGTCACCCCGCCGGTCTGCACATCCGGGTTTACAGCGAGCACGTCCCTGTTCATCACTGGATTGCTGAAGGCCAGGCCACCATTGGCGATGACGAGATCCTGTAAGCCCTTCTTCCGCAAGTCGCCGGTAGAGATCGTATTGATCCCCTGGCCCGCAAGCAGGTGATTCTCAGCACCGAACGTCCCGTTGCCGTTACCGAGTTGGTAGCTCAGCACGTAGCCATCGCTCAAAATAAGATCCGGAATTCCGTCGCCGTTCAGGTCGGCCACGGAAACCTGGTAGAAGTTGCGAGATGGCGTGAGACGAACCGGATTCACCGGGTGTTTCGCCGACGTCAGAAACTTGCCGCCGCCCGATCCGTACCAAAGGTAGAGGTAGTTTGGATTCGCTGCGGTCGGAGCGGCATGGTCGGCGCCCATGTTGTCGTACGCGATGATGACGTCGTTATTGCCATCACCATCTAGGTCTGCAATAACCCCTGAGCCCGGAAACGCGGGAAAGCCAAGCGTTTGCGAGAGCCCGCCAAACGTATTGCTCAGCGCGGGTGCAAGAAGCTGGCCCGGCGAGGTAAGCTGCCCGGCCTGGGAGAGGTCGCCAGCCAACGCGAGTTTGCCTAAAGCATCGCTCAGAAAAACCAGCAGCGAGCCGGTGCTGGGGCCGTAGCCCTGGTAAATCGCATCGGTCTTTCCGTCGTTGTTCAACTCGCCGGAGATCACAAGGTCATGAGCGTGGAGATCGCAGTCAACTAAACCTCCCTGCTCATCCGCATCGGAGAAATTGATCGTCGGGTAGATACTGGACGAGTTTGTGGCCGTCCCATTGTTACCCCGCATCATGCGGTAGGCGTCGGCGCCACGGTTCGCGATGTCCAGCATGCCATCGCCATTGAAGCTGCCAATGGCGCTCGTCCCGAAAAACATGCCCGGGTAGTGGTCGAACGGCGGCGAACAGGAGGACGGGTTCGGAAACGAAAACTGTGCGGGAGCAACCGCCGTCTTTAGCGGGCCAAACTCCCCGGTTCCGTCGCCGAGCTGGATCGACAGACCGGAGCCCGTTGGCGGCAGCTTTGCGTTGCCGCCATCGGCCGTCAGGACCAGATCCAGCTTGCCATCCTGATTGAAGTCGCCAAGCTGCACGACGCTCCACAAGCCCGCAGGCCCTGGGAGACTGGTCGTCGGCGTCGGTGCATACGGTGTGCCGATGTAGGCAAAGGTTCCGTCTCCATTGCCCAGCAATACCTGAGCCTGCGTCGCCGCAGTGGAGACCACGACGTCCAGATTCCCGCTTGCCGTCAACGCACCCACCGCGCCCGAGAGTGCAGGCTGGCCGGCCGCAAAGGCGCGCGATGTCTCAAAGGAGCCGTCCGCCTTTCCGTAAAGAATGGCGATCCCCTCCGGCGAATCCACCGCAAGGTCAAGATGGCCATCGCCGTTGAAGTCCGCGACCGCGTAGGAACTCCGCCCCGGCCCCGCGTTGTAGATGCCCTTCAACGAGAGATCGAGAGTCGACTGGCTCAGCAGCGTGGAGATGCCGATCGCGGTCGCAGTCAGCACTTCGGTTTGCCCGCTGTGAGTGAAGTCCGCCGCGGCGATAAGATGCCCACCGTACCCCGTCAATCCGTCCAGCTTCCCACTCGGATTCAGGTAGCCCGGGAAGGTTCCGTCCCCCTGTCCCGTATAGATATCGATGTGTCCGTTGGCTCCCTCCGCGATCAGATCGGGGCGGCCATCGCCGTCGTAGTCGCGGACAACCAGGGAGCGAATCTCGCTTGTGCCATTTGGCCCCTTGAATCTATAGTTGGGAACTTCGCTCGCCGCAAGCCCCAGCCCGGTGCCCAGAAAGATCTGCGCTGACAGACCTTTCTGCCCGTTCACGATAAGGTCGCCATGACCGTCGTTGTTGAGATCTACGATGGTCGCCGGACCGGTTCCATCCGGTAACGACCCAAAAGTGACTGTCTCTAACTTGGAAGTAAGTGTGCTGACGCGGAATGTGTACACCAGGTCCGCGTCTGCGTCCTCGGCGATGATATCGAGCGCACCACGATCATGCAGCCGGCCGGCAGTGAGGTAGGTGAACGGTGCTCCCGTGACCCCTCCGTAGTTGATTGCAGGCGCAAAGGTTCCATCGCCTCTGCCGCCGGCGATCTCGAGAAAATTTCCGCTATCCCCGATCTGGGACCGGACCTGCGAAAACCACCCAATATCGACGTGTCCCTGGCCTGTGAAATCCCCAACCGCAATCGAGTTGCCGGCCGTCGCGATGCTGGCAGTCTCTTTGAAGCCACCCCTGCCGTCGCCCAGCAGGACATGGGTGGTCGAAGCCGCCGGAGTGGGGCCGTGATCGATATAGATCAGGTCCGGGATCCCGTCGTTATCGACGTCCGCAGTGTAAATCGCAGCGGGCCAGTTTCCCGTGGGAATCAGGGAGGGTTGGGCGAAGTTCTGGCCACGGAGTGCCGGGGCGAACATCAGCGTCAGGATAAGAGAACAAGGGCAGAACAGCAGGCGTCTAAGTGCTACCAGGGAAGACCGCATAAGGGACCATTTGTTTGTTCCCGTCTAAAGAGAACACGCAGACTGTACCACGCCTGTCACCATGTAGAAACGGTGCAGGACTCACATATGGGAGAATGTCAGTAATCGGCAAGCCGTCTTTGACCTGGCACCAGCCCATGAATCTGCCCAACTCCATCACGATGAGCCGGATCGCAAGCGTACCGTTGCTGATCTGGTTTTTGTCGCCTCACTCTCCCTTCCACGGTACTCACGGAGAGCAGGAGATTGCTGCATCTACGCTTTTTATTGTGGCCAGCATCACGGACGGCCTGGATGGTTATCTCGCACGCAAGCGCAAACAGATCACGACCATCGGCATGCTGCTGGACCCGCTGGCAGACAAGTTGATGGTGACCGCTGCATACATCATCCTCGTCGCCTACAACCCCAGAGTAGTGCCCGCCTGGATCGCCGTACTGATCATTGGCCGCGAATTTCTGGTTAGCGGCCTGCGTTCCATAGCGGCGTCCGAGGGCTTTACGATTGATGCCAGCGAGATCGGCAAGTTGAAGACGGTTATCCAGATCGTCTCGGTTGTGGCGGCCATTCTGGCGCACCGCTGGGACTACTGGCTCTGGTTTGGCGGCCACTATGTTGTCGGCGTTTACTTTATTGCGATCACCGCAATCTATTGGATGACCTGCGTCAGCGTGATCTCCGCGATCGATTACTTCGTTGGCTTCTGGAAGAAGATCGATCACGCCAGCGAGCGGGCACGCACGTCCCGCAAGACAAAGCTGCTGAGCCGGAACGCGAAACCCGGCGAGAATCCTTCTCGCATCAGCTAGAAGGCAGAATAAGTCCAGAACGCTTCTACTGGCCCAGAATCGGCGTTCCCCCGAGTTGATGGCTGGCCGCAATCCGTGCCTGCCACTCCGCCGGTCCGGTCTTGTGTACGCTTGTGCCATCGGCAGAAACCGCCACTGTCACAGGCATATCCACCACGTCGAACTCGTAGATCGCCTCCATGCCCAGGTCCTCAAACGCCAGCAGGCGGCTATGTTTAATGGCCTTTGACACAAGGTAAGCCGCTCCGCCTACGGCCATCAGATAAACCGCCTTATAGTCGCGAATGGCCTCGATGGCCGCATCGCCGCGCTCCGCTTTGCCGATCATCCCGAGCAGGCCTGTCGCTTCGAGCATCTGGCGGGTGAACTTGTCCATGCGGGTCGCGGTCGTGGGGCCGGCGGGGCCAACAACCTCGTCGCGCACAGGCTCGACCGGACCGACGTAGTAGATGAAGCGATCCTTGAAGTCGACCGGAAGCTTCTCGCCCCGGTTCAGCATGTCAGACATACGCTTGTGTGCCGCGTCGCGCCCGGTCAATAGTTTTCCGGTCAGCAGAATAACCTCGCCTGCCTTCCATGTCCCGACCTCTTCCCGGGTAATGGTCTCCAGATTCACGTGGCGCGCAGTGTGAACGTCATACGTCAGCCTGGGCCAGATGCTCAGGTCTGGCGGATCGAGAAAGACCGGGCCGGAGCCGTCGAGTACCAGGTGCGCATGGCGCGTAGCGGCACAATTCGGAATTATCGCGACGGGCAGGTTGGCCGCGTGCGTGGGGTAGTCCAGAATCTTCACGTCCAGCACCGTCGTCAATCCGCCCAGACCCTGTGCGCCAATCCCGAGATCGTTGATCCGGTCGTAAAGGTCGATACGAAGCTGTTCGATATTCGTCTTCGGCCCCCGCGCCTTGAGCTCCTGCATATCAATCGGGTCCATCAGCGACTGCTTCGCCAACAGCATCGCCTTCTCAGAAGTTCCACCAATGCCGATCCCGAGCATCCCGGGCGGACACCAACCTGCTCCCATCGTTGGGACAGTCTTCAGCACCCAGTCCGCGACCGAGTCGGAAGGATTGAGCATGATGAACTTGCTCTTGGCCTCGGATCCGCCACCTTTTGCCGCCACCGTCACGTCGATTTGACTGCCCGGGACAAGCGCCACCTCAACGACGCAAGGCGTATTGTCCAGCGTGTTTTTGCGCGCAAACGCCGGGTCGCGCAGAATGGAACCGCGCAGCTTGTTGTCAGGGTCCATCCATGCGCGGCGAACGCCTTCGTCGCACATGTCCTGGAGCGACATGGTTGGGGCACCACCATCAGTACCCCGCAGCTGGACCTCAAGGCCGATCTTCAAAAAGATCGTGACGATGCCGGTGTCCTGGCAGATCGGCCGGTGGCCCTCAGCGCACATTCGGGAGTTGATGAGAATCTGCGCGATGGCGTCTTTGGCGGCGTGCGACTGTTCCAGATCGTAGGCCCGAGACAGATTCGTGATGTAGTCAACCGGGTGATAGTAGCTGATGTATTGCATCGCGCCGGCGATGCTTTCGATGAGGTCCTGCTGTGGGATCGCGTTCATGTCTTGCCTCTTCTGCCACTATGTTAGGCCAGCATCCTCTACCTGGGAATACAAGCCGCCAGTACCTCGGAGGATTTGACCATGTCAGAGCCGATTTTCCAGCCAAGGCTGTTATGTCCGGCAACCGCGCATCATAAGCCCATATGCAAGAGCTTCAGTCAATGGTAACAACACGGGACGACCAACCGTGGCAGGCCCTTCTGGATTCCGCTGGGGAAGGCATCTGGGGCGTTGACCTGGATGGTATGTGTACTTTTGTAAACCGTGCCGCACTGCGGATGCTGGGTTTCGAAGCCCATGAATTAGTAGGCCGCAACATGCACAAGATGGTTCACCACCACTACCCCGACGGACGGGTTTATCCTAACGAAGAGTGTTCTGTTTACAACGTCTTCTGGAAGGATCTGGTGTTCTCCAACCAGGTTGATCATGTGTTCCGCAAGGACGGAACCCTCTTCTACACAGAGATGTCTGCCCAGCCGATCATGACCGAAGGTGGAGTAAAGGGCGCTGTCGTGACCTTCCGGGACATCACCCAGACGCGCCAGGCTGAGGAAGCCCTTCGACGCAGCGAGAAGCTCGCCGCAGTCGGGCAGTTAGCCAGTTCCATTGCGCATGAGATCAATAACCCACTGGAAGCGGTGGTGAATCTTCTCTATCTAATCCGTACCGCATCGTCGCTGGACGAAATCCGCACCTACGCTACCCTCGCGGAGAGTGAGCTTGCGCAGGTATCAGACATTACGATGCAGACGCTACGATTCCACAGGCAACAGACGGCTCCCACGCCCGTCCATCTGGGAGACACCATCACAGCCGTATTGCGGCTCTATGCCGCTCGATTCATCGCGAGAAAAGTGGAAGTCAAGACCCGTTTGCAGGAGACGCCAGCAGCAATGCTGATGGAAAGCGATGTGCGCCAGGTCCTGAATAATCTGATCCGCAATGCCTACGAGGCCATGCCCAAAGGCGGTCAATTACACCTTCGGCTGCGCTCGGCCCGGTGCGTGAAAAGCGGGATCGATGGCGTAAAGATTTCAGTGGGAGACACAGGAACAGGTTTCCTGCCAACGATGCGCAAGACCCTGTTCGAACCCTTCCACACCAGCAAAGAAGTGACGGGTACCGGCCTGGGCCTTTGGATATCCAAGGGGATTATCGACAAACACGGTGGAACCATCCAGATGAAGAGCCGCATGGGAAAGGGAACTCTGTTCTCCATTTGGCTGCCAACCGGAAAACCCTGAAGCTTCAGCCTTCGATTCCGCGCTTATTCCCCCGAGTTCCGCAATGAACTTCGGGGGAAGTGTCATCGATCGCAATTCAGCTGATGCGGTTCAACGTAACCGCATTAGCCTGGTCAATCGTCGTTAAAACGATCGTTTGAATCTGTACGTGCGCAGGGCGAGTCGCGGTCCAGAGAATCGTCTCCGCGATGTCCTCCGCCGTGAGCGGGGTGAGGTTCTCGTACACCTGCGCCGCTCGGCTGGTGTCGCCGCGGAAACGAACCTCCGAAAATTCAGTCTCGACCATGCCAGGATCAACCGAAGTCACCCGCACTCCAGTGCCGAGCACGTCAAGCCTAAGTCCGTCGGATATGGCCCGCTCAGCGGCTTTGCTTGCGCAGTAGACCGCGCCCTTCGGATAAGTCTGATGACCGGCAATTGAACCCATCGAGATCACATGGCCCTGTTTGCGTGCGATCATGCCGGGAACGATAGCCTTGGTGATGTAGAGAAGACCCTTCACGTTGGTGTCGATCATCTCTTCCCAGTTCTGCGGATCGTCATCCTGAAACTTCGACAGACCGCGCGAAAGCCCTGCATTGTTGACGAGGATGTCGATCTCTGCCCACTCCCGAGGCAGATTTGCAAGTGTCTCGGTTACGGCCAAAGGATCGCGGACGTCCAGGCGGAACGTGAAGACATCCGGATCCTGCGGCAGGGCAGTCAGTTCGGCAGCCAGTTCCGTCAGGCGGTCGATGCGACGTGCGCAGAGCAACAAACGTGCGCCGGCAGCAGCGAAGGCAAGAGCGGTGGCGCGACCAATTCCAGAGCTGGCACCAGTGATGAGTACGGTCTTTCCTTGAAGAGAAGGCATAGCTTCCTTTTATCATTTCGTGCGGTCGGGGGTGTGTGTGCCGCCAATAAAATAGGCTATCCACCACGGATTTCAGGTGCCACTGTCAGGAGACCGCAGTGGCGAAAGACAGTCAGCGGGTACGGCTGACGAGCACTCTCCGATTGAAGAAAATGCCCGTCGCCGGTTAGTTGCCGGGAGCAGCAGTCTGCGTGATGCCGATCGCATCGCCAGAGACTACCAGGTTCACGCGACGATTTTGAGCCCGGCCCGTGGCTGATCCATTGTCCGCAACGGGGTTGGTCTTGCCATAGCCTGCAGCAGTGATATTCGACGCCTGCACACCCTGAGTGACCAGGAAGTTGCGGACCGCGCCGGCACGATTCTCAGACAGCTTCTGATTCATCGGATCGGAGCCTACCGAGTCGGTAAAGCCCTCCACCTGAACCTTCAGGCCTGGATACGCCTGCAGGATGCCCGCAACCTTCGCCAGTGAAACCTGCGTCCCCTGCTTCAAGGTGTAGCGGCCCGTGTCAAACAGTACATCCGACATGTTGACGATGAGACCACGTGCGCTTTCGCTGGTCGCAAGTACCGAGTTCAACTGCTCGCGCAATTTCTCGCGTACCTGGTTTGCATCCGCAACCTGTTTGTTGGCCTCGGCAGCGCTGGCGCGGGCTACGGCTGCGTCGGCTTCAGCCTTGGCTCGGTCGGCATCGGCCCGCTCCTTGGCAAGAAGGGCGCGTTCGGCCTGCATCGTCGCTGCCTCACTCTGGGCCTGCGCTTTGGCGGCATCGGCCTGAGATGCGGCAGCCTGGTCCTGCGCCAGGTTCTTGGCTACTTCGGCGTTGTGCTGGCGCTCGGCAGACTGTTTGCGCAGCGTGTCGACGCGGGCATCTTCAGCACGCTGAACGGCCTCGCGGGCGAACGTAATCTCCAGCTTCCTGTCGCGCTTCTTGCTGGCATCTATGTCGGCTGCGTTCTTCAATCCTTCGACCGCTTTGGCGTACGTTTCGGGCGAATACTTTTCAGCGCCCGCCGCCTGCGCGATGCGAACGGCGTTGTAGGCCTCATAAAGCTCCAACGGAGACCGCTCATCGCGCGTAATCGGACGCGATACCGTGTGAGCACCGTCAGTCGTTTCGGCATACAGGCCTCGCGGGAGCAGGGTCGTATGAGCATTCACCTTTTCAAGCACGCCATTCGTCCGGTCACTGCTTATGATGTTCTTCAAAACCACAACGTCCGACGGCGTGGACACGGCGAAGTAAGGTTCAGCCGTTACGATCAGGGCAAACGATTGCAACGCTGTGGTCACGCTGATGTTGTTCTTGGTGCCGGCGGGAAGGACTTCACCCAGATTCTGGGGGCGGCCGTCGGGGCTGATAGCCCACAGGACATAGGTCAGATACTCGGGGCCAAAGCCGTTGGCAGGCGTCAGTCCTTTGAATTCGGCGTCGATGGAGATCCCGCCGCGCTCGCTCTTGACGGTCGCTTCGCCGCGACCGTTCGGCAGTAGTTCCGTGCCGGCAAAATTCAGGTGGGTGGAGCCGCTGCGATGCAGGTAGTTCACTGCATCCAGATCGCGCTGCACGGCCTTGACCTTGTAAAAGAAGATGTCGCCGTTCTGCGTGATAACGGCCTGGGCACGCGGGGCAGCGACGCTGGTCGGGTTTGGCTCCTGGGCAGAGGCGGCAAGGCCGGTAAGGAAGATCGTTGCCATGAAGAGGGTAGGGCGGAAGAACTTTGCGGTGCGGGTCATGCTTTCTCCTTGGGCGCACGCGTGAGCGGCTACCACCATTTAAGAAGATGCCCGGTTGGGAGTAAAGGTAGTCCGGAACGAAATAAGTGATCTCCGCTAAACACAGAAAACAAAAGAGAAAGCGGATAGAATCCGGTGTTTTGGGCTCTATCCGCTGTGATTATTTGAAACTCCGATTATGCCGTTTATCTCCTGAAATTATGCGTGGCTGGCATGGGCAGAAGAGTGGCGTTGCACAAAATGATACGGAGGCCACGGCCCAGAGAGCTGCATGTGGCATTCCTTCAGTTCCTGCGTGGCAGACGAGTACTTATTCTGGTAACGCTCGACCGTCCGGTTATCTATCAGGTGCGCGATATCCAAAAGCATCTTGCCGGAGTCCATACGCTTGCAGGTGATCTCTTCAGCAAGCGGAAGGAACATGCGATGCATCTGGACCGACAGCGCGCGGGCCTTGGACTGCCGTTCGCGTTGTCGCGAAGCGGACTCACGCAGGCTGGTCAGGTACTGCTGACCGACGGTCATGTCGCGAGCAGAGTTACCGGGGCACGTGTCATCCACCAGAACCTTCAGGTGCATTTCAGCTTTGCCACGGAGACGCTCAACATTAGCCAGGAAGTGGCGCTGGTTGGACCGAACGGAGCGGCGAAGGCCGTCGTCATCGGCAAAGGTAGTTGAAAAGCGGAAGGGCAGGACGGTGGAGAGTTTGAAACACTCGGAGATGACACGGGCGTGATCTCGAGCGGCTTGCTGATCGAAGCGTTCGCTGTCTGTGACGGCGTGCTCAGACACAACTATAGCGAGATCTCCGGCAGGAAAGAGGAAGGTTTGGTTCCCGAAAAGACCGGTGACTCCGGTCAGTGGCATCGGGCGACGGTGGCGAGCTAGTTCCGGAAACGACTGACGCTCTGCAATGCAGTAGGCATACCATGCCATAGTGTTGGCTCCAAAGCACGCTGATGGGTCTGTGCCCAACCATGCGCTAGTTATTGCAACCCTGTCGCGAAGCGCGAGTGGCCTCGAAGAGACCCTGGCATGAAGGCTGTTCTACCCGCTTTGCCGAGTGCGAAACGGATAGTATGCCTATCGGACGACGGTTGGCAATAACTTCTTTAGAAAGCGAACTAAGAGCCAATTTACCCCGGATTTATTGGGAAATCGGATCCTTTGCCTGTTGCAACGAACTTGTAGCTGCCTCAACCGGCGGCTCCAGAAGTTTCATCACCGGATCGGGAAGAGTTTGGTCGGCATTTTTCAACAGGAGCGCAACCTGCCACATTTGCGTTTCAGAGTAGAGATGCTGGAACGCAGGCATGCCCGTGAGGCGGATACCGTTCTTGATCTTCCAGTATGTCTCGCCGGTCTCGTCATCGGAAACGCCGACAACATTACCCGTCCTGTGCTTCTTCCACAACTGGGGGGAGGAGGGGTACATCGTTTTGGCGTAAGGACTCTCATGATTTGGCAAGCCGTGGCAGCTGGCGCAACTTGACTGGTAGATCTTCGCGCCGGCTTCGTAGCCTTCTTCACTGGTGCCGAAGGGAGCCTTCTCAAGCTCTCTGTCAATGCGAGCATTCAGGGGCACGTGAACAATCTGGGCTTCCATCGGAAACGCCGCGTCGGCGGTCGCCACAGGTGGATGGCCATATTTCAGATAAATAGAGACGCCTGCAATCAGGGCTACGAAAGCCAGTAAAAAGCCGAGGACAAACGACCCGAACCGCCCACTGGAGCGTCTATCAGAGGAGTTACGCAAATTGCTTCCGTTCGACATGTTCAGTGATCCGTTCTCTTAGGGCTCCGGGGCTCGGGAACTAGGTTCAGCCCATCTTCCGGGCGATGAATGTTCTAATACAAAAAGGAAAACCCACAGGGGATCTACCCCCGGTGTTGCCCCAACCATATCAGACCTGCTTGTCGGTTTGAGAACCAGAACGGGGCAGGAGTGAAAACGTTGATTTTCAGTACGAAGATGGAATTGTGTTTGAAGGTGGCCGCAGTGGCCGTTCTCGCTCAGACTTTGGCTGGATCCGCCCTGAGCCAGAGCGCGCATCGCCAGCGCCGGGAATCCAACGCAAATCGCAAGGCACGCGTAGCGCGGAGCATCGCAGAAACCTACGGACATCGCTGGGAGACCGCCGGCGGTGGAGGCTACGAGCGCTTTCGCAGCGGCCAATATCTCCAGCAGAATAATGAAGTGACTTTCTGGACTTCGACGATGTACGCGCTGAATCCCAAGCTTGGGATCGTCGGCGAGGTCCGGGGAGCCTTTGGGAATGCCAAGATCGGCAACACAACCTACAACATCCCTAATCCTCAGATCTCCCAGTACAACTTCATGGCCGGCCCCAGCTATCGCTTTCGAACCCGCGAAAAGTATGCGGTCAGCGGCTTCGTCGAAGGCGGCGCAGGGTTGGGCAAGTTTGCTGGCGGATCCAAGGGCCTTTCCGCCAAGGACATCGGCGTATGGGGCGGCGATTACGCGGCGTCGTTCGCGGCCGGCGTCAATCTGGACTACAACCTCTATCCGAATTTCGCCCTGCGTGTAACTCCTACCTACTTGGGAACCACCTTCGGCGGAACGCTCCAGAACAGCAAAGGCGTAAACGTCGGTGTGGTCTATCGCTTCGGAAATATCAGGTAGTGTGAAGAAAGAAGAGACTCAACGCTAATCAGAGAGGCAATCGAGTGCGGCAAAGGCAGACAGCATTGCGAGTGCTATCTGCCTTTATCGCACTTGATTGCGGTATGCCCCTTCGCTTACAGGTGGATGGTCCAGCCCAACTCTGCAAGCCTCTCTTCAATGTCCGCGAGGGCATTGGTAAGCGCGGTACGGCGGTGCGGGCTGGAGGTACGCTCAGACAGAATCCGCTCGCGCTGCAGGTGAAGCGCCTGCAACTTGCGCTTGTGTTCGGCGTCTGCCGCCATGTTGCCGCGTACCTTTATTGCAGCGGCAGCTTTTTCGGCAGGGGTAGCAGCCTGATTTTGGTCAGCCTGTTGAGATTCCACGGATTTACTCTCCCATCCACGCGACATTCTGTGATTCTATTCCTTTACGTGGGTTTTGCGTGAGTGACGTGGAAACCCATGTACCCAATAGGGGACATGTTCCACCCCCCTTGGTGAATAATATGAGGTGGAGGTTCGCATAGTGATTGTTGAGGTCAAGGGGCTCAGGAAGGTCTTCGAAGGCAGGGGACAGATTGTCGCCGTTGACGGGATCGACCTGAACGTCAATGAGGGTGAGATCTATGGTCTTCTGGGTCCTAACGGCGCAGGCAAAACCACCACCATCAGCATCTGCACAACGCGCGCGCTGCCAACAGAGGGCATGGTCCGGATCGCGGGCATCGATGTCGTCAAGGAGCCCGCCGTGGCGCGACGGGGGATCGGCGTGGTCCCGCAGTACAACACGCTTGACCGCGCCTGCACGATCGCCGAAAACCTCCTTTTTCATTGCCTTTACTTCGGCTTCTCGCGCGCCGAGGCAAAAGCCCGCACCGCCGAGTTGCTGGAACAATTCCATCTCACGGAGCGCGTTGGGGCCTACCCATCGCAACTTTCCGGCGGCCTCGCGCAGCGCGTCCAGATCGCACGGGCGATCGCCCACCGGCCCAAAGTTCTGTTCCTCGATGAGCCCAGCGCGGGCCTCGATCCGCAGAGCCGTATCGCCATGTGGGACGCCGTCCGCGCGCTGCGCCATGAGGGCATTACCGTCCTTCTGACCACACACTACATGGAAGAGGCCGATGAACTGTGCGACCGCGTCGCCATCATCGACCACGGAAAGATTCTTGTTCAGGACACCCCTGCCGCGCTGAAAAGTTCGGTCGGCGCACAAAAGGTCTATGAATTGCACCTCCGTAACGAGAGCGGGCGCGACGTGCTGGCTGAAACGCTCCGAGGCTTTGAAGGCGTCTCCGGCGCAGAGGTCACGGACGACGGCGTTCGCCTCTTCGCGCAAGGCGCCGACGGGTTGCTCAGCGAAGTCGTCGGAGCCGCAAACACATTTGGATTGAGAGACATGAAAGTCACCGAAGCCAGCCTCGAGACGGTATTCATCAAGCTGACCGGACGCGACCTGAGGGAGTAAACCATGGCTACCGTAGCAACTGGCACATCGCCAGAGAGCAGGTCGTTAGAAGACAGATCGCTCGAACAGAAACCGCAGCAGCATAAACCGGCTGAAAAGAGCGGAAACCTCGGCATGTATGCTCGCGCCTTCGCAGGGCTATTGCTCCGAGACCTGTATGTGCTGCGGCGCGAGCTCTTTCCGTTCGCAATACGCGTCTGCATGAATCCGCTGCTCTTCCTGTTCGTCTTTACCTACATCATGCCGCACATGTCCGGCGGCGCCGCGATGAACCCCACTTCGCAGGTGGCCGGCGGCAATTTCTCCACCGTGCTGTTGCCCGGACTCATGGCCGTAGCGATTATGTTCTCCGGCATCGCCGCCGTCGCGCTGCCGCTGGCCCAGGAGTTCGGCATTACGCGCGAGATCGACGACCGCGTCATGTGTCCACTGCCCGTAGCCGCCGTCGCCGCGGAAAAGATCGTCTTCTCCGCGATGCAAAGCATCATCGCCGCTGCCATCGTCTTCCCGTTGGCGTTGTACGTGCCGACGACACCGGTCCACGCGCATGTCTCAAGCTGGCCCTTTTTGATTGTCGTCCTGGTATTGGCGAGCCTGGTCTCCGGCGCACTTGGCTTGACCATCGGCACCAGCGTCAAGCCCCAGCAAATCGGGCTCATCTTCGGAGTGGTCGTCATGCCGATCACGTTCCTCGGCTGCGTCTATTACCCCTGGGCCAATCTCGACAAGATCAAGTGGCTGCAGCGCGGCGTACTGGTCAACCCGATCGTGTACATGAGCGAGGGACTGCGCGCTGCACTTACGGACAGCGCCCACATGCCGAAGCCGCTCATCATCGGCATGTTGATTTTTTTCCTCGGTCTGCTTGGCTGGCTCGGCATGCGAGGGTTCTTTCGCCGCGTCGTCGGTTAGCTAACGGCTGAAAGATCATCCTGATGCTGAATCGACAGCTTGCTGCTTAGCGATTCAGCGATCAATTTCCCGTGAAATCGCCCGTTCTCGATAAAGATTTCATTCGTTCGCTCGCCCGCCACGATAACTCCCGCAAGATAAATACCCGCCACGTTTGACTCCAGCGTCGCTGGATCGCACACAGGGCAGCGATCGTTCTCTTCATCCAGCTGCACGCCCAGGCTTTGGAGGAAACCGAAATCCGGATGGTAGCCCGTCAGCGCAAAGACGAAATGATTCGGCAGCGTGACAGGACCATTGGGAGTGGCCAGAGTCACCGTATCCTCCGCGATCTGCGTCACAGTGCTCGAGAAAAAAGCCGTCACCTCACCATTTTTGATGCGGTTCTCAATGTCCGGCTTGATCCAGTACTTGATGTGCCGGTGAAGCTCTGGCCCGCGATGCACCAACGTCACCTTCACTCCATGCCGCCAAAGGTCAAGCGCAGCAATCGCAGCCGAGTTCTTGCCGCCGATCACCAGCACATCGAGCCCGAAGTACGGGTGAGGCTCGTTGTAGTAGTGATGCACCTTGGGCAGATCTTCGCCCGGAATCCCCAGGTAGTTTGGCAGATCGTAGTATCCCGTAGCGATGATTAGCTTGCGTGCGCGCAGCGGAATCATCCGCCCGAACTGGTCCTGCGTGCTCACCTGAAAGTCGCCGTCAACACCCGTCACGCCTAAGACTGTATGGTATTGGCGAACATTCAGGCTGTAGTGCTCCGAGACCTTCCGGTAGTACTCCAGCGCTTCTGACCGAGTCGGTTTCTGGTTGGGCGAGCTGAACGGCATGTCGCCGATCTCCAGTAACTCCGGCGTCGTAAAAAACGTCATGTGCGCCGGATAGTGGAACAACGAGTTGCACAGGCAGCCTTTATCGACCAGAACCACCGAAAAACCCGCACGCTGAGCGTCGATAGCGCAGGCTAGACCCGTAGGGCCAGCGCCGATGACGAGTACGTCATAGAGAAGAATAGCCATCTCCCTATTTTACCGAAGTCGGGCCGGCCCGAAGTGGTGCAGTCAAGTGGTGCGATCAAACAGTGATGTGATCAAATTAGTCGGGCAGTACCAGTTTGTGCGCAATCGCAAACAATGCCAGTTCCAGCCGCGTGCTTACGCCGGTCTTGTCAAAGATGTTGCTCAAATGGCGCTTCACGGTCTCTTCCGAGATGGTGAACTGCCGCGCAATATCCTTGTTGCTGCAGCCTTCCACAATGCACTGAACGACTTCCAGTTCACGCGGCGTAAGACCGTACGTCTTACGCTCGGGAACCGCTGCAGCCTTCTGCATCAGCTCATGCAGCGCCTTCAGCAGGTTCGCGACGCGCTCGCCACCGATCCAGTAATCACCCTGCAACACGGCCCGTAACGACTGCGAAAGATCCCCGGCCACCGAGTCTTTCAACACAATGCCGCGCGCGCCGATTTGCAGCGCTTCGATAATCTGCTGGGTCGTAATCGTGCTGGTCAGCAGAATAATCTTGACCCGCGGCGACTTCGTCATGATGGCGCGCATCGCCTCCAGGCCCGGTAGCCGCGGCATCAGCAGGTCCAGCAGCAAAATATCCGGCTCAAGTTCCAGCGTTTGCGTTATCGCCGTGTCGCCATCTTCCGCCTCGCCCACAACTTCGAATCCCGGTTCGTTCATCAGCATGTTCTTTACGCCAAAGCGAACGACCGGATGGTCATCGGCCACGACGATGCGGATAGAGGGAGGTGGTGCCGGGGCGCGTTTTACAGGACTCTTCATGCTTGGGTCTCCAAGGTCTTTCGGAATACATCATGGAACTCGAGTTTAGGCATGATCGTTACCGACGGTGCTATCCGTCTGAGCGTCCAGCATACGACGCAGCCGTTGCGATGCAGCGAGGAATTGGTCTAATCGTTCAAGGGGTGCCTCATTGCCAACGGGGGCAAGCCCGTCCAACTCCATCGCAGACGCGATGTCTGCAAGCTCCGACGCTCCCACCATGCCGCATCCTCCCTTGATGGAATGTGCCCCGCGGATGAACGCCGTGCTATCGCCCGCTGCCACGGCAGAACGCATCAAGCCGATGCGGTTATCCGCGTCATCCAGGCACATGGCATAGAGAGCCTGAAGCTGCGCCGCGGGCATGCTCTGTGCCAGATTGTCATAGATACTCCGGTTCAAAATTTGCCTGGCCTCTGCAGTCTGACCGTCCTGCTGCGGTGGCTGGATCCCCGCAACCAGCGCCTCAAACTCCTCTGCCGTGAAGGGCTTCAGCAGGAAAGCATCAAACGAAAGCAGCGCCTCCGGAGGAGGCTGCGTGGCGCTCATGCTAACCACGATCGCCCCCGGACAGGCAGCCCGCAGCCGCCGCGCCAGAGAGTCGCCCGCAAGTCCCGGCATCTGCATGTCCGTCAGAATCACCGCCGGCAGGCCGTGCTCACAAGGCCGTTCGGCGTCCAGCAACTCCAGCGCTGCTTCGCCTGAAGGCACCGGCGTCACCGTGTAACCCGCATGCGACGTAAGCAGAGCCAGGACCTCGCGACTCAGAAGGTCATCGTCAATGATCAGCAGGTGCCGGGCGGTGGTGGAAAAATCGTGCATTGCAAGCAAGGTATCAGGTGTTGGGTGCGCGGCGGAAGTAGTGTTGAAAGTTGGGCAGTCGGGTTACAGTGGGTGCAATGGAGCAGGGTAGCGCAGAAGATCCGGAGCTTAAGGACGACCTGCACGCGTTGACCGCGCGCGTCGCAACGTTGGAGCGGCAGATAGCCGAACTGCGCCACAAAACAGTTGCAATCGCGGCTTCTCCCAAGTCCAGGTCGACTCCCCCTCAACAAGTGGGGAGCCCACCCCCACCGCCTCCCGTGAAGCCGGTCCACACGCCCGCTATCTCCTTTGAAGACCGTCTTGGCACCCAGATCTTTCCCGTCCTCGGAATCCTGGCCCTCATGGTCGCCATGGCTTACTTCCTCAAGCTGGCCATCGAGCATGGCTACATCGGCCCCGTGCAGCGCGTGCTCCTGGGACTCATTGCCGGGTCTGGCGTCATCGTCTGGTCGGAGATGTTCCGCCGCAAGGGGATGACGGCCTTCAGCTATGCCTTGAAGGCCGTCGGCAGTGGCGTGCTCTACCTGTCGCTCTGGGCATCGTTTCAGCTCTATCACCTGCTGCCTGCCAGCGTGGCCCTGGTGGCCATGGTGCTCGTAACCGCATGGAACGCGTTCATGGCCTGGAGCCAGGACGCCGAGTTGCTGGCCGCCTATGCGCTCGCCGGTGGATTTGCCACTCCGCTGTTGCTTTCTACCGGCGGCGACCATGAAACATTCCTCTTCACCTACATCGGCGCCATCGATCTGGCCGCCGTATTGCTCATCCGCTGGAAGCCATGGCGGCGTCTGCTCGTGCCCTCCTTCGTGGCTACCGCGGCATTCTTTATCGGCTGGTACATACACTTCTTCCACGTCCTTGCACATCCCGTGTGGGATGGCCAATCTACCGAGACGGCCCTCTTCGCCGGCATCTTCTTCGCCATCTTCGCGGTCGTCTCCCTCAAGGGCTGGACGACCTACGCCGAGGACACAGGCAAGGGGAGCGAGGTCATTGGCTCCATCCTGATCCCACTTATATCCGCCGCGTTTATCGGTCTCGCGCTGTACTCGATCTTTGAGGATTCCGGCCTGCACACATATCTTGCATGGCTAATGGTGGCGCTCGCCGCCGTCCTGCTAGCCCTGCTGCGATTCCAGGCCACGTCCGTCGCCCAGGCAATGCAGCTTGCGTCTGCCGTGACCTTCCTCACCATCGCTATCCCACTCAAGGCCAGCGGCCACACCATGACCATCGCGTGGCTCGTGGAAGGTCTCATCCTCTACTGGGCCTCAACCAGATTCGAGCAGGAACATGGCGCACCGGCAAAGGTCCTGTGGGTGCTCTCTGCCGGCGGCTACGTACTCGGACTGCTTTCGCTTGTCTCGCACTGGTGGTGGTTCGAAGGCACGGGACAGGGCTTCTTCAACGCCGGACTCGGAGCCGCCATGGTTGCGTTCGCCGCGTTAAGCGGCACCCTCGTGCTGGCCCTGCGGTACGGGCATGACGCAGAGCGAGTTGCACCCGCCACCCTCCTTGCGATGAACCTCGTCGCGGTTCTACTCACCCTGCGAGAGGTCGCGTCCGCATGGTCGGCAAGGCCCCATGCCGCGTTCGCCAACCCGGACTTCGCCACCTCCATCGTCGGGCTCATTGTGCTGGCCGGCGTGACAGCCTGGGCTTATCGGCTCAGGCATGAAGTCCTCGCTGCATGGACTTCGGCTGTCCTGCACCTCCTCCTGATCCTGACGGTTGTGCGCGAGATCGGCGCCCTCTGGACAAGCTCTGAAGCCAATCTGCAACGGTCGCTTGCCATCTCCGGATTCCTCATGATCTATGGCGGCCTCCTCCTCGCGGCGGGCTTCTGGCGCAAAAACGCCTTCGTCCGCTGGGAGGCACTCGTGCTCCTCATCTTCACCATCTGCAAGGTATTTCTCTATGACATGAGCGGCCTCAGCGGAGTCTATCGTGTCGTAAGCCTCCTCGGCCTGGGCGCGTTGTTGATGTGCATAAGCTTCGCGTACCAGAAGGACTGGCTGGGCCTGAAGGCCACGGGAGGAGGTTCAGAATGAGAATCATGGCAAGCTTGCTGCTGTTGGCAGCAGTCTGGCAAAGTGAGCGCAGGTTGACCCCGGAACCCAGGTACTTCCACTACGAGCGGCAAATCACCGCCCCCACGCAAGCGGGCAGCCAGATATGCTCCATCCTCGATGGCAACGTCTACGCGCACGCGCGCCCGGCGCTCTCGGACCTACGTCTCTTCGTGCTGGACGGCAACAACAGGACCGAGGTCCCCTACGCCCTCACGTTGTCGCAGACCGCCGCCACGGGCGACACCGCACGTCTCTTGAACCCGGGGCTGCGTGGCGGTCACATCGTCTTCGATCTGGAGATGCCGTCACGCCCCTACACTGACGTGCGTCTCGACCTCGAGGGCAAAAACTTCCTTGCGACCGCGAAGGTAACAGGCCTCCGAGCTCTTGCCGACAAGGACGGAACGCAGGTCGGAAGCTTCACCCTCTTCGACCTCAGCGGCCAGCACCTGGGACGCAGCACCACGCTCAAACTTGCCGAGTCGAGCTTCCCCTTCCTGCGCGTCGACCTCGCCTTCACCCAGGCGGACGGCAGCAGGATGGACACGACGCCTGCAATCATCAAAGGGGCCGACGTCCCCCCCAGCCGCGAGACGCAGACCGTCTACACCGTAGTCGCAGAGAGCACCGCCGTCATCCAGCGCGGCCGCGAATCAGTCGCAATGTTCGACCTCCCCGCAAGAGTTCCTGTGGAACGTGTAAGCGTCCAGGTGGAAGCCGCCGATCACACCAACTTTAGCCGCACCGTCCGCCTCACTGCACGAGCAGCCAGCGGCACCAGCTCCGAGCCTGAGGTTGTCACTGGCGAGATCTCCCGCGTGCGCATCACGCAGGCCGGGCAGGAGGTCCGACAGGAAAGCCTGGGCTTCCCCGCGACGCTGGGCTCAAATGCAGAGGCCCCTGCGAGCGTCGAGGTAGCCATCCAGAACGGCGACGATCGCCCGCTTGCAATTCATGCCGTGCGGCTGGAGATGCGACGCCGGGAACTCTGCTTCAACTCACCGGGCAGCCCAGTCACCCTCTTCTACGGCGATAACGATCTGGAAGCCCCCGCTTACGACTACAACCGCGTCTTCCAGTCCGGCAACCAGACGCAACTCGTAGCCCTTGGTCCGGAAAAAAAGAACACCCGCTTCATCGGACGCGACGACACGAGAAGTCTTACGGAGCGTCACCCGGAACTACTCTGGCTGGGCCTGCTGGCGCTTATCGGAGTCCTCGGTATCGTAGCCTTCCGCTCTGCAAGAAAAATCTAGCGAGCAGTGTCGTCTCTCTTTTTGCTGTCATTGCGCAGCGCAGCGGTTGTGGAGTTGCAATAGCCATTCGAGATCGAATGCTACTTGCCGCTGTTAGCAACTGGGGCGCTGATCTCTTTCAGATACTCCTTGCTGAATGTCTTCTTCTGCTTCGCAATCCCAAGCAACGTTGGATAAAACTGTACGAACGTCGTATCCACCGCCGCATGCTGCTCGTGACAGCTATAGCAATCGGCAGTTCGGTTGATGAGCTTCGCGGTGTCCGCTCCACCAAACGCATAGAAGCCCCACCCGCCCGGAATATGCGCGGAGTCCTTCACATGCACCTCCACTCCCATCAACTCCGGCGACTGCGTCTTGCCATGTTTGTTGATGGAATTCTTGCTCTCCGCCACGCGATTCTCCAGCACCAGCATCGTCCCCTCAGGCCATGTTCCTGTCTCCTTGAACACGCGGTAAGCCGACGGATTCACGAAGACGTTATCGAACATCGAGTGGTCGGACGCGCTCGCCGAGGCAGCGTAGCTCATGTCCAGTCCCGACGTCAGGTACACCCACTCGCGGTATTCCGCAGGCATCTTCAGCTTGCCATCGAGGGTGAATCCCGGCCCGTCCAAAACAGCATTCGACGTAGGGACGGTCCCCGATAAAGTCAAAACCGCAAGTGCAATTAGAGAACATGCTCGAAACACAGACCACCTCAACGTGGAAGCCTTAGCCTACCGTATCGCCGAATCCACTTCCTTGTAAAAATCGGGCGACTTCAAAATCTCACGCGGCTTGGACCCATCCGCCGGTCCCACCAGTCCGTCGTTGTACATCATGTCGATCAGGTGAGCCGCGCGACCATACCCGATCCGTAGCCGTCGCTGCAGCAGCGAAGTGCTCGCTTTGCCAAACTCGAACACCAGCCGCACCGCATCGTCAAATAATTCATCGCTATCATCGCCACCATCGCCTTTGGAGCCCTGTCCACCGTCTTCCTTCTCATCCTTGGGCCCTTCCAGGAAGCCCTGCACATACTCGGCCTCACCCTGCGCGCGCCAGAACGCCGTAACCGCGGAGATCTCTTTCTCCGTTACAAACGGCGCGTGCACACGTTGCAGACGGCTGGTCCCTGGCGGCAGATAAAGCATGTCGCCGCGCCCCAGCAAACTCTCCGCACCGTTTGAGTCGATGATCGTCCGTGAGTCCACCTTCGTCGCCAGCCGGAAGCTCATACGAGTAGGCACGTTCGCCTTGATGAGCCCCGTGATGACATCCACCGAAGGCCGTTGCGTCGCTAGAATCAAGTGGATCCCGACCGCGCGCGCCATCTGCGCCAGCCGCGTGATGCTCTCTTCCACGTTCGACCGATCCAGCATCATCAAGTCCGCCAACTCATCGATGATGATGATGATGTACGGCAGCGGCTCCTGGTTCACATCCTCAAACAAGTACTCGCTACCGTTATCGAAAAGCTTGTTGAACTGGTCGATATTCCGCACGTGATTCGCGGCCAGCAGCTTCAGCCGCCGCTCCATCTCACGCACCGCATTGCGCAACGCATTCGCCGCCAGCTTCGCCTCCGTAATAATCGGCGTAAACAGATGCGGAATCCCTTCATACATTCCAAGCTCAACCCGCTTCGGGTCGACCAGGATCATACGAACCTGCTCTGGCGTCGACTTGAAAAGCACGCTCATAATCATGGCGTTGATCGCCACCGACTTACCCGAGCCCGTCGAACCCGCGATCAGCACATGTGGCATGGACGCCAGATCCGCCGTCACAATCCGCCCGTTGATATCCTTGCCCAGCGCGATCGCAAGCTTGCTCTTGCTCTGTGCAAACGACTCGCACTCCACTACATCGCGCAGCCAGATCGTCTCCCGCTCAAGATTCGGAACCTGGATCCCCACCGTCGATTTACCCGCCATGCGCTCAATCAGAATCGACTCCGCCGCCATCGCCAGGCAAAGATCATCCGCCAGCCCCGTCACGCGCGAGTATTTCACACCAGCATCCGGCCGGAACTCAAACGTCGTCACCACCGGCCCCGGATTGATCTGCGTGACCTGCCCATCCACGCCAAACTCAGCGCACTTCTCTACCAGCACCCGGGCCTCATTCCGCAGCGCCTCTTCCCGCACCACAGCCTGCTCTTCCGAGTGAAACAGCAACGACGACGACGGCAGCTTGTAACCCCTCACCGACTTGGCCGTAATTGCAACCGGCTTCACATTCGCATCCGCGCGTTGTCCAAACGAAATTCCCTTGGGCGCTGACTCGTACGCCGCCGCAGGCGGTGCGTAAGCAGGCGGCGCCACCGGCTTGGGTGCAGCCACGCGAGCTGCCCGCATAGGCTCTACCTCTCGCATCGGCGCAGGAGTAGGAGGAGGCGTATTGTTCAAAAAAGAGAAGGGCTCCTCGTCATCCTCCATCAAGCTGGACTCGACTGAACCGGACTGCATCGCGGTCTCAAGCTCGAGCTCATCCGACTGCAGCGGCAGCGGCGCAGCGGCAGCAGCCAACGCCTGTGCAAACGGTGCAGCCGCGGCGGAAGCCGTAGAAAGCGCGGTAATCGGCGCCGCATCTACATGGGTCCTGGGCATCGCCTCCCACATCGAAACCGGTGCCGCAGCTTCCTGTCCATCTTCTTCCGGCAGGATCGAAACTACGTCATCCTTTCGCCGCCCAAAAAATCCAAACAACCCAGCCAGCAGCGTATTCGGCTCGCGATTCGCACGTGCGGCGACCTTCTCTTCGCGTTCCCGTTGCTTGCGCAACTCAGCGTCAACCTTCTGCCGCCGAGCCCCGTAAACTTCACCCTCTTCGTCCAGCATCTCCGGTGCAACTGCCGCAGGACTGGTCTTGCGGCGTGTAGTCAGCGACGTCCATCGCTGCCGCAGGGTGCTGATGAAAGCGAAGTGAAGTGTAAGCCACTCGTGCGCCGTGTTGAACGCAAACGTCGTAACCAGGTAAAGCGACAGTGTCACCGTCAGTGCCACGACAATCACCGTCCCCGGCAGGTTCAAGAAATGGATCATCGCATCCGCCACCAGCCGTCCGCTCAACCCCGCAATCGGTAGCGAGTTACGCCAGAGTAGATGTCCAGGCAGTAATGAAATCGCCGCCGGTGCAAATACAATCCACAGCGCCAAGCCTGTCAGTTTCGCCATCGGCGACCCCGCAGGACGCGACTGCATCCAGCAAAATCCAAGTCGGATCAGCAATGCCGGAAAGAAGAAAGCAGCAACTCCAAGAACCTGCAGCAGCGCGTCAGAGACGTAAGCCCCAAAGATTCCAGTCCAGTTATGTGTGGCATGGGCGGAGATAGCGCCCGCCGCGTTTACGTCACCGCCCACTGTGTTGAACGAGGGATCTGACGGCGTATAGCTAGCCAGCGCCAGCAGCAACAGCGCTGCGCCTACCAGGGCGATCAGGCCGAAGATCTCGTTCAGGCGGCGATTACGCGTAGGGGCAGAGATGAGGCGGAGCGTCTTCATGGGCTTCCTTCGGCGCGCCTGCTGGCCGCGCATGCGTGGCCGGCGCCATGAAAAAGGAGGGGCCGGCATTCTCCGAACAACCTTTATTACAGCAGAGCCCGGGCAATAACGGGAATGTGCACGATGGTGGGAATCAGGATGCAAACCATTCGCAGGAGCTGGCATCTATAGAAGTAGCCATGCTGTCGGGCACGTTCGGCAGAGTGACTGAGTTTCAAAGCATCTGGCAGGGGAATGGAATTTTCGCGATTTCTTCCACCTGCAGCCGACCAAGGAGAATCGCTGTCAGTCGGCTGACCCTGCCTCAGATGCATCGGCCTTAGTAACGATAGCTCCTTGGGCCCTTAGGGCTAGCCTGAGCAAGTTCTGTCTACGAATCTCTTAGAACCGAAATCTCGTACAACGAAGGGTAAATATGTCGAGCGATTCAGATAAGAATGCAGAGTTTGAAAAAGTAGTCAAGGAAGTCATCAACATCTTGCAGGATGGGCAAAAAGGTTTTGCCGACATTGGCGACCACCTTAAAGACGATATGTTAAAGCGTTACTTTTTGGCCGAGTCGTTGAAGCGTGCTAACTTCCGCGCCGAACTGGAGAATGAACTGCACCGTCATGGCGTGAAGGACGTCCACGAAGAAGGAACCACTGCAGGCACTCTCCACCGGTCCTGGGGAGACCTCAAAGCCAAGGTATTCGGCGCCAGCGACCACGAACTGCTGGTCACCGCAGAGCAGGGCGAAGACGCCGCGAAGAAGGTCTATAACGACGCCCTCACGCAGCAACTTCCGCTCCCCCTCCACCAGCTCCTCTCGGAACAAAACGCCCACATCATGAATTCACACGACTTTATCCGTAACCATCGCGACTCTACGGCGTCCAAATAGGTAGAACACAAAGACAATACGGGCGGCCGGAGATTCTTCCCGGTCGCCCAATTTTTGCCTAATTCATCCTTCTTTTCACCCTAAACTGTTATTTCTTATGCTTGGCGCAGCACAAGGGTCTGCGTTCGTTCGCCAACCTTTCCTCCAGCATCTGTAACCGCGACATGCTATCGTCCGCGCTACTTTGTTAGGTAATGGCGATCGCCCTAGTGCAAAATTGCTCAAAATCCCGCGGCTTCGGCCTCCGGTGTCAATTTCTTTCTACCCACTCGGCGACCACTTTGCGTCACGGTGTCATGAAACAATCGGTCTCGAAAGAAGACGCTTCAGCCCGTCCAGAGTCCTCTGAATTGCCCATCGCACGCATCTCCTTAGCCCTAATCTTTATCGTCGCTGGCACCCTCCACTTCATCCTGACGCCGGTCTACCTCCGGATCATGCCCGCCTACCTGCCATCGCCCCACCTGCTCATCCAAATCAGTGGCATTTGCGAGATTCTGGGTGGCGCGGGCCTCCTCCTCCCCGCAACCCAAAGATTCGCCGCCTGGGGCCTTATCGCGCTCCTTGTCGTCGTCATGCCTGCAAATATCCAGATGGCCCTGGACCACGCAAAATGGTCCAGCATCCCCGAATGGGTCCTCTGGGCCAGACTGCCGATGCAACTGCCTCTGATCTGGTGGGCCTGGCTCTTTGCGAGGCGCTAGCGAGCCTGAATGAGTGACACAATCGACGTTGCCATCGCATTGATTTGAGACTGAGATATGACAGGTCGCTGCTTGGAGTTACCCCCGATATCCAGGTCCTGTGTTTCATATCATTCGCATAGACCAAAGAGAATTCAACTAAGTAGGCGGTGTTGGCAGTGTGACTAAATTTGCATTTCTATAACTAAGGTCTTTCGCAAAATAGAAGACGATCAGGTTCATTGCCAGCAAATAGATGCACCAGCCGATCCCAGGACATATCAGGAGGCTAACGGCTTTTTTCTACAGACGTTCCGTAGGTGTCACAGGAGCTATTGCCGTCTAGTATCCCCGTGTATGCAGGTAATAAATAAATGCCGCTGCAAGAATGCAATAAATCCCGAACAGATACCAACGGCCGGATTCCAGCCACGCCGAAAGCCACTTCAGCGCCGCGAGGCCAGCCACAAAGCTGAATAAAGCCCCCAGCAGGCTCGCCATAATCGACCCATGTAAGTCAATCGACGAACCCGCCGCCGTCGCCTCATGCGAAGCCTTCAGCAAACGCAAAGCCTCGCGGCCAATTACCGCCGGAGTCAGCACCACGGCCAGCGCAAAGGAGAACGTCTCTGCGCTCTCACGAACCACGCCAGCCAGCATTCCAACCGAGATAGTCGCGCCCGAGCGGGAAAATCCGCGGAACGGAAGGCAAAGACCCTGTACGCCGCCGATAAGTCCAGCCTGCGTCATCGTGATCGCGGCACCTTCTCTACCGCGGCGGTCCGGCTGAGGCTGCCCGGCAATCGTGGCCGCAGCCAGATCCTTCCGACGAGCCAGACCCGAGAACAAAATCAGCAGGCCCGCGCAGAACAGCGCGATCGCCACGAGGTCAAGACGTCCGAACAACTGCTCGATCTCCGCCTTGCCGGCGCCTTTGAACATCGTCTTCTCGATGATCTTGATGATCGGGTAGCCGACGATGGCGGTCAGTGCCGTAGCGACAATGACACGCGAGGCAGCAATCTTGAACGTTTCTGCCGAACGGAAGTAGGAGTGAGCCCACCGCTTCCAGAAGTACACGATTACGGCAAACATCGTGCCCGTATGCAGCATAACCAGCAGGAGAGTCATCTGCGGCGAGGTAGGATCAAGGCCCATAAGCTTTTCAGCAACGACGACGTGGGCAGAGCTGGAAACGGGCAGGAGTTCGGCAAGTCCCTGCACGATGGCCAGGATGATGACTTTAAAGATCGGCATTCCGTGATTCTAGCCGGACGCCATGAACTCCCGAATAAAAGTGCCTGGCAGGTAACTCTTGTATACCCAGGCCCAAACTTAAATATCTGCTTTGAATTTTTTAAGAGCTTTACTCCGGGCGGAAAGGGACGCCTCGATTACTCCCTGTCGTTGCCATAAATGCTTAGCCCCTGCTTCACTCGGAACGCGATTGATTCCGCTCGCCGCGTGAAATCAGAGTTAGGAAACTTGACGTGCATCTCCCCCGCCAGGGTGCTGACACGCCCAGCCGCCGCCTCAGCCCGCTTCCTGTTGTCCTGCACCTGGTACATCGTCACCAGTACGCCGGTCCGGTAAATGGCATTGTAGAAAGCCTCCGGCGCGCGGGGCGAAGCGGGCCACTGCTCCACATACTTCATGTAGAGGTTCGCTTCCATCTCGGGGCATTTGGGCAGCCCCTGCCAATCGCCGCACAGTTTGTTATCGATCAGGTCGTAGGCCGCTTTACCCGCGTAATCCGACTGCGGAAAGGCCTTGATCACCCGTTTCAGATCGCCGTCATAGAGCTGCGGACGCAAAAATGCTTCCTGTTCCTTCGCGCTCGGAAGCGTCGATATATCGGCCTTCTCAAGCTGCCAGCGAATATCCGCGGAGCGAAACGCGGACTCGCCTGCAAGGTTGGAACCCGGGAAGTACTCAAACACTCGCCGATAGAGCAGACGTGCACCTGTCGCAGCATCTTTGGGTGCGTGAGGCTTCTCCGCCTGGTCTTCCAGCTCCACCGCCATGCCAAACAGGATTGCGTCGCCATTGGGCGTTGCAGACGTCACAATTCCCTTATCCCGAATCCAGCCCGACGCGGGCACCTTGGCGTCGTCCTGCGAGGTGAACTCCGGCTCCTTATCCGGGTCCTGCGAGTCTGCCGTGTCCGTATTGGCAAAGACCTTGACCCACGGTCCTGAGTGATCGATCACGACCAGCTCGTGGCCAGGAGTGACCTCCGCAACCTTCTGCGCGGCGTCGTCCGGACCCACGTACACAATAGCGGGATGCACCACGGTAGCCCGTGTGCTCTTGTCGTAGCCGGCTAGTACATCCTTGCCCTTCTTCTGGGCGTCGCTTGGCAGGGCTGCAAGGGTAATAAGAGCAAGTGCAAGGAGGCGCATGGTCATTGGACGTTCGATGCGGCGACTTCGGCTTCGAGCGTACGGAGCAGCGCGGGATCGACGTTACCGCCAGAAAGGATGACGACGATCTGGTTCGCGGCAGGAAGCTCATGCGCGTGAAAGAGCGCAGCGGCGAGCGTGACGGCGCCGCTCGGCTCCGGAATCAGGTTCGTGTGGGTCAGTAGAGTGCGCATTGCGGCGAGCATCTCGTCCTCCGTCACGGTGACGATGCCGTCGACATGGCGCAGGATGTGGTGAAAGTTGAGCTCGCCCAGCGATTGGGTCCGAAGTCCGTCACCAAGCGTGCGGGAGGTCATCGAAGCGGGCCACTCAACTAGGGTCTTCGTGTCGAAGGACTCCTTGGCGTCGGCGGCGAGCGCCGGCTCGGCTCCCCACACCTTGACGCTGGGGTTGCATAGGCCCTCGGCTGCGGCCAGCTTGACCGCCGTGGCCGTGCCGGAGAGCAATCCGCCTCCGGACACAGGCGACAGCACCAGATCGACCGTGGGAAGCTGCTGGGTGATCTCCAGCCCACAGGTAGCCTGCCCGGCGATGATGTGCGCGTGGTCGTAGGGCGGGATGATGGAATAGCCATGGTCGGCGGCCAGCGCCTCTGCCTTGAGCTTGCGTGCGGTGCTCGCTGGACCCACGAAGACGACCTCTGCCCCGAGCGCGAGGGTGGCCGCGATCTTGACCTCTGGCGCGTTGTCCGGCATCACGATGACGGCCTTGGAGCCGAGCGCCCGGGCCGCGTAGGCGACCCCCTGGGCATGGTTGCCGGAAGAGTAGGTGATGACACCGAGGCGCAGTTGCTCAGGCGAGAGCTGCGAGATCATGTTGAACGCGCCACGCAGCTTGAACGAGCGGATGGGCTGGGCGGACTCGGCTTTGATGTAGATGTTGGTGCCCGGCAATTGCGTTATTGGCGTGACGACGGCGGTGCCGGCAATGCGAGTCTGTGCGGCCTGGATTTCGCGAAGTGTGACGAAGGTAGGCATCCGCTTCTATTGTGGCGCACGGATTGCCCCGAGGCAACTTGGCCCCCTACCACTTGTACATTCCAGGTCTTGGCTCTTGCGGGCGTGTTCCTCACGACATCTGAAGTTTATTAGGGGTGTTGGCCTGCGGGGATGCGGACGTATTGCATGCCGGCGGCCTGGGCAGAGGCGATGCCAGCTTCGGCATCTTCAAAGACCAGGCAGGTCTCCGGGGAGACGCCGAGGAGGGTGGCGGCTTTGAGAAAGGGCTCGGGGTTGGGCTTACCCTGGAGGTAATCTTCCGCGCCGACGATGACTGGGAAGTAGTCAATCAGGTTCAGCTTCGTCAAAGTGCTGTAGATGGAGACTCGGGGGGAGCCGGAGACTATGGCGAAGGGGATCTTGCCGGCACACTCGTGGATGATGGCGAGGACCGAGGCTACGGGCTTGAGTTGGTCCAGCATTTCAAGGTAGAGGGACTCCTTGCGGTGGACGACGGTAGCGGGGTCCATGGCAGTGCCAAAACGCTCGTTGAGGAGCTCTACGGTGCGGAGGAGCGGGATACCACCCATCTGATAAAAGAGTGGTTCGGGAAAGGTGCCGCCGTGCTCGGAGATGGCCTGGGACCAGGCGACGAAGTGGAGCGGCATGGAGTCGGCGACGGTGCCATCGAGGTCGAAGAGGTAGGCGGAGTGTGGGCCGGGAGGGAGTGCGAGGGGGGAGGAAGCCATTTGGGTAAGAATAACAAGGACCGAGCCGGGATCAGAGGGCGTCGCTTGAGGGTTAAGGTAAGCCGAACCGCAAATGTCGAGCGGCGTGGTGCGCTAAAGCCAGGGGGTTTTGCCGTTAGGGGTCTCGGCGGCGTGCATGACAAGGGCGAAGAAATGGATCAGCTTCCATTGGTCGTAGAGGCCGGGTTTGGTGCCTTCGAAGTCGATGTGGCTGATGACCGGGCTCACGAGCATGGCTTGCAGGGATTCGCTGGAGAGCTCGGAGGCCATCCAGAGAGTTTCGGCGCTGGGGATGATGTTGTCAGCCTGGCCGTGGAGCAGGTAGACGGGCGTGGTCATCCTGGCGAGGTGGCCGCGGGGAGAGAGGCCGTTCAGCTCGTCGGTGTGCTTGGCTATCGTGGCTGCGATGAGGGCGCGGGTGCGTTTGGAGGAGGCGTCCATGAGTTCCATGGCCTCGTACTTTTGCGAGTCGTTCAGCTTGGCGGAGGCGATGAGTTCGGCGGGTTTGTCTTCGTAGAGATGGGCGCGAAGGATAGCGCGGATGGGGGCTACATCGCTGCGGGGGACGAAGTCTTCGACGTACTCGTATTCGAGGACCAGGGGGCCATACTCGTGCGCGGGGAGGAGCTCGATGGTGCCGTTGGGCCGGACGTCCTCACCGGTCCGGTAGTACTGGGCGACGCGGCCCATGGAATCCTGGCTACCGACGGCGAACACGAATTTGAAGTCGGGTTTGTAGAGGGGATCGGCGGCGGCCAGGAGGGCGAGGCCGCCGGAGAAGCTCAGGCCCATGACCCCGACGGGGCCGCCGGTTTGTTTGGCGAACCACTGGGCGGATTCGCCGATGGTTTTTATGGAGTTGGAGCTAACGTGATAGTCCTTGATGTCCGGAAGCTCCGGTGTGAGGACGCGGATTCCGCAGGATGCCATTGCGGCGGCGAAGGCCTCGAGGCGGGGCTCGTCGATGCCGAGATGGTGGACGCCGTGGAGGACGATGAGGGCGGGGGAGTGGGCCTTCTTCGCCGGGAAGTAGAGTCGGGCGCGGATGGGCCCTGACTCGGTTTGAAGCGTGGTGTCTTCGGTGGTGATGGGGTCGGCGACGAAATGTGCGACGAGCGCGGGGACGGGCTGGCCGGCGACCTGTTGCAATACGGCGACAGCTTGAAAGTGCGCCCGGGTAAAGGGCCAACCCGCGAAGATGAAGGTAAGGATGCCGGCGAAGAGGATGGAGAAGAAGACGGGGCGAGCGTAGATGCGGGTCACGACGCGCCGATGGGCGCCGACTGCAAGGGCACGGGAACGGCGAAGATTCCGTGTGAGGCGCGTGATGCCCGTGCGGCGGTGGGGAAATCTGCGGGCTTTGGACGTGCGGGGCATCGCTAGAGGAGATGGTACACGGAGCTTTGCCGCGGTGCGCGTCGTTTTAGTAGCATCCGCTCATGCTCGCAACCCGCTTTCGCATGTCGTCGCCTGCTTTCAGGACCGAAGCTTTCGCATTCGTTTTGCTGATTGTTTTTCTGGCGCAGATCCTGAGCATGGTGCGTCGTGAGTCGATGACTTTCGATGAGGGATACCACTCCTATGCGGGATTCCGCTACTGGCAGTGTGGTGATTTTGGGGTGAATCCGGAGCATCCGCCGTTGGCGAAGCTGGTCGCGGCACTACCGCTTTGGCTGGCGTCTACACCGGCTCCAGCGGGGAGTTGTCCGGTCGAATCTACGAGCAAGAGCGCGGGTTATGGTGACTCGACTGCGTGGTATTACGGGACAGGGTTGCAACCGCCACGTATCAACGTCGACAAGGTGCTGTGGACGGCGCGGCTTGCCATGGCGATCTTCGCAGTAACGCTTGCGGTAACGGCTTTCTTCTTTACGCGGAGACTGTTTGGCGATGCGAGCGCGCTTGTGGCGCTGGGGTTGATTGCGTTTGAGCCAACGTTGATTGCGCATAGCGCGCTGGTGACGACAGATATGGCAGTGTCCGCGGCGGCGTTGCTGGCGGTGTTTGCGTTTTTTTGTTATCAACGCAGGCCGGGGCCGCTGCGTCTTTTGCTTGCTGGGCTGGCGTGTGGGTTGACGCTTTCGGTCAAGCACTCCGGGGTGTTGATCCTGCCGGTATTGGTGGTGCTGGCTTTGGTTGAGTTGTTTCACGTGCGGCGTGCGCTGTCGGGGAAAGTGTTGCTGCGACAGGTGTTGGGGCTGGTGGTGATATTTGGAGTTGGGTTTGGCTTGCTATGGTCGACGTATCTTTTTCGCTATGCCGCCCGCCCGCATGGCGTTGCTCTTTCCATGTCGCTTGCGGACTTTATTGCGGACACGATTGCCAAGGAAAATCGCAGCTTTATGCTGCATGTTATTCCGGTGCTGGCACGCTTTCATATGCTGCCGGAGGCTTATCTCTACGGGTTTGTGGATGTGCTGAGCATCTCGGATCCGGGACAGTCTTCTTTCCTGCTGGGGCATCTTAATCCGCATGGCGTGCCACAGTATTTTCCACTGGTAGTGCTCATCAAGACGACGCTGGGGATGCTCGCACTGGGAGTGCTGGCGGTCATCGGTGTGGTGCGGAAGGAGCTTCGAGTGGGCCTGCGGACGCTATATCTGCTGGCGCCGGTGGTCGTTTGGATGGTTGCCGGGATGGGGTCGACGCTGAATATCGGCTACAGACATGTGTTACCGATTGTTGCTCCGGTGTGTTGTCTGTTGGGAGCGGCTGCGGTTGCGATGTGGCAGAGACGACCTCGGCTTCATGTGCTGATTGTGGGGTTGATTGCAGCGCATGCTATCTCGTCCGTTGCCGCGTTTCCGAATGAAATGGCTTATACCAATGAGGTTGTGGGTGGACCGGCTAAGACCTACACGCTGCTGACAGACTCGAATAATGATTGGGGGCAGGCGCTGCCGCAGCTTGCGCAATGGCTGCAGAAGCATGATGTTCATGACTGCTGGCTGGCGTTTGATGGTGTCGCCCGCCCGGAGCGGTCAGGTGTGCACTGCAGGTTTCTCATCCCGAATGGTTCTGAGGCGACTGGGCCGGCACCACCGGCGGTTGCGACAGGTACTTTTGTGATCAGTGGGCTTAGCTGGTCGGGGATCGAGTGGGAACGGCCAGATCTGAACCCTTATGCGGTATTTCGTGCGACGAAGCCGGTTGCGGTGGTGGGCGGCGCGGACATTGTTTATCAGGGAACGTATGACTTGAGTCGCGTGGCAGCGGTTCACGAGACCGTGCAAGCGATGAACCTGAACGGCACCAGGAGGTACGCGGAGGCGCTGCCGCTGGCGCAGGCGGCGGTTGCAGGTTTGCCAACGAGTGCGCTGGCGCATCTGCAATTAGCCAGTGCACTGAAGGGTATGGGGCGGCGAGCAGAGGCGCACGACGAATATTTGAGGGCGGAGAAGATTGCGTCGGCTCAGCCGGAGTGGTACTTCCTGCAGAGGCCGGAGATCCAGGCTGGGGTGCGGGACCAACCTTAGGTACAAATAGATAGGGCGGAGCCGCATGGCACCGCCCCATCTGTCTTAGGTTGAGTACTAGATCTCCATGATGACTGGAAGAACGAGCGGACGGCGGCTGGTCGACTTCTGGATGAAGCGCTTGAGGTCGTTGCGGATCTTTTCCTTGATGACGCCGTAGTCGCCGCGCTCTTCGACGCTGGAGCTTTCGAGAGTGCGCCCGACGATGGCGCGCGCCTCCCCGATGGTCTGGGCGTCGTCAACTGCAAAGCCGCGCATGACAATCTCTGGCGTGCCCTGGACCTGACCGGTGCGCTTGTTGATGGCGATGATGGCGAGGACAATACCATCTTCCGACAAGTGCTGGCGGTCGCGAATGACGAGGTCTTCAACGACGTCGATAGAGCCGCCGGAGTCGATGCAGACTCGTCCGGTGGTGACCTTGCCGTTCTTGGTGGCGGTGTCCTTGGTGAACTCAAGGACTTCGCCGTCTTCAAGCAGGATGGCTTTTTGGGGGACGCCGGTGGACATGGCAAGCTCGACATGGCGCTTGAGGTGACGATAGTCGCCGTGGACCGGGATGAAAAACTTCGGTTGAACGAGGTTGATCATCATCTTCAGCTCTTCCTGCGAGCCATGGCCGGAGACGTGGATGAGGCCGTTGGTGCCGTCGTCGTGGATGACGTTGGCATCGCGGCGCTCGAGATGGTCGATGACGCGATAGATGGATTTTTCGTTGCCGGGAATGACGCGGGAAGACATCAGAACCGTGTCGCCGGCGTCGATTTTGGCAAATTTGTGGTTGTTGACCGCGGCGCGGGAGAGGGCGGACATGGGTTCGCCCTGGGTGCCGGAGATCATGATAAGGAGCTTGTCAGGGGCGAAGTCGCGGATCTGGCCGGGATTGATGAGCAGGCCCTGGGGAATCTTCAGGTAGCCGAGGTCCTGGGCGATCTCCGTGGCGTTATCCATGGAGCGACCGATGACGGCGACTTTGCGATTGTGCTTGGCTGCAAGTTCAAAGGCCAGGCCAAGGCGGGTGATGGAGGACGAGAAGCAGGTGAAGAAGAGCTTTTTCTTGGTCTGGCCGAATATCTCATCGAGGCGCGGACGCACGGCTTTTTCGCTTGGGGTCCAGCCGCGGCGATCGACGTTGGTCGAGTCCTGGAGCAGCGCGAGGACGCCACCGGCTTTTCCGAGATCGGCGAAGGCCTGGAGGTCGAACGCTTTGCCATCGGCAGGGGATAGATCGATCTTGAAGTCGCCGGTATGGAGAACGACGCCGACGGGAGTGTGGATGGCGAGCGCGACGCAATCAACGAGCGAGTGCGTGACCCGGATGGGCATGATGGAAAAGGGCCCGAGAGTGAAGCGCTTGCCGGGCAGCATTTCAATCAGGTCGGCGTCGTCGAGCAGGCGGTGCTCGTCTAATTTACCTTCGACAAGGGCGAGGGTAAATTCGGTCCCGTAGACGGGGACATTGAGCTCCGAGAGGATCCATGGGAGGCCGCCGATGTGGTCTTCATGGCCATGGGTCAGGATAATGGCTTTGACTTTGGCGCGGTTTTCTGTGAGGTAGGAGATGTCCGGCACGACGATATCGACGCCGAGCAGTTCTTCTTCGGGAAACATCAGGCCGGCGTCGACGACGATAATATCGTCCTGCCAGCGGAGTGCCATGCAGTTCATACCGAACTCGCCAAGGCCCCCAAGGGGAATCATGCGTAATTTGTCTTGAACGTTATTTTGAGCCATCACCCCTGAGCTTACCAGTTATATGCAAGGAGCGTTACGGGGCGATGATTGTCGATTCAACGAGACGTGCGCGGGCGCGGGCGCGACGGATGTAGCGGCCTGCGATCGTTCTGTGGACGGTCTTGAAGATGGCAATAAGAAAGAAAATGTAGCCGGCGTACCCGGCTCGATTGGCCGGAAGGACGGTGGCGACGAAGGCCGAGAGGACTCCGACACAGGCTACGCCAACGTTATCCGTGATCCAGGAGACGGTCAGGATGCGCTCGACCTCATTGAGTTCGAGGTCCTTGCGGTGGAGCCATCCGATGTAATAAAGGCCGGCGATCAGGAGGTATGTCGCGGCAAAGCCGAGGCCATAAAGCACCATCAGTTCGCGCACTTCACGTGTGGATTGAAAGACTTCGGAGGCGTTTGCGCCACCCAGGACAAGAGTGAACAGGAACTTGAGCGGGTAAACGAAAAATAAGACGACGAACAGCAGGCAGGCATTCACGATAATGGTCGCGTGATCGTGCAGGCCAAAGCGGCGGAAGAGCCGGAAGTGCGCAAACCAAAGCATGATCAGGAATAAGAAGCTGACGGCAAATGGAAAAAAACCGCGCAGGTCTCGTGCAGTTCAGCATAGGTTTTGGGCACTTCGAGCGACACGACGAGGAGTGTAATGGCGAAGCCGAAGACGACGTCCGAAAAACCGTCCACGCGCGACATGGCCGTTCCCCGCAGGCGGAAACCGTCTTTTGCGATGTTTTGGAGGTCTGGAGGCGCCATTCTGCTTGAGCCTAGACTAGGCGGGGATATTCTGACAGGAAATCTTAAAAGCGGAGATAGGTGGTGAATGATGGAGATCAACGGCGTCGCCCAGGCGGGCTTGTCCAAATGGGTGGCGGCGAGGTCATCCTGGTAGCGTCTTGCCATCCTTCCGAAAGTAACGAAAGGTAGCGGCCAAGCTGGGTTTCTTGGCCGCTAAAGTGCGGTTATCGCAGCAGGTCTTCAAGGGCCAGGGAGAGTTCGGTCTTTTCGTCGCGGTACTTGACGATGACTGGCGTGGCGACGGAGAGGCCCCAATCCTTGCCTTTACCGCTCGTGATGGCGCGCGAGCCGGGAACGACCACGGCACCGGCGGGAATGATGAGCGGCTGGGCTTGCTGGCCGTTACTTGCGGGCGTGGCTTTGTAGATTTCGCCACGGACCAGATCGTAGACGGGGGTTCCGCGAGTGAGGATGGTGCCGGCGGCGAGAACGGCTCCGGCGCGCACGATCGTGCCTTCGTAGACTCCCGTGTTGCCGCCGATAAGGCAGTCGTCTTCGATGATGACGGGTGATGCGTTGACGGGTTCGAGCACGCCGCCGATCTGCGCGGCTGCAGAGAGATGGACGCGCTTGCCGATCTGGGCGCAGGAGCCGACCAGAGCGTGGGAGTCGATCATGGTGCCCTCGTCGACAAAGGCGCCGACGTTCACGTAAGCCGGTGGCATCATGACGACGCCCTTGGCAAGATAGGCACCGGCGCGAACCGAGGAACCGCCCGGCACGATGCGAATTCCTTGCTCGGGCGCGAAGATACGGGCAGGGTAGGTGTTCTTGTCGATGAACTCGCCGGTGTTCATGGCTACGAGGTGGCCGAGGCGGAAGCCCAGGAGGATGCCGCGCTTGACCCAGGCGTTGACGGTCCAGCCAAGGGGGTTTGTGGGGTCGGGAGAGGCAGAGCGGAGGTCGCCGGCTTCCAGGGCGGCGCGGAGTTCGTGGAATGCAACTTCCGCTGCTTTGTTGCCGATTACAGCGGCACCCTGGGCGAAGAAGTCTTCGATGGACTGCTGGAGCGTGGAGAACTTCGGATCTGTCATGAGTGCTTCGATTGTAACCAAGCACCCATGCGGAATGGATTGCTGTCAGAACATTCGAACGTTGTCGGCTCTGCCGTTGGGGGTGTGTGTGAGGAGGCCTAGCTCGCCGCAGAGTTGCTCCAGCCGGGCGCGGGTGCCGCGGGTGACGGGGACCATGGGGAGGCGGAGGTGCTCGTTGCCCAGGCCGAGGATGGAGAGGACGGCCTTGATGGGGGCGGGGCTGGGCTCCCAGAAATGGGCCTGCATAAGTTGGAAGAAGTGGCGGTTGACGCGGCGGGCGCCGGCCCAGTCGTTGCGGATGGCGGCGCGTACCATGTCGGACATCTGCGCGGGAATGGCGTTGGAGGCGACGGAGATCAGGCCCGCACCGCCGAGGGCCAGGATGGGCAGGGCCAGGGCGTCGTCGCCGGCAAAAACGCGGAAGGTGCTGGGGATCTGGGTTAGGAGCTCGGTGATCTGGATCATGTTGCCGCTGGATTCCTTGATGCCGACGATGTTGGGGATTTCGGCTAGGCGCAGAACGGTGGCGGGCTCAAGGTTGGCGCCGGTGCGGCTGGGGATGTTGTAAAGGAGGATGGGGAGGTCGGTGGACTCGGCTATGGCGCGGAAGTGCTGGTACTGGCCTTCCTGGCCAGGGCGATTGTAATAAGGGTTAGCCGTGAGGATGCCGGTCAGTCCGGAAATCTGGGAGATGCGCTGGGTGCGCTGAACGGCGACATGCGTGGAATTGTGGGTGCAGCCGGCAAAGACGGGGACACGGCCGGCGGAAGCGGCGCAGGTCAACTCGACGACGCGGAGCCATTCGGATTCGGAAAGGGTGGCGGCTTCGCCAGTGGTGCCGCAGGGCACCAGAAGTTCGATGCCGGAGTCGATCTGGGAGTTGACGTGGTGGTGCAGAGCCGGTTCATCCAGGGTGCCGTCAGCGCGGAAGGGGGTTACGAGGGCAGTGCCACAACCGAAGAGTTCCATAGCAGCTTAAGTCTATCCCGAACGCCGTATTTGCTGGCGGCGAGACCACCACCAGAATGCCGCAAAGAAGAAGCAGAAGTAGAAGACAGCGGCGAGGGCGAGGACTTGATTAGAGGAGAAGTCGTGGGTTCTCTGGGCGTGATGGCCGTGGAGATTAGAGAGGACGAGCGCAGTGACAAGGCCGGGCATCAAGAGAAGACTGAATGGCTCGAAGATCAGATTTACGGCCTCAGAAGATGTTGTAAGGAACATGCACGAAATGGCCACGCCGAGGACCGCTGCTGTGCACAGCAAAGCCATCAAGGCGGATTGGAAGCCTCGCCGGATCTTTGCGACGAGGCTTCGCGGATTGGTTGAGACCGTTAAACCCACTCGCCGAGCCGCATGAGTGGCTGGCTGGAGCCGTCGGCTTCCAGGCCGTCAACGTTCATCTGGCCGGAACCGATCATCCAGTCCACGTGGATCAGGCTGGAGTTGGCGCCCTTGGCGGCGAGAGTGGCTTCGTCCATGTGTTCGCCTTCCTTCAGGCAGGTAGCGTAGGCCTGGCCGAGTGCGATGTGGCTGGCGGCATTCTCGTCGAAGAGCGTGTTCCAGAACAGGACGCCGGACTGCGCGATGGGTGACGAATGCGGAACCAGGGCAACTTCGCCTAGTCGGCGGGCTCCATCGTCGGTGGAGATAAGGCGATTAAGGACATCTTCCCCGGCTGATGCGGTTGCGGAGACGATCTTGCCGCCTTCAAAACGGCAGCGGATGTTTTCGATGAGGGTGCCTTGGTGGGAGAGGGGCTTGGAGGCCTGGACGAAGCCGTTGACGCGGTCCTTATGCGGGGTGGTGAAGCACTCTTCGGTCGGTATATTGGCGTTCGAGAAGACGCCGTTTCCGGCCTTGCCTCCGCCACCGGCCCAAAGATGGTCATCGGCGAGGCCTACAGTCAGGTCGGTGACGCCGTCCTCGGAGTGGAAGCGGAGGGAGTGGAAGCGTTTTTCGTTCAGGAAGGCGACGCGATCATGCAGGTGGGCGCTATGGGCCTTCCATGCCGCGACGGGGTCGTCCGAGGTGGCGCGGGAGGCGATGAAGATAGCGTCCCAAAGCTTGGCCATGGCTTCTGTTTCCGGCAGGCCGGGGAAGACGAGCCTGGACCAGGCGGGGGTTGCAGCGGCCAGGATAGACCAGTTGATCGCATGGCGCGTGATGAGTTCCATCGCCGGCTTGTTGGCCTTGGAGGCGGCGATATTCGCGCGGGACACTTTGGCAGGGTCCTGGCCGGCGAGTAGCGCGGGGTTCGCACCGGTGAGGGCGAGGCGCGCGGCTCCGGACTTGAAGGCTGCGGCGGTGGCGTCGGCCATCCACTGGGCGGCGTGGTCGAAGCTGGCGTCCGAGGCGTACTTGTAACGTGCCAGGGTGGTCTCGTCGTCGCCCAGGAAGGTGGTGACAAGGAGGGCGCCGGCTTTATAAGCGTGCTCCGTGATCAGGCGGACGAGGGGCAGCATCTCGGTTGTGGCGGAGATGAGGAGTTCCTGGCCGGGCTGGAGGTTGAGGCCGACGTGGACCGCAAGCTTCGCAAAACGGTCGAGCTTCTGTTCAAAGGGAAGGGAAGCGTAGTCGAAGGGGGCAAGGGTCGCGGTTACGGAGGACATAAAACAAGGGTAGGCAGAATGGGGTCGGAACGCAACCGGGGCTGTTAGCCGCGTCGCGATCGACGGCGTATCCTTTCGAAACGAGCGGAATAAGCGGAATAAGCGGAGTAGGCGGAATAAGCGGAGTAGGCGGAATGGGCGCACTGATAACGAGGCGGGGAGTACTGCGCGGGGCGGCGATGGCGGCTTCGGCGGGCTGGCTGGAGAGGGCGCACGCGAGCCTGATTGGCGTGAGTGCTGCACCGCTCGAAGAATTTGGGTATGAGCAGGTCAGGGTTACAGGGAAGCTGCAGACGGCGCAGCGGGAAAACGTCAGCGAAGTGCTGATGGGGCTCGATGTCAATAGTTTGCTGATGCCGTTCCGGGCAATGGCGGGACAGTCGGCGCCAGGGGTGAGCCTGGGTGGCTGGTATGGATGGAAGGCCGACTACGACCAGCACCATGACGACGCAGGGCTGGCCCCCGGAGCGACCTTTGGGCAGTGGTCGTCGGCCTTGGCGAGACTGTATGCAGGATCGACATTCGCAGGAGCGCCGGGGATGATCGAGATGTGCGACAGGGCGTTGCGGCTGAATGCTTTGCTGGGTCAAGCGATTTCACCGCAGTACTTCACGCAGACACGGTTTGCGGGGTATAGCTTCGACAAGCTGGTTTGCGGGTTGATGGATGGGCATCGGCTGGCGGGGGATAAGAACGCGTTTGGGACGCTGGACAAGGTGACGGCGGCTGCGGCTGCGGTACTGCCGGCGCATGCGGTGGACCGGGAGGTGCAGTGGAAGGTGGGGTCGGATGGCTCGTGGATGTGGGACGAGACCTACACGCTGCCGGAGAATCTTTATCTCGTTGCGCGAATGGGGGCCGGGCAGCGATATCGCAGGATGGCCGAGGCGTACCTGGATGATGCGACTTACTTTGAGCCACTGTCGCGTGGCGTAAATGTAATGGCGGACAAGCACGGGTACAGCTACGTGAATGCGCTCTGCTCGGCAATGCAGGCTCATTTTATGAGCGGAAGCGAGATGCATCTGAAAGCGGCAACGAATGGCTTTGCGATGCTTGAGGCGCAGAGTTTCGCGACGGGCGGGTGGGCGCCGGAAGAGTTGCTGCGCAAGCCGGGTTATGACGATCTGGCGAAGGCGATCGTGACGGGGCATAACGGCTTTGAGACGCCATGCGGGGGGTATGCGCATATGAAGCTGACGCGGTATCTGCTGCGGGCGACGCGGGACGGACACTACGGGGACAGCATGGAACGGGTTATGCTGAACACTTTGCTGGGTGCGCTGCCGCTGCAGGCGGATGGGCGATCCTTTTATTACTCGGACTATAACGTGGTGGGGAAGCGGGTTTACTCAGTGCACCGCTGGCCGTGTTGCTCGGGAACGTTGCCGCAGGTGGTGGCGGATTATGGGATCAATAGCTACCTGCGTGAGCCTGGTGCGGTGTGGGTAAATCTCTATCAGCCTTCTGAGTTGCGTTGGCGTGAGGGCGCGGCGGATGTGCGCATCGAGCAGGTGGGGAGCTATCCGGAGGAAGACCGGGTGAGGCTGCGAGTGACGGCGACGCGGGCTGTTGGATTTGCATTGCGGCTCCGGATTCCAGCATGGGCCGGGGAGCGTGCAAGCCTGACGGTGAATGGACAGCCGGTTGCGATGAAGATCCAGAAGGGATTCGCTTCGGTGGAACGGGTGTGGCGTGGAGGGGAACTTGTAGAGCTGAATTTGCCGATGGCATTGCGGCTGGAAGGTCTGCCTGCGAATGGCGGGCCTGTGCATCCGGATGTTGTCGCGCTGATGTGGGGGCCGCTCGTGTTGTTTGCGCTGCGGGAGCCGGGAGAAGTCGGTACGGTTAATCTGGGGCAAGAGGCTTTGCTGAAGGCAGAGCGCACGGGCCCCCTGTCCTGGAGCGTGAATGCGGAGGCTGGCAGACGGATGTTTGTCCCGTTCACTGAGGTGGGTGAGCGGGAGTACTCGACCTACATAAGGCTGGTGTAGGTCGAGCACTCGCGGCCCAATCGGCTAGAGCTGGCTAAAGACTTCCTGGAAGTCGTAGCAACCGTTGCGGGTTGCGAGCCACTCGGCCGCACGAACGGCTCCTTCCGCGAAGCCGCGGCGGGAGAACGACTCGTGCTTCAGGGTAAGGCGATCGGCCTCGGAGGTGGCGATGAGAAGGTGGAGACCGGCGTTGTCGCCTTCACGACTGGAAGCGATGGGGACGTCAGGTATTCCAATCGCCTGGCTCAGGGTGATGGCGCTGCCGGAGGGAGAATCCAGCTTGGAGGCGTGGTGGACCTCTTCGATTTTGAAGCTGTAGCCGGCGCCCTTGAGGGCAGCGCCCATCTTGCTTGCGAGCTGATACATCACCTGCATGCCGACGGAGAAGTTGGTGCCGTAGAGCAGGGCACCGCCCTTGCGTTCGGTGAGCCCGCGCATGTCGGCGAGCTTGTCGTACCAGCCGGTGGTGCCGATGACCATCTTTGCACCAGTGGCGAGGCAGGCGCGCATATTCTGGACGGCGGCCTCGGGCGTGGTGAAGTCGATGACGACATCGAATCCGGCCACGAAGGGGGAGGTCAGGGCGGATGCAGCCCGGTTTTCCTTTGCGTCAAGCACAAGCACGCTATGACCGCGCTCAGAGGCGACTTCTGCAACGAGCTTTCCGGTCTTGCCGGGGCCCAGAACTAGGATGCGCATGAATGTTCCCTTTCAACTTTCGTTATCTGCTTAGCGATACGATGCTTTAGGCGAGCAGGTGTTGCGCTGCAACGTCAAATACCGTTTCATCGGGGTTGGTGAAGAAGGCTTTGTGGAGCGAACGAACGGCTTCGTCCACATCTTCTTCGTCGATCATGAAGCTCATGTTGATCTCGCTGGCGCCCTGCGAGATCATCCGTACGTTAACGTGCGAGATAGCCGTGAAGACACGTCCGGCGATCCCATTGTGACCTCGAATATCCTCTCCAACCAGACAGACAAGGGCTTTGCGGCCTTCGTACTTGACGTCGGCAATTTTGCTTAGCTCGGCGCAGATGGCGGGGAGTTGCTCATTTGAATCGACGGTAAGCGAGATGGAAACTTCGCTGGTCGAGACCATATCAATGGGACACTGGTACTTGTCAAATACGTCGAAGACTGCCTTGAGGTAGCCGTGCGACATAAGCATACGGCTGGCGACGATGTCGATGATGGTGAGGCGTTTTTTGGCCGCAATGCTCTTGAAGGGTGAGGAGCAGGGTGCGGCCATGGCGGTGATACACGTACCTTCATTGGCGGCGTTGCGGCTGTTGAGCACGAAGACTGGGATCGACTTCTGCACTGCCGGAAGGATAGTCGCGGGATGCAGAACCTTGGCTCCAAAGTACGCCAGTTCCGCGGCTTCTTCAAAGCTGATGGTCTTGACGCGGAGGGCTTCGGGAACGATGCGGGGATCGGTCGTCATGATGCCGTTTACGTCGGTCCAGATCTCAATGGCACCGGCGTGGAGACCGCCGCCGATGAGGGCTGCGGTGTAGTCGGAGCCGCCGCGGCCAAGCGTAGTGGTGACGCCTTCTCCGTTGGATCCGATAAAGCCGCCCATGACGGGTATGTGGCCGTCTTCAACCAGTGGGAGCACGTGCTCGAGAAGCTTGGACTCGATGGCGGATTCCTGGGGAACCGCCTTGCCGTAGTGCGCGTCGGTGATGATGCAGGTGCGCGCGTCCACGTGGGTACCGGCGAGGCCCATCTCGTGGAAGGCTTCGGCGACCATGCGGCTGGAGGTACGCTCGCCAAAGCTGACGACGAGATCATTGGTGCGTGGGGTGAGTTCGCCTACGGCGGCGATGCCGCGAAGCAGATCGTCGAGGGCGTCGAACTCCTGGTTGAGCTGAGCTTCAAGCAGGGTGAAACGGCCGTTTGAGACCAGTTCGGCTGCAGTCTGGAGATGGCGATCGCGTAGCTTGTGGGAGATTTCAATGGCCCCGGTGCGGTCATCGCGTCCGGCTGCGGCAGCGGCGGCCAGAAGCTGGTCCGTGACCTTGGCCATTGCGGAGACGACAACGATGGGTTTCAGGCCACGTCCGCGCCGACCGGCCACGATCGCGGCAGTGCGCTTCATGGCAGCGGCGTCTTCAACCGACGTGCCACCGAACTTCATGACAACAATTGTCTGGCGGGCAGTGCTCATGCGTTTGCCTTCCAGTCGAGCTTGCCAAGCATGGCCAGGATCTCTGCGTTCAGAATGGCTGCGCCGGCCGCGCCGCGGATGGTGTTGTGGGTAAGCAGGGTGAACTTCCAATCGAAGAGGCTACACGGCCGTAGGCGGCCGACGGTGGTGGCCATGCCGTTGCCACGCATCAGGTCCAGACGGGGCTGCGGGCGATCGATGGCTTCTTCATACTCGACAGGCTGGGCCGGAGCCGAGGGGAGCGCGTGACCTTCGTGGATGCCTTGAAGGGGTTTGAAGTTTGCCCAGGCGGCCAGCATCTGCTCGTGCGTGGCAGGCTTCTTCAGTTTGATGGAGACGCACTCGGTATGGCCGTCGATGACGGCGACGCGGTTGCAGTGGGCGCTGAGTTTGACGTCCATCATCGCAACGTGATCCGGCTGATCGACAGGCGCAAGTTGGCCCAGCAATTTGCCGACTTCTTCCTGCAACTTCTCTTCTTCATTTTTGATGAAGGGGATGACGTTGCCGAGAATGTCGAGTGATGCAACACCGGGGTAACCGGCTCCGCTGACGGCCTGGAGCGTGGTGATGAAGAGGCTCTCGATGCCGAAGGCGGCGTGGATGGGCGCCAGCGCGAGCACGAGGCCGATGGCGCAACAGTTGGGATTGGTCACAATATAGCCGCCAGAGGACTTGCGCCAGGACTGGCCTTCGATCAGGGCCAGATGGTCGGCGTTGACTTCGGGGACCACAAGCGGCACGTCCGAGGTCATGCGGAAGGCGCTGGAGTTGGAGATGACTGCGCATCCGGCTGCGGCAAAGCGCGGCTCAAGATCATGCGCGTGCTGGGCATCGAGGGCCGCAAAGATAATGCGCGGCAGATCCGTAGCCGGGGTGCCGTCGGGCAGGCTTGGCATCAGCGTCATCGAGGCAATTTTTGTCGGAAGTGGGGTCTCCAGCTTCCAGCGGCAAGCCTCGTCGTAGCGCTTGCCAGAGCTGCGGTCGCTGGCAGCGAGCCAGGTAATTTCAAACCAGGGATGATTGCTGAGGAGTTGGATAAATCGCTGACCGACCATGCCGGTCGCACCCAGAATGCCTACTTTTCGCCGTTCCATTATGCGTAGTACCCCATCCGGTAAGGATAGCGCGTGCCGCCCAACATCGGGATTGTGGGGAAATCTTCGGATCTGCCAGCTATTTTGGGGCGAAGGCCAAGTCAGCATTGGCAATGGTGTCGGGTGCAACGTGGACGGAGATGGTCTTTTCACCCAGCTTTTCATGGATGGCGCCAAGGACGTAATCGCCCGGAGGGAGACCGCGCAGCTCGAAGTGGCCAGAGTTGTCCGTAACGGCGAAGAAGGGCGTGGCCGAGACGTTGATGAAGGCGTTCATCCACGGGTGGTTGTTGCATCGGACGGGGATCATCAGCTCCGGCTTGGCGAACTGCTTGGACTGCGGCGCGCCCTTGGGGCCCTGCGAAACGTCGATGGTCTCGTTGCCGACGGCGGTAGGCATGGTGTGGATGTTGTGCATGGTGGAGTCGGAGTTGTGGAATTCGACGGTTCCGCCCTGCTGGACAGCGATAACGTGCGGCGTGTAGCGGCAATTCTTTTGGTCGAGGATGACGGCCTGGGTTGGCGCGGGGGTCGCTTGCATGGCTGCTGCGGGGCCGGACTTGATGTAGAGGAAGACGTTGGCAAGTTTGCCGGCGGTGACGACGAACTGTTCTGTCATAACGTTGCCCGTGCTGCCGATGGAGCAGGCAGGGTCCATAGAGGTGTCGATAACCACGGGAGCGAGCGGCTTTCCGGTGAAGGAGATGGTGCCGGTGACAGAGCCCGTGGGGCCGGTGTAGGCGGGCTTTGCTGCGGGAACGTCGGCGACGGGCGGCGGGGTGTTGGGCTTGCAGCCGGTAAGGGTTAGAGCAGTGAGGAGCAGCGTGGTCGGAATGGCGGTGCGGAGGTTCATGGAGAATTCCTTTCACGGGGTAAGCCGTTGGGGCTATTCAAGGATTGGTGGAGCGGTTGGGCTTCCGCCCAGTGCTAACCATCTCCGATGAGGCTCGGAAAAGATGGGGCGCCAGACAAATGCCACCGCAGGTCCCTGCTGGATTGCAACGAATACTCTTTCTACTGCTGGTCCATGGCGGCTATCACGGCTTCGGCGAAGGCCTTGGTGCCGCTGGTGCCGCCGATGTCGCGAGTGAGGGTCTTACCTTCGGTGTAGACGCTTTCGAGCGCCGTCTGGACGGTCTGCGCGGTATCGCTCTCGTTGATGTGATGCAGCATGAGGACAGCGCTTTGCAACAGGGCGGTGGGGTTGGCAAGATCCTTGCCGGCAATGTCGGGAGCCGAGCCGTGAACGGCTTCGAAGATCGCGCATTCAGTGCCGAGGTTAGCGCCCGGAACCAAACCCAGGCCGCCCACGAAGGCGGAGCAGAGGTCGGAGAGGATGTCGCCATAGAGGTTCTCAGTCAGGATGACGTCATACTGATACGGGTTCAGAACCAGCTGCATGCACGTGTTATCGATGATGTGCTCTAGGTATTCAACCTGCGGAAAGCCAGCGGCAACTTTGCGAGCGCAATCCAGGAAGAGGCCATCCGTGAGCTTCATGATGTTGGCTTTGTGGATGGAGTGGATCCGCTTGCGGCCGAACTTGGCGGCGTATTCGAAGGCAAATTTGGCAATGCGGGTCGAGCCTTTTTCGGTGATGATCTTGATGCTCTGCGCAACGCCCGGCGCGGCCATGTATTCGATGCCGGCGTAGAGATCTTCCGTATTTTCGCGGACAATAATCAGGTCCACGCCGGGGTAGCGGGTATTGAGACCGGGCAGGTTCTTGATGGGGCGGAAGTTGGTGAAAAGATCGAACTTCTTGCGCAGCGTGACATTGATGGACGCGAAGCCGCCGCCGATTGGCGTAGTTACAGGTCCTTTGAGGCCGACGCGGTTTTGTTCGAGCGAGTCATAAAGCGCCTTGGGGATATATTCGCCTGTCTTGGCAAAGGCGTCCGCGCCGGCGTTGTGAAGGTGCCAGTCGAAGGTGCAGCCGTTGCCGTTGCGCTTGCCGGCGAGTTCGAGGATGCGCACGACAGCGTCAGTGACCTCCGGGCCGATGCCATCGCCGGGGATAAGGGTAATGGAGTGAGTGCGGGGAGCCTTGGCCGGAATCGTATTCGTAGGATTCAAAGGGGAGTTCATCCTTTCAGGGTTGTTTTCTTGCGTCGCGTCCGCTAAGTAATTCTTCAAGTTCGGCTTTGAATTCTCGGACGTCTTTGAAGTCTCGATAGACGCTTGCGAAGCGAATGTAGGCGACGGTGTCGAGCTCTTTGAGCCGCGTCATGATGAGCTCGCCAATGGCGGAGGTGGACCGCTCGCGCTCGGCGGAATCGACTACGAAGGCTTCAGTTTCGTCAACGATGGCCTGCATCTGCTGGGCGGAAATGTTGCGTTTCTGGCACGCCTGCAAGATGCCGCTGAGGACTTTTTGACGGTCGAATCGCTCACGGCGGCCATCTTTTTTCACGACCATGTAAGGGATTTCGTCGATGCGCTCATACGTTGTAAAGCGCTTCTCACAGCGCTCGCACTCGCGACGGCGCCGGATTGAATCGGCATCTTTACTTTCGCGTGAATCGACAACGCGGTCCTGGGCGAATCCACAGTAGGGGCATCTCATTGCGTTGCTGCAATCTTATCAGCGCAAGCGAGACCGATAGTTGACGAAGCAGAAATGAGATCTGAATGAAGCTGTTTCAGGTTATGCGACCGGGATCTCTTTTGAGTCGCGGGTAACTTCGCGGAGCGTGACGCCTTCAATCTTCGCGTAGACCAGGCCGACGGGAATGATGCAGAGGAATGTCACGAAGAGCAGGAGACCGCCGCATGCGGTCGCGGCCTCTACCGGCGCGCCGTAGAAGGTGTGCATGGCGGTGGCGGTGACGGCTATCTGCGTAAACCAGCCGAGGATAGGGAGTTGCAGGAGCGAGCCGCCAATGCTCGCAGCCATGAGCAGCATGGTGCTGGAGAAGCTGAGATGGGCGAGCTCCGGAGTGAGGACAAAGGCGTGCGCGGTCTGGAGATATGCAAAGCCGATCAGGACCCACATGGAGAGCGAGAGCAGCAGAACGATGACGAATTCCCAGAGCGAGCGGATCGCATTCAGTCCGTCGCGGAAGGTAAGGATCTTGGTGGCCAGGCTCTCGCCGATGGAAGGAACTTTGCTCAGGATGGAGGCAACGCGCAGGCCTGCGACACGGATGCTGACGACGAAGATGGCAACGACGGCGGTGACGGCCAGCGCGACCGGACCGGCCTTGAGGAAGACCTCGTGGTGCGGCATGTCGCGCGGAGTGAAGAGGAGAGCCGACGAGAAGATGATGGCGGCCGCGCCGAGGTCGAACATGCGTTCGATGGTGTACACAGCGATTTGCGAACTGACGGAGAGCTTGACCCGGCGAGCAACCAGAAAGGGGCGGGAGAGATCAGCAAGACGACCGAAGAGTCCTACGGCGGTGAAGCCGATGAATTGTGGGCCTAACAAGACCAGAGGCGAGACTCGCTTGACGGGAGAAAGAAAAATGGACCAGCGCAGCGAACGCAGGAAGTAGGTAGCGTAGATGAGCGCGACGCCGAAGAAGATGTGGACGGGATCGGCGAAGCGCAGTTGCGCGCCAAAGGTGGCCCAATCAAAGTGGATGCGAGTATGCAGCTCGTAGAACAGGAACGCGGCTGCGGCGATGAGGATAATCCCGGTGACGGACCGGCGCAGGGTCATTTTATGAGGGGAGAAGAAGGGTGTTGATTGGCAGCGATCAACTGAGTCTTGCGGCGATTGAACTCGCGGATGACACGTACGACATAAGCACGCGTCTCGCGGAAGGGCGGGACGCCGTGGTAGCGATCGACTGCCCCTGGCCCTGCGTTATAAGCGGCCAGAGCCAACGCAATGTTGTCGTGATACCGAGTCAGCAGGGCATCGAGGTATGAAGTTCCCCCTTCAACATTCTGCGAAGGGACGAATGCGTCCTGGACGCCCAGGGCGGCCGCCGTTCCCGGCATAAGCTGCATCAAGCCGCGTGCCCCTGTGCGCGAGACAGCGTGGCTGTGCCCACCGGATTCAGCATGAACGACGCTTGCGAGCAGGTCTGCATCGATGTGATGCGTGGCGCCGGCGTGAGAAAGCATCTCGCGGAGTTCAGCGACGCTGGGTTCGGCTACTGCGGCCGGAACATTGGCTGACGACGCGGTGGGTGGCGGATCCGGAAGCGTTTCTACTTTGGCTACGGAGTCTGCGGCAATGTCGAGGTAATTGCCCGTCGGCTGGCCGCCTAACGGAACCAGGAAGAGGCGCATTTTGTCGCCCTGAACTTCGCGGCGGATGCAATCGAATTCGAATCCGTTACGGAGGGTCACATGCTCAAACGCACGCGCGTACGGAGCACATGCAATGAGCATGGCGATCGCGGCTACTCCGTGTTTGCGTTTCAGACGGACCTGGCATTTCACTTGGTTGAGCCTAACAGTTCCTTGGACCCCTCGTCTGCAACTTCAGTAAGCGCGGCGGCACCGCCGGGGAGAATCTTTGCAATGGCATCGGCTACCCCTTCCGCAGTGTGTGGAGCGGCGATGTGCCAGTTTCGTTCTTCGGCGATGAGCCTGAGATCATCTGGCGCATTGCCCATCAGGACGGGAAAGCCGGCGATCTGCAGCATGGACAGATCGTTCCAGTTGTCGCCTATCGCCATAATTTCCGAGGGGTCAATGTTGCGTTCCTGGGCGATGCGGAGGACCGCAGCACCTTTGGAACAGCCTGCGGGCAGGATGTCGACGATGGAGAGATCGCGCTCAGGATACTCGGTGCGGTTGAGCGAGATCTGTCCGGTCTGTCGGCTGTCGCCGACGGGAGCGACATCTGGAAAAGCGAGCATGAGAGCCTCGGCACGCTGCATCCGTTCGACGGTACCGCAAAGCATCATCTGGATCGGGGGGTCGCCATGCAGGGCGTTTTCGATCGGATTGACATGGTCGATGTAGGGTGCGTTGGTTTCCATCCAGCGGGCGATGCTGTTGTGCAGATCGGCAAGCTCTTCGACGACGAGAGCGCCGTGGAGATCTCGGCCGTCGGGGCCGGTCTTGTCGAACGTAATGACGAGCGCGTTGCGGAACTCGCCAAGTACGCCGCAAAGCCAGTGGGCGGTGCCGGGCTGCATGAGCGTGCGCTCAATAAGTTCAGAGCCAAAGGTGCGGACGATTGCGCCGTTCGAACTGACGAGGGGTGTCTCCGTGGGAAGACCTATCGAGTGAAGGACGTTGAGTGCGTAGAAATGGCGGCGGCCCGTTGCGATGACGATGATGATGCCGGCCTGCGTGGCAGCCTGCAAGGCAGCGATATTCCGGGTACCGACGCGTCCTTCATGGCTCAGGAGGGTGCCATCAAGATCGATGGCAATGAGGCGGATGCTGGGGCGTGGCATGAAACTCCGAGAGTGCTTTGGGGGTGTTCCATATCTCAGGGGCGAGACATGGAACACCCGCTTTGATGGCGCAAAAACCTACCAGACGCGGCAACTGTTCGTCGGTACCATCGGCGACCCGGCCTTGCAGCCGAAGGCACCGAGGAATCCGGGCTGATTGACGATCGGGCCATTGGCACGAAACTTGTCCGGGCTATGCTCGTTGGTCAGGGTCTGGGTGCGAAGGGCTTCCGGCCGGTCGTTGGCGCACCAGTTCTGTGCCCACGCGATGTAGAAGCGCTGCGGTGAAGTGTAGCCGGCGACCTTGGCATTCAGGTCGATGTGCTCTTTCTTCGCGCGGTCCAGATAGGCCATGTAGGCGAGGAGCAGGCCGCCGTTGTCGGCAGTGTTCTCTCCCAGGGTCAGCTTGCCGTTGATGTGGACGTCATCCACGACGACGAACTTGCCATATTCGTTTACCAGGCAATCGGTCTTGACTTCGAACTTCTTTGTATCCTCAGGCGTCCACCAGTCTCTGAGATTGCCCTTGGCATCGAACTTCTTGCCCTGGTCGTCGAAGCCGTGGGTGAGCTCGTGGCCGATGACACCACCGATATGTCCATAGTTGACGGCGTCATCTACTTTGGGATCGTAGAAGTTGGGTTGCAGGATACCGGCAGGGAAGTTGATGTCGTTCATGCTGGGGTTGTAGTAGGCGTTTACGGTCGGTGGTGTCATGCCCCACTCGCTATGGTCTACGGGCTTGCCGATTTTGTTCAGCTGGCGGTCGTTTTCAAACGCGGTGGCGCGCAGGGTGTTGCCGAAGGGATCTTCCGGTTTTACGAGCACTGCAGAATAGTCGCGGAAGTGGTCGGGGTAACCGATTTTGTTGGCGATACCGTGAAGCTTCTCTTTGGCGCGAACCTTGGTGGCGGGGCTCATCCAGTCCAGGCTGTCGAGGTCGCGATCCATGGCGGCTTCGATATCGCTGACCATTTCGAGCATCTTCTTCTTGCTGTCGCCAGCGAAATACTGCTTAACGTAGACCTCACCGAGCGCCTCGCCCAAAGCTCCGTTTACGGCGTTGCTGCAGCGCTTCCAGCGTTCGCTCTGCGCTTCAGTGCCGTCCAGCTTGCGACCGTAGAAGTCGAAGTTCTCCGCATCGAAGCGCTTCGGAAGGTCGCGGGCGTCCGCGGTAAGAAGTTGGTAGCGGAAGTAAGCGCGGAGGGTTTCGATATCGGTCTGATGAATCTGACTGATCATGGCGGTGATGTAGCCGGGGCTGGCATCGTTGATTTCCGTCACACGCGGGGAATGAATGTTGTCTTCGAACTGGCCGAAGATGCCTGCCGGGAACTGTTTGGATACCACGGCGACAGGGACAAGGTGATAAACCTTCTCTGCGTCGCGGCGCTCGGTAACACCCATGGTGGCCTTGGCAAGGGCAGTTTCAAAGACCATGATGGCATCGGCGTCTTTCTGCGCCTGCTCGGGTGCGATGCCGCTCAGGCTGAGCATCTTTGACACATGGGCGACGTAATCTTTGCGCAATTGAATATCTTTTTCTCCGGTGCGGAGATAGAAGTCCTTCTCCGGCATGCCGAGTCCGCCCTGGTCGATGCTGGCAATCTGCTTGGTTGCGTCCTTGAAATCCTGTTGCTCCCCATAGCTGAAGAGGACGTTGACGCCCATGCGCTGTAGTCTGCCGGTGACGGAGGCAAGCGACGAGAGGGTCATCCCATCAATCTCTTTCAGCAACGGGGCGATGGGCTCAAGGCCCTTGCGCTCAATGGCTTCGGTGTCCATGCAGGCGTGGTAAAAGTCGCCAATCTTCTGCTCGTTGGGCGTACGGCCAGGCGTGGGTTCAGCCATCTTCGCAAGGATGCCGCTAAGTTGTTCCGTGTTGACGTTGAACAACTGGTAAAAACTGTTCGTGGCACCCTGGTCCGCCGGAATGGGGTGATTGGCCGCGAAATTGCCGCAGGCAAACTGGTAGAAGTCGTTACAGGGATCTTTGCTGCTGTCCAGCGAAGAGAGGTCGAAACTGGGTGTCGGCAGATAGTGGGTAGGGGCCTTGAAGGTAGTAGCGGGTTGCTGGGCTGCTAATCCAACACCGTGGAGTAAAAACCCGGAGTACACGAAAGCTGTGAAGGCAGCGAAGGCAGTGAAGGCGCGGTGGCGAACGACAGGCATACTAATTTCCCTCTGGTGAAAGACTATAACGGCCAGGCAGAAATTTGGGAATGGGTCCGTTGCGGTCTGATCTTCGTCTGTGAAAGAGTAGCTTAGTGATGTGCGCACTGACATATAAAGGTGCAATTAGATCTTCAATCGAAACAAAGCCGCGTCTCAAAGGTTGCGTATGTTGGGGCCGAAGTTGGTTTGGGCGAATGCGGAGACTTTCATCGCAGATTTCAGGCGATTGAGATGGTTGCGTGTCCTGTGCGTTCTTTCGCTGCTGGCATTGCTTACAGTTGCGAACCGTCTGCAGGGCTTTCCCGCTGGACCCAGAACTTCTGGTCCAGAACTGAAGATACCCCTGGAGCCGATTGGGTTCCTGCCTCCTGCGGCGCGGATGTTGGCGGGCGGAGGCCCGTTGTTCACGCTGAACTACGTCGACGACACCCACCTTCTTTTTACGTATTACACGCGTGGTTTGCTTCCGCGGCTGCTTGATGCGACGCCGGACGACAGTGACGGGCTGGTGGCCGGGGTGCTGCTGGAACTGCCCACCGGCAAAGTACTGGCGAGAACTCAGTGGCGGATGCGGGACCGCGATCAATACCTCTGGTCAATCGGACACGGACGGTTTCTCGTGCGGATACGCTCACGATTGGTGCTGCTGAATCCAATGGGCAAGCTCGGTTCTGGAGACGCGTTCGAAGAAGAGCCATTCGGAACCTTTGCGCGACAGATCGGTTTCATCACAACCTCGCCGGGCGGTGATCTGCTCATCGTAGAGACCGTGCCGCCGCCAAAGCCGAGGCTCATTGGCGGGGCTGCAAGCGCCGCCGCACTGGCCGCGACACAGAGTCCGAAACCCAAACCCGAGCCTGCGAAGCCGGATGTTCAGGTCTTCTTCTTCCGGATGGTTCTGGACAAAAAACCAGGGCAGCCAGAGGTTTTGCAAAGGCGCTCCGCCGGTGTGGTCGCAGCCTTGAATCTAATCAGCGTTCCTGCGAATGCTGAAGGCTTCCTGAGTACCATTCAGGAATCTCGCGGGGTCTACCTGTTTGATTTTCACACTCATGACGGGAAGAATGCAGAACTTTCTCCCTACGAAACGACCTGCGCGCCGCACCCATTTTTTGTTAGCCGAAGCGAGTTCATCGCGTTTGGCTGCCACGGCACGGACAAGCCGCAGATTGGCGGATTCAACCTGAAGGGCGAACATGCCTGGATTGAAGTCTTGTCCAACGATCATTTATCTCCGCTGATCGTCTCGGCGCCAGCGGCAGGTCGTTTCGCGCTCAGCCGCATGACGTTCCAGGGAGGGCTGATCGACCCACAGAACGTCATTCCGCCGGCATCAGCGGCCCAGGAGATTACTGTGCGGCAGAATCACGACGGGCGGATGCTTCTGAAGATCATGGCTGATCCGGTCCAGAGGCCAGCTCAAAACTTTGATTTGTCACCAGATGGGTTGTCGCTGGCCGTCTTGCGTACGGGAAACATTGAGATTTATCGGCTGCCCGCGCTGTCCGGCAAGGATGTCACCGCTTTGAAGCTGGCAGCAGCCATGGAGCCTGCAAAGAACGACGCCAGGGTGGTGCTGGACTCCAAACCCATGGTGTCGGCAAGCCACCCGGCTCCCGCACCGGCAGTTTCTGCGGCCTCTGCTAATCCGACGAGTGAGGGAGATTCAGCGGCCGGGGTCGCGCATGTAACTTCGCGGCCTTCCACTCCGGCCGTTCTTCCAACGCCAAAGTCAGCCGGGGATGCGACAGCGTCCGAGAATGTCCCGGTGGAACATCGCAAGCCGCCCAGCCTGTATGGCACCGATCAGCCTAAAGACGCAGATGGTCCGGACCGGCCGGGGTCGCCCGCGCCTCCGAAGTAACTTGAAGCGTATGCAGACAGGAAACGGCCAGCCTCTGCAGGAAACGAGACTGGCCGCTGCATATTATGAATCCTAAAACTAGGCGGCTTTTTTTGCCAGAATCGCGGTCTTGACGCGTGCGTTGAGGCGGCTTTTGTAGCGGCTCGCGGTGTTCTTATGGAGCACGCCCTTCTGGACGCTCTTGTCGAGCAGCGAGGCGGTGGTGCTGTAAAGCTGCATCAGCGTGCCGGCATCGCCCTTGGCAATGGCCTCACGCAGGGTACGCAGGGTTCCGCGGAGCTTGCTTTTGTTGGCGCGGTTAATGGCGGTCTTCGCTACGGTCTGACGGGCGCGCTTCAACGATGAAACATGATTTGCCATGAAAACTCTCTTCTCTATAATCCGGCACGTGCTTTTTGTGAAAGCGGCTCGGTGAAATGGGTGCAGGAGTCAGACCGGGCTCAGTTCTAAACATCAAGGCAGAGCCCGCAACATTCCCTGCGAGTCTCTAATCTTATGGGAGTTTGGGGGTGGGGTCAACTATGGTTTCAGACTGTAAGCGGATCAACAAGGCTAATTCGTACCGAAAATCCACGCTTGACGTCGCATAGGGAAAGTTCTAATCTCCACTCATTATCGGCACCCGATTGGTAATTCCTACCATCCCGGAATCAGCCTCAGCACACCGCAACGGTGATGCTTCTCCCACCCAGCGCAACCTCCAGACAAACAAGTGAGTCCAATGAACATAGGACTCCCCAGCTTCCAACCCTGTTCCACCCTGACGGAGGTCAGACCCCGCTTGATAAAGAAAGCCATCGAAATCACACCCGGAATTGAGCCCCTTTACGGCACGCGGGACGAAAACCTGCGACTCCTTGAAGACGGACTGCACGTCACCATCGACCTTCGCTCGGATGCGATCCACGTATCCGGCGACGAGACGCCTGTAGGCCGCACAGTGCAAATCTTTGCGGATTTCGACGCGCTGCGGCGGTCGGGCGTGACGCTCCAGAATGGGGAACTCCATGGGCTGCTCAAGCTCCTGGTTGCGGATCCCAACGCCACCCTGCGGCAGCTTGTCGACTCCGGCAAGCAGCGCTCCGCCGGCGTAAAACGCATGGTGCAGCCACGCTCGCCCAACCAGAAGAAGTATGTTGAGGCGATCGAAACGGGCGACATGACGTTCGGGATCGGTCCGGCTGGTACGGGCAAGACGTACCTCGCAGTCGCCATGGGGGTCTCCGCCCTGATGGCCAAGAAGGTCTCCCGCATCATCCTGGTTCGGCCTGCTGTTGAAGCCGGTGAGCGGCTCGGGTTCCTTCCGGGCAGTCTGCAGGAGAAGGTCGATCCGTATCTGCGGCCGCTTTACGACGCGCTCTACGACCTGCTCGACCAGGAGAAGGTCGACAAACTGCTCGAGCGCAATGTCATTGAGGTTGCGCCCCTGGCGTTCATGCGCGGGCGCACGCTCACCGACGCCTTCATCATCATGGACGAAGCGCAGAACACAACCACCGAGCAGATGAAGATGTTCGTCACCCGTCTCGGCAACAACTCCAAGGCTGTCATCACGGGCGACCTGACCCAGACGGACTTGCCCAACCCCAAAAAGTCCGGCTTGGTGGAGGCTTTGAAGGTGCTCGACGGAGTGGAAGGGATTCGCTTCTGCCACTTTGAAGACGTGGACGTTGTGCGGCATCAACTGGTGCAGCGCATTGTGCGTGCCTACGATACATACGGGCGCGCGCAGCAGCAACTCCCTCTGGGTATCGGCGACTCCACGCTGCCGGACGTCCCTGCGACGAAACTGAGTTCCGTGCAGCCGCAGGCCAAACCGCAGTAAACAATTTGATCCAAATGCGATAACATCAAAACAGGGGCCGAATCCGGCCTCTGTCGCTTTTGGCGGCTGAACTTCATACCGATGATCAACATCGACCCTCCAAGTAGTAGTTTCGATCTCACCGGCATCAGCAAGTCAGGTCTAGCGCGCTTCCTGAACCAGGCGCGAAAAGCCGTTGGCCTTCAGGGGGAAGTGGATGTTCTGCTGACCTCTGACGCCGAAATCAGGCGCCTGAACAAGGCCTTTCGCGGCAAGAATAAAGCGACGGACGTACTCAGCTTTCCCGCTCCGGAAGAAGCAGAAGGTATGGCCGGCGACATTGCAATCTCGCTCGAAACCGCCCTCCGCCAGGCCAATCATCACAGCCATAGTCTGCGCGATGAACTCCGCGTCCTGATGCTGCACGGGCTGCTCCACATCGACGGGGAAGACCACGAAGCCGATGCCGGCGAAATGGCCGAACGCGAGGCCGAGTTGCGCACGCAGCTTCGCCTGCCCTCCAGCTTGATAGAGCGCGTGGAGCGGAAACGATGACGCTGCTTCCGTTATTGCTTCTGGCCGTGCTGCTGGTCCTCCTGGCGCTGGCTGCGTATGTAGACCGGGTTTATTTCGAGATGGGCAAATTCCTGGCGCGAGAGTACCAGGACAACATCGACTCCTGGGAAGAGCGCGTCGAGCCGAAACTGAAGCTTGGACGCGAGTCGATTGCGCAGTCTGCTTCCGTCTTGCGGCAGCTTACGCTGGCCGGAGTGGCGCTGATCTGTGGGCTGCGGATGTTCGTTTCGGCCGCACAGGCTGGCATGGCGATTCGTCCAGGCTGGACTGAAGTGCTGCGCACGATCTTCGAACTCGTTCTGCTGATTCTCATCTTCGACCGGCTGGTTCCGCAGATCTTGTTTGCGCGGACGCGTGGTTTGTGGGTGCTCAAGATTCGCCATCTGCTGCAGGCGCTCTTCTACCTGATCCTGCCTGTCACCTTGCTGCTTGGCCTGTTGCTTTCCATCGCCGCGCTTGCCGAACCCGAGGATACAAAGGAGGAAGAGCATCCGTCCGAGGCCATGGATGCGTTGCTTGAAGCGGGAGAAGAAGAGGGCATTCTCGAAGAATCTGACCGCGAACTTGTGCGGAGTGTGGTCGAGTTTGGCGACATGGTCGTGCGCGAGGTCATGACGCCGCGGCCGGAGATCTTCGCCGTCCCCAGCAGTCTCACCCTGAAGGCGTTCACGGCTGCTATTGAAGAGCATCCCTTTTCGCGTGTGCCGGTCTATCGGGAATCGCTTGATAACATCGTCGGCATCGCCTTCGCGCATGACCTTCTGAAGGTCACCGACGAGGACGCCGCAACCCGTACCATCGCGCAGATGCAGCGCCCCGCGGCCTTTGTACCTGAGACCAAGATGGTCGCCGAACTGCTGCGCGAAATGCAGTCCCAAAAGCAGCACATGCGTATCGTCATCGACGAATACGGCGGCGTGGCCGGTATTGTGACGATTGAAGATTTGCTGGAAGCCATCGTAGGCAGCATCGCCGATGAGCATGACGAGACCGAAGAAGACGACGCCCCGGTGCGTGAAGAAAACGGCGCGTATGTGGTCTCCGGAACCTTCGAGCTTTCACGTCTGCGCGAGTTGTTCGAAGACCAGTTCCCCAACGGCAAGGACGAGCACACGGAACTGGAATCGGAAGAAGACGACGCATCCGACCGGGACACCCGAGACGACCCTACCGCCCTGCGCCTGCCCGAGCATTACGAATCCACAACGGTGGGTGGCTTGGTGAGCGAAATCGCGGGGCATATCCCGCTCCCGGGTGAGGTCGTAGAGGAGGATGGACTGCGCCTCGAAGTCTTGGCCAGTACGGACCGGCGCATCGATCGTATTCGCGTAAGCCTGGCCGAGACTAACTGAAAGCAAGAGCGCTGAGCAGGTAGACCCACCTGAAATTTGCAAGAACAGTCATCTAAAGCCGCTGCCTTACAGCCGAGCGCATAATGGAAAGATGCCTTTTCGTTCTGGATTTGTTTCGATCATTGGCCGGCCCAACGCCGGCAAGTCTACGTTGTTGAACGCTCTGCTGGGGCAGAAGCTTGCTATCGTCACGCATAAGCCGCAGACGACGCGCACCCGCATCCACGGCGTGCTCGAGATTCCGCTCAAGAAAAAGACCAAAGATATCGTGGGTCACCCTGCCGCGCAGATGGTGCTGGTTGATACGCCCGGGATTCACAAGCCGGATACGCAGCTCGACAAGCGCATGATGCAGGAGGTGCATGACGCGCTGGAGTCGCGCAACGCCGTTCTCTTCATCGTCGACGTGACCCATAAGCTGCCCAAAAAAGAAGGTGATACGCAGAAGATCACCGGCCGCATGACGCTCTCTGCCGCCGAGGATGAGTTTTCGCTGCAACTGGTGAAGAAGCTGGATTGCCCGGTGATTTTGCTGCTCAATAAGATCGATACGATCTCGCCCGCGGAAATTATGCCGCTCATCGCACACTGGTCTGCGCTGCACAACTTTGCCGAGATCATTCCCATCTCAGCGCGCAAGAAGATCAACCTGGACCTGCTGCTGGACAAGGTCGTCGAGCACCTGCCTGAGGGCCAGCGTTACTTCCCCAGGAACCAACTTACGGACCAGCCCGAGCGTTTCCTGGTGGCAGAGCTGATCCGCGAAAAGATCCTGCTGCTGACTGGCGAAGAGGTGCCGTACTCCACCGCCGTCGTGATCGAAAAATACGAAGAGCCAGTCAGCATGAAGAAGCTCAAGGATGGCCGGCTTCCCCTGACCAAAATCTCCGCAGCAATCTTCTGCGAGCGCACGGGCCAGAAAGCGATCCTGATCGGCAAGCAGGGCTCGATGCTCAAAGAGATCGGCTCAGCGGCGCGCAAAGACATCGAGTCGCTGATTGGCACGCGCGTCTTCCTGGAACTGTTCGTCAAGGTCCAGGAAGAGTGGCGCTCGAAGCCAGGGTTCATTGAAGACCTGGACTGGCGCCGCCAGATGGAGCATCTCGCCGAGAAGCAGGCCGGGGAAGAGCCGAAGGAGTAGGGCGCTACCGAAGCAGGTCTGTCGCTGCGGCGGTCAAGGCTTTGACGCCGGTTTCAATTGTCGGCACGGGGTCCGGTTCAAACTTGCTGGTGTGCGGCCCGGGAAGCTCTTTGCCGGCCATTTTGGCAGCGGCGAAGCGATCCGGATAAGCCGCACCCAGGCGAAAGTAGCACGTGGGAATCTTCTCACCGAGTGAGAAGACACCGACATCCTCTGATCCCATCACCGGTGGAGCGTCGAAGACATTCGCAGCACCGAGAGTCCTCGCGAGCGTCCCCTTCACGCGAGCCGTGAGCTGAGGATCGTTGAAGAGTACTGGAGTCGATTCATCTTCCAATACCGTGACCGTTGGTAGTTTGTCGCCAGTAAGACCGGCAGTTGTGCCCACACCCAAAGCAATCTGGCGTAACCCATCCAGAATCACTTGCCGCGACTTCTCAGAGAACGCGCGCGTAGTCAGCTCCAGCTTCACTTCGTTGGGAATAATATTGCGCTTGGTACCGCCCTCGATGTGGCCCACCGTCACAACGGCCGGTGCCTGCGGGTCGTTTTCGCGGCTTACGATCGTCTGGATATCCATGATGTATTCGGCCGCAAGCAGGATGGGATCGCGCCCCCCTTGTGGATATGCGCCATGTCCGCCGATGCCGTGAATCGTCACGTCGACAGAGGTGGAACTCGCCATCGAGGGCCCGGAGGTGAGCTCGACCGTACCCGCAGCGCGCCCGCTTGTGTCGTGCAGGCCGATGATCATGTCCGGCCGCCCGAAGCGCTCGTAAAGATGGTCTGCGAGCATTGCCTTGGCCCCGTCAATCATCTCCTCAGACGGTTGTCCAACGATCATCAACGTACCGTGCCATTGCGATTTGCTCGCAGCCATTGCACGTGCTGTACCGAGCAGCACAGTCGTGTGCACGTCATGTCCGCAGGCATGCATCACACCGACGTCCTGGCCCGACTTGTTCTTCGTTGTGACGTGGCTGGCGTAGGCAACGCCGGTCTCTTCGACGATCGGAAGCGCATCCATATCGCCGCGCACCAGCAACGTCGGACCTGCGCCGCTCTTCAGGATGCCCACCACCCCAAAGGCCTTTGAGCCATCCGGGTAAACGCCAACGTGATCCGTTACTGTGTAGCCTGCCTTGCGCAGCTCGCTGGCGAGCATGGCAGAGGTGTTGACCTCAAAGTGTGAAAGTTCCGGATGTGCGTGGAGCTGCTTGTATGTTTCCAGGAGCGAGGAAATCTGGGCGTCCTGCGCGATAAGCGGAAGGGCTGAGACGCAGAGCATTGCGTAGAGGCAGACTTTGAGCATGGATGACATCCTTGGTTCGTTTTGAAGCCTGAGTTTACATCAACCGTCTATCTACTCTTTGACGCTTACTCCAAGCGCCTTCATCTTGCGATACAGATGGCTGCGTTCAAGCCCTAGACCTTCCGCAGCGCGGCTCATATTGCCGTGGCATTCGTCAATTTTCTTGAGGATGTAGTCGCGCTCGTAGGCCTCGCGGGCTTCGAGCAACGTGGCAAACTCTTCACCCCGTATTGCGGATTTCGTGCCTTCGCGGGCATCGCGATACACCAGCATGGGCAGGTGTTTGCGCTCGATGCGGTGGACCTTGGGATTCAAAATCAACACCCGTTCAACAAGGTTTCGCAACTCGCGTACGTTGCCCGGCCAGTGATATTGCTTCAGTGCTGCAAGCGCGTCGTCCGTGATTTCTGCGCGTGGCCGGCCGTATTGCGCACCAAATTCCGCAAGGAACTCTTTCAATAACAGAGGCAGATCTTCTTTGCGCTCGCGGAGCGGCGGGACGAAAAAAGGAATTACGTTGAGACGATAAAAGAGATCTTCGCGAAAGTTGCCGTGGGCGATCTCTTCTTCAAGGTCCTTGTTGGTCGCTGCGATTACGCGGACGTCCACGTGGACAGCATGCGACGCACCCACTGGAAGAAAGCGCTGTTCGTCGAGGGCACGCAGAACTTTGGCCTGGGTTTTCAGGCTCATGTCGCCCACCTCATCCAGGAAGAGTGTGCCGCCATCTGCGCGTTCAAATGTTCCACGTTTTTCATTCGGAACACCGGGGCCGCCACCGCCGGGCGCCGCTCCATGGCGGTAACCGAAGAGTTCCGTCTCAATGTAGTCTTCCGGAATGGCGGCACAGTTCAATTCAACGAAGACGCGGTCTTTACGCAGCGACTCCGCATGCATGGCGCGTCCGATAAGCTCTTTGCCGGTACCGCTTTCACCGTAGATGAGGACCCGCCCGTTGGTGGGTGCCATCAGCTTGATCTGCTGCCGTAGCGCCTTCATGGGTACGGAATTTCCAGTAACGGTGCCCCGGGTCGATAGCTGCCGCTGGAACTCGGCATTGTCCTCGCGCATCTGGCGACTGAGCATCGCGTTCTTCAAGACAATCAGGGTTCGCGCAAGGGAAAGAGGCTTTTCGAGGAAGTCGTAGGCGCCAAGCTTGGTCGCGCGCACGGCGGCTTCGATCGTCCCGTGACCGCTGATGATGACGACCTCCGGCACCGACGCAGCATCCATCTGGCGAATCTCCGAGAGGGTATCAAGTCCGTCGCGGTCGGGTAGCCAGATGTCGAGCAGCACAACATCGTAGGCGGCATCGCGCAGCAGGTCCAGCCCCTCACCAGCCGTCGCAGCCGTGGTGACAAGGTAGCCCTCCTCCTGCAGAATGTTTTGAAGCGATTCGCGAATCTCCGCTTCGTCGTCGACGATGAGAACGTGGTTCAAGCTTGTACTCCGCTGGTAATTGAGTGCGTGTCTAAGGTGCTATCGCTATCTGAAGTGCCGTCGCTATCTGAAGTACTGTCGCCATCTGCCGTGCTTGCTACGCTCAGCTCAATGATAAATTTCGCACCAACGGGCTCATTCTTCTCTGCACGAATCGTGCCCCCGTGTTCCTGAATAATCTTCGCGGCGATCGCGAGGCCAAGACCTGTGCCACGCTGTTTGGTGGAAAAATAAGGAAGAAAAAGACGCTCGCGCATCTCGTCGGTTAGACCTGTGCCAGTGTCCGAAACAATTAATTCCACTGTTCCATTTTCAAGGAGCGTCGTAGAGATTCGCAACTCACGCAACAGGCTTTGGCCCATCGCTTCGACAGCATTGTCGATGACGTTGCCAAGCGCACGCTTCATCGCTTCGGGGTCGGCTAGAACGAGTGGAAGATTCGGGGCCAACTTGCGCACGATACGTATCTTCTGGGTGCGACCGGCGAAGATCGCAAGCGAGTTTTCGATGATCGTGTTCAGATCTGCAGGCCGTGGCTGCGCGGTAGGGAACTGGGCAAGCGCCGCAAATTGATCGACCAGGCCGCGCATACTCTCAACAGACGCAGAGATGACCTCGCTGCAGCGGCGAATGACCCCGACCGACGGGCTCATCATTTCAGCCGCGGTGAGCGTGTCTTCCAGGCGATCGATGTGACGACCGATCTGTTCCGCAGAGAGTGAGATCGGTGTAAGCGGATTTTTGATCTCGTGTGCAACGCGCCGTGCAACTTCTTTCCAAGCGCTCTGCTTTTGAGCGCGGAGAAGTTCCGTCGCGTTTTCCATGACGAGCACATAGCCAAGGTGCTCACGGGAGCCGCCCGTGCGGTCACCGCTGGTCTCCAGCAATGCCACGGTGATGAGCAAATTAAGCGGACCGCTTGCGGACTTCATCTCCATCTCGGCGGAGGCGGAGCCCATACGATGACTGCGCCCCATCAGCCGTTCGAAGGCCTCCATCATCTCTGCTGGAAAGACCTCTTTCATGGCGTGTCCGATGAACGGCTGTCGCCCGCCTGGATCGAGCATCTCTGTCAGCGCCCGATTCGTGAGTACGATGCGACCCTCCGCGTCGACTGTGGCGACACCGTTCGGGATCGTTTCGAGCATGGTCTCGAGTTCGCTCCGACGTGCCTCCAGTGCAGCGTTTGCGGCACTCAGCAAACCTGTTGATGCCTCCACCTGGGCGCGGCTACCGTCAAGATCTTGCGCCATGTGGTTGAAGCTGCGGACCAGGTCCCCAAGCTCTTCGGTTGCGCTCTCCTGCACACGATGCGCGTAGTCTCCAGCTGCAATGGAGGCCATCGCATCAGCCAGAGCCTCAACCGGTTTCGTGACTTGCTTTGAGAGGTAGAGCGCCAGCCAGCATGATGCAAACAGAGCCAGCGACGTCATCATCAGCAACAGGATCATGTAGGTATTGCGGATGGATCGACGTGCGTGAAACAGTGTCCAGTAGTCGTCCGCGGCCTTGCGTAGACCAGACATGGTCTCTGACATGCCGCGCGGCAATGGCAGACCGACCACTACATTGTTGACCGGCCCGTCCTTCTTGAGCACGGTCGCATTGCTCAGGGCATAGTCCGCATCGGCCAATGTAAAGATTGGGTTGTCCCCGCGCTGTGCAGCGGCCAGCAACGCGGCTTGACGAGGATCGGTAGGATTAAGGAATGCGTCCGAATCCGATCCCTTCTCCGGATTGGCAACATCCGCCTCATCGTCGGCGTTGGACGATGCCTGCGCAGTCAGCCCCGGTTTCACGCTGCGTTCGCGTGGCTGCTTCGGAAGATTGAAAGCCGCCACGGCACGTCCATCGCGAAAGACGACGGCAAAGCCACCCTGCAGCGTTATCTCATGCTGGCGCAACACACGTTGCACCGCTGCCCGATTGACGAGGGCCTTGCTCGCATCCTTGGTGAGCGCGAGCGATGGAATTTCGGTCGCAATGGACTCTGCTTCCACGCGTGCATTGGCCGTGGTGTACCGCGAAAGCTCAAGCGCCATGCGGTTGGAGGCGTCGCGCATCTGCGTCACCGGCTGCGAGAACCAGCGGTCCACCGCACGATTCATCAGGCCATAGCTGAAGATGGACATGAACGCTATCGGGATCAGCGAGACCAGCACCGCGCCCAGGAGCATGCGCGTGCGCAAACGGCTTCCCATCACGCGGCTTTTCTGGTCCGCGTAAAGCTTCAGTACGTTGCGCGCAAGCATCAGCAAGACGCCGACGAACACCAGGAACGCCACCGCAGAAAGTGCCGTATAAATGACGATCTGTGCCGTTGTTGCGGGGTTCAGGAACTCGATCTTGAACGCATTAAGCGCGGCGTAAACAAGCGACAGGACGAGAAGACCTGATCCCAGCCCAGTGATCAGCACCTTCCGCCGATGTGCGCTCGTGGTCAAGGATTACCTCGCAGATGCTGCATATAAAGCTGGAAGCCGGTCAACAGACCCGACTCCCAACCCAGGTGACAAGCAGTCCAGCCAAGCTAACTAAACCAGTTCTGAAACCGGCTTCCAATCGCGCTGCTGGGCGGATGCGACTGCGCCGTAAGTCAGGACGCCGTTGTACGTGTTGACGCCCTCCGCGATGCCCTTGTCTTCCTTGATTGCCGCCTGCGCGCCCATCTTCGCAAGCTTCATCACGTATGGGAACGTCGCGTTGGTCAGCGCCAGGGTGCTGGTGTAGGGAACCGCTGCCGGCATGTTCGTGACGCAATAATGAACCACGCCATCGACCACAAAGCTCGGATCCGTATGCGTCGTCGGACGGGCAGTTTCAATGCATCCACCCTGGTCGATCGCTACGTCGACGATGACGGCGCCCTTCTTCATCTTGCTCACCATCGCCTTGGTAACGATCTTGGGAGCGGCGGCGCCCGGAATCAGCACCCCACCGATGACGAGATCCGCAGCACATACTGCGCGCTCGACGTTGTAGCTGTTGGACATCAGCGTGTGCAGACGGCCGCCGAAGATATCGTCCAGTTCACGCAAACGGTTCAGGTTCAGGTCAACAATCGTGACGTGCGCGCCCATGCCCAGGGCAATCTTCGCCGCGTTGGTGCCGACGATCCCGCCGCCGATGATGCACACATTGCCCGGAGGCGTGCCTGGGACGCCGCCCAGCAGAACGCCACGGCCGCCGTGTTCCTTCTCCAGATACGTCGCACCCACCTGCACGCTCATGCGGCCTGCAACCTCGCTCATGGGGGTAAGCAGCGGCAGGGAGCCTGCGCGATCGCGTACCGTCTCGTAAGCAATGCCGGTGACCTTCTTTTCGAGCAGGGCGTTGGTCAACTCGGTCAACGGTGCCAGGTGCAGGTAGGTAAACAGCACCAGACCCTCGCGGAAGTGTTTGTATTCTTTCTCGACGGGCTCCTTGACCTTGACGACCATGTCGGCAAGCCGCCAGACGTCATATGCCGAGCCAACAATTTCGGCTCCTGCAGCCTGGTATTCATCGTCCACGAAGGCAGAAAGCGCCCCGGCGTTCATCTCGACCAGAACCTTGTGACCAGCCTCAACCAGCGCCTTTACGCCGGCTGGGGTAACGCCTACGCGACTTTCGTGATCCTTAACTTCCTTGGGTACTCCGATAATCATTGAAATCTTTCTCCCGTCAATAACCCTTCCATCCTACCGAACCTGCCGCGTTTTCGCCCAGACTTCGGTAGTGGGGCAGTTTGAAAATCTCCTCGTAAGCAACAAGTATCGTCTCGTGGGAATCATCTTTGGCAAAGGGTGGCGAGCAAATTAACCCTGGCTCCCGTGGCAAAAAGCCGTCTTGCCTCTTCAGAATATCTCTTTACCTCAATAATCTGATGGAGCCCGCCTTGGATCGGGATGGCCTCGACCGGACACCAGACCGCCGCCAGCTTGTCGGGCAAATCCACGTAGATTTTCATGTGGCCATGCTCTCAAGTCAAAATACATAGAGCAAGAGAAAAGCCTCCAGGGAGGGTTGTGCTCGAACTGTCCCATATTCATACCCCACAGCCCTGCCTTCAAACCGACCAACTACCCAAATCTCGCAGGATTCACAGCCTTTGATTTCAAGCCGTACAATGAGGCAGAACCATTATTCGCCGACGCGAAGTCAGGAACGATAACAACCGAATGTTCTCAAACAACTTCCAGATGCGTTATTCGCGCGTGCACAACATGCGCTCCCTGTTTAGCCTCTTCTCGTCAGATCTCGCCATTGACCTGGGAACGGCCAATACGCTGGTCTTTGCCCATGGAAAGGGCATCATCGTCAACGAACCCTCCATTATTGCCGTGAATCAGGTAACCGGTGAGGTGGAAGCGGTAGGCAAAGAAGCCAAGGAGATGCTGGGACGGACTCCAGGCAATATCGTCGCCATCAAACCCATGAAGGACGGAGTCATCGCCGACTTCAAGCAGACGGAAAAGATGCTGAACTACTTCATTCAGAAGGCGCATAACCGCAAGATGATGGTGCATCCACGCATCGTGATCGGCGTCCCCAGCGAGATTACGCAGGTGGAAAAGCGCGCCGTTATGGACTCCGCCTACCGGGCCAAGGCTTCTGAGGTCCACCTCGTCGAGCAGGCAATGGTCGCGGCCATCGGCGCCGGTCTCCCAATCACCGAGCCGGGCGGCAACATGGTCGTCGACATCGGCGGCGGCACGACCGATATCGCCGTTATCTCCCTCGCCGGCATCGTCTACTCTCGCTCCGTCCGCATGGCCGGGAACCAGATGGACGAGGCGATCATCACCTACATCAAGCGCAAGTACAACCTGCTCATCGGCGAGCGTACCGCCGAGCAGATCAAGATGGAGTTAGGCTCGGCCTTCCCGTTGGATAAGGGTCTGACCAAAACGATCACCGGCCGCAATCTGATTGAAGGGGTGCCTAAGACCATTTCAATCGACGATTCCGAGATCCGCGAAGCGCTTTCAGAGTGCATCGCTACGATTATCAACGGGATCCGCGTCGCACTGGAGCGTACTCCGCCAGAGCTTTCGGCCGATATCTCCGATCGCGGCATCGTGCTGACCGGCGGCGGCGCACTCATCAAAAATCTCGATCGCCGCATCCGTGAAGAAACGGGTCTACCCGTCTCGGTTGCGGACGACCCGCTCGCTTCCGTAGTGCTCGGAACCGGCCAGATGCTCTCGAACTTCAAGCTTTTGCGCAAAATCTCAATCGACTAGCCGCCACACTCACCCGAGGAATTTCATGCGTCGTTTGCTTCTGCTGGCTGTCGGTCTCATTGCCATTCCTGCTTTCGCACAACAGGCTCCCGAACCCCAGGTGAACCCTGACCACACGATTACGTTCCGCCTGGAGGCTCCCGGAGCCAGCAACGTTTCGCTCTCGCTGGAAGGCACCAAGGCTCCGTTTGTCCTGGTAAAGAGCGAAACCGGTGTCTGGACGGTGACGACTCCAGTTCTGGCCCCTGAAAACTACAGCTATCACTTTACAGTTGACGGCCAGACTGCACTCGATCCTCGTAACACCACCATCAAGACCAGCCTGACCTCGGCCGGTAACGGATTTCTTGTCCCCGGAGACACTCCGCAGGCCTGGGAACTCACTGACGTTCCTCACGGCACGCTTCATCACCATTCCTTCACCACCACGATCGTCCAAGGCCTTGACCGCAACCAGAGCGAATATTACGTTTACACTCCCCCAGGTTACGATCCGCGCGGCAAGACGAAATATCCCGTTTTATATCTTCTGCACGGCTGGTCCGATACCGCCGGCGGATGGTCTGCCATCGGCCACGCGAACGATATTTTCGATTCTCTTATCGCCTCGGGCAAGGCTAAACCGATGGTTGTCGTCATGCCACTCGGTTATGGCGATATGAGCTTCGTCCGCCAGGGGTTCGGCATCTGGCAAAACCCTCCGGCCATCGAGCACAACACCGGCCTCTTCAGCCAGGCGATGCTCACCGAGATCGTTCCCAGGGTCGAGCGTGAGTACAAAGTATCCGCCAAACGCGAAGCTCGGGCGATTGCCGGACTCTCCATGGGTGGGCTTGAGTCCCTTACCATTGGGCTAAACCATGCGGACGAGTTCGCCTACGTCGGTGGGTTCAGTTCCGCTGTATTTATGGAGCAAACCACGAAGACTCTCAGCGCGATTAGCGCACGTACAGCGAATCTAAAGCTCTTGTGGATCGCATGTGGAACCGAAGATGACCTCATCACCGGGAATCGTCGCCTTATCGCCGCGCTCAAGTCCAACGGATTTCCAGTCACTCCCATTGAGACGCCGGGGATGCACACCTGGCTGGTCTGGCGCGACAACCTGGTTCACTTTGCCCCCCTGCTTTTCCAGAACTAGCTTTGCTCCGCCAGAAAACGTGCCGCAAAGCCTGATAATGGGAAAGAACTCCCAGCCTCATGGAATCTTTCTTCAGCAGATTCAAGAACCCGCTTGTCCTCGTCGCGATCCTCCTCGCGCTGACGATCGTACTTGCAACCCAGGTCGACCGTCCCGTGGACCCTCTGCAGCCGGATGGCAAGCGGGTCAGGCTCGTACGTCTTTGGGCGAGCGCCGTAATGACGCCCTTCGAGCGCATGTCAGCCGGAGGGGGGCGCACCGTCCTGGGAACCTGGGCCAACTATGTGGCGCTTAGAAAAGTGCGGCAGCAGAACGACGAACTGCAAAAACAAATCGCCAAACTGCGCGTCGAACGGGCCTCGCTGGCAGAGGCTGCACTCCAGGGCCAGCGCCTGAGCGCACTGCTCGACTTCCGCCAGCACTACGTGTCAACCACTCTGGTAGCGCAGGTCATCGGAACCTCGGGGTCGGATCAGTCGCGTTTATTGATGCTTGACAAAGGTTCCCGCGACGGTCTGCGCCCGGGCATGCCGGTGATCACTCCGGACGGCATCGTCGGCAAGCTGCGCGATGTCTTCCCCGACACCGCCCAGCTTTTGCTTGTCAGCGACCCCACCTCCGGCGCCGGAGTTATGCTCCAGACCACGCGAACCCGCGCTGTTCTACATGGAACACTACAGGGGCGGATCGTCATCAACAACCTTACCGCGGACGCGCGAATCAAGACCGGAGAGACTGTGCTGACCTCCGGAGGAGACCAGGTGTTCCCCCGCGGGCTCCCGGTCGGCGCCATCGAATCCATCGTCCCTGACCTGGAGCACCAGCCCTACATGCTGATTACGCTCAAGCCGGCAGCGAATCTCAACCAGTTGGAAGAGGTTCTCATCGTCACCAGTACCGGCCCTGGCCTTGACCCGACGACCCAGCAGGAACTCACCACAGACGTCGCCACCCACGCAGCGGACCTCGGTGCGGACAGGCTTCCCAGCCTGCATGACAAGGCTGAGCCCCAACCTGTAAAGCCCTCTGACCCCAACGCTCCGGCAGCGTCAATTGTTCCTCCCTCTGCGGACAGCACCGACCTGGTACCCAAACCCAGGCCCACGCTCCAGCCTGACCGCTACTCGCCGGGGGCCGCACCTCCCGCAAGCGAAATGACCTCCGGGGCCCCGAGGCTTTAGCCATGGCGACCCGCTCCTACACATCCCGCCGCGAGCTTGAGGAGTATCACTTCAGCCCCCTCGCCATGATCTTCGTGCCTTTGGGATTGGTTCTGCTGCAAGTGTTGCTACCCAAGATCATTCCGGGTCTGCTCATTCTGAATCTGCCCCTGATCGCGGTCGTCTTCTTCGCAGTCGGTCGCCGTAACCCAATCTTCGGAGCGCTCACCGGGGCGATAATTGGCCTGGTCCAGGACGCGTTGACCGGCCAGCCCATCGGTATCTACGGATTGGCGAACACGATTATTGGCTATGCAGCCTCCAGCATTGGCGTGCAGGTGGACGTTGAAAACCTGACCACGCGCCTGTTGATGAACTTCGTCTTTTCCATGCTTCAGTCGGTCCTGCTCTTCCTCATCCACCGGACCATGCTCGGCGAGGGTGGCACCCACGTCTTCTGGGCCCACGAGCTTATGCGCGCAGCCATTAACACCGCGCTCGCCATCCCGCTCTTCCTGTTACTCGACCGCCTAAAGCTTCGGGAATAAAATGATGGTAGTACGCCACATTCCATGATCAATCCCCCAAATCCCGCGCTGGGCCGAGAAGAGAAGGTGCCGGCTGGCAAGCTGCACGCCGCGCAATATGTCATCGTTGCGGTGCTGGCGGCACTTCTGCTTGGCCTTTGGAACCTTCAGGTTCTGGGTGCTGACAACTACCGCTCGCTGGCTGAGGCCAACCGCATTCGCAAGGTCCCTGTCCTCGCTCCTCGTGGGCGCATCTTTGACCGCGAAGGACGCCTCATCGTCGATAACTATCCGTCCACGTACTGCTACTTGCTGCGCGAACAGATCAAGGATGCCGATACCGAGCTTCCAATAATCGCCGCCGGTCTTCACATTCCGCTGGAGCAGATTCAGGCCACACTCAAGCGCTTTGCAGCCGCCCCCAGGTTCCAGCCGTTGCCGCTCAAGCAGGACATTACTCAGGATGAACAAGCCTTCGTCGAAGCGCACCGAAACGAACTGCCGGAGCTCGAAACCCAGGTCGAGCAGCGCCGCCTCTACCCGCGCGACGGCTTTGCCGCCCACCTGATCGGCTACGTCGGCGAGGTGTCTGAGCAAATGCTCGCCAATGACGACCGATTTGCATCCTACTCGCCCGGAGACGTCGTCGGCCGTTCCGGCGTCGAGGCCACCTACGACTCGCTCCTGCGTGGGGTTGATGGCTCCCGCGACGTGATCGTCAACTCCCACGGCAAGGAGGTCGGGCATCTTGGGCAGGAACTCGCCAAGCCCGGACAGGACCTTAGGCTGACCATCGACCTGGACGTCCAGAAGTCAGCCGAGCAGGCGCTTGAAGGCAAGACGGGCGCTATCGTGGCTTTGGACCCCCACACCGGCGAAGTTCTCGCCATGGTTTCGCGCCCCAGCTTCGACCCCAACCAGTTTTCCGTCCGTCTGACCCACAGCTACTGGTCGTCGATTTTGAATAACCCGGACCACCCGCTTCTGAACAAGGCCATTCAGGCGCAACTGGCCCCCGGAAGTACCTTCAAAATCATCATGTCTGTTGCGGGCTTGCAGGAAAATGTCGCTCAGAATCTGCGCGTTCAGTGCAATGGCGGCGCAAGTTTCTACGGACACTTTTTTGCCTGCGACCGGCACCACGGCTCTGTCGACATTACCAACGCGATCCCATTCTCCTGCGACACCTTTTACTACACGCTGGCCAACCGGCTCGGCATCGATACCATTGCGCGCTACGCGACGGCTATGGGGTTGGCGCAGAAGACCGGCATCGACCTCCCCGACGAAGTCACGGGCACCATGCCATCGGTGGCCTGGAAGCTCAAGACGCAGCACGAAAAGTGGTACGCCGGTGAGGTCATCTCGGTCGGTATCGGTCAGGGTGCCGTAACCGCGACGCCCATCCAACTGGCCCGCACCATTGGCGGCGTTGCCTCGGGCGGTGTTCTGCATCGCCCTCACTTGGTCTTCCCGTCGGAGGTCCCCCCGGAGTACGAAAAAATTCTCGAGGAGACTTATCCCGGCTCCGGTGAAAAGACGATCCCGCTCACCGCGGCCAACTGGGAGACCATCACCGACGGCATGTCCGCCGTGCTCGGTCCCTCCGGTACCGCCGCCGTAGCGCATCTTGAAGGCATTGATTTCGCCGGCAAGACCGGCACCGCACAGGTCATCGGCCACGACGCCCTGGCGCGCACGAACAAGGGTCACAGCACCTTGCCGAACGCGTGGTTCGTCGGCATGACTCCCCGGCGCAATCCGGACATCGTGGTCGCCGTTCTGTGGGAGCACGGTAACTGGGGCAACAACTCCGCCAAGCTGGCGTCCCAGGTCATCAACGCTTTTGTGACCAAGCAGCGGACAAAGGCCGGCAACCTGCGGATTGCGGAAACACCCACGCCAAAACCCCGGCCTCCCATCGAGACCAAACTCGCGGCGCCGGGCCTCTGATTTCCGCCAGCGAACGCTCGAAGTAAACTACCCACAGGATGCAACGCTTCTCCTCTTTCCGCGACTTCGACTGGCCCCTGCTCTCCGTTATCGGCGTCCTCTCCCTCATCAGCGTGCTGGAGATCAAGTCCGCGACCGTGATGACCAAGTTCCACGGCTTTGACCACAAGCAGATCGGCTTCCTTGCGGTCGGCGTGCTGCTCATGTTCCTGATCTCGCTAGTCAATTACCATAGCCTGATCGACGCGATCCCGTGGGCTTATGGCGCCTCCATCGTGTCGCTGCTGGCGGTAAAAGTTGTGGGGACAAAGGTCCTGGGCGCTCGTCGCTGGATTAAATTTCCCGGCGGCATCCACTTTCAGCCGTCAGAGTGGGTCAAGCTGGTCCTGATCCTTGTCATCGCCAGATTCTTCTGGTCACGAGCCGGCCGGCCGCTTACCTGGACGGACATCGCCAAGGCCTTCGCGCTGGTCGGCGTGCCCATGTTGCTCGTCCTTTCACAGCCCGACCTGGGCACCTCCCTCACCTACGTCCCCATCCTCGTCGTCGGTCTCTTTCTCGGCGGCCTCAGTTGGAAGCAGGGTGGCATCCTCCTGCTCGCCTTCGGTCTCCTCGGAACGGCCGTAGTCAAGTCGGGCAAGGTCCTCAAGCCATATCAGATCGCGCGCCTGACGAGCTTCATGGACCCGGAAAATGACCCCAAGGGATCCGGATATCAGATTCGCCAGTCGAAGATCGCGGTTGGCTCCGGCGGTATCTGGGGGAAGGGAACCAACCGCGGCACCCAGACTCAGGGCGACTTCCTCCCCATTCCGTACACAGATTTCATCTTTGCCGCATTGAGCGAGGAGCACGGTTTCATCGGCGCGCTGGCTGTTCTTGTCCTTTACTTCCTCATCCTCATGCGCCTGATTCAAAATGCCCAGACCGCGTCCGACCTGCCCGGAACGTTTATCGTCATGGGCGTCGTTGCGGTCCTGATCTTCCAGATTGCGGTAAATGTGGGGATGGTGGTCGGGATGATGCCGGTGACCGGAATTCCGCTGCCGCTGCTCAGTTACGGCGGCTCTTCGGTCCTGTTTACGTTCATGGCGCTGGGAATCGTAATGAATATTCGTATGCGGCGCTTTGTAAATTGATCTGTTTTTTCCGCGACTTGTTGCAAAGGGGTTACAATCGTGGCAGCCGCACCTGCTGATTGTCGCAGGTCTGGTGCAGAATCACCCTGACCGGCCAGATGCCGACTCAGTGCAAGACCCCGTTTCGGTTTGGTGCAAAGCGCCGCCGAGCGGCAACAAGATCCTTGCTGTCATCATCCATGACGTAAGTTTTACCCAATTTTAGAAAAAAGGCCGGCCAGGCTTGAGGTTCGAACTCCGTTGGCCGGACAGGTTCTGGGAATGATCGCATCCGGAAGGCAAACGGCCCCGCCTCTCAAAGAGGTTGTTCTGGTCACCTTTCGCCCCTGCGCTCTCTCGTTTGAAGCGTCATCGTTTATGCAGGTCTCACCTGTCCAAAAAACGATGCGTGGCTCCGAAGTCTTCTGTTTTGCACCCAATCAAGCTCTCCGTCTCAACACGAAGCGCAAGGCTGGCTCCGGTGCATCACCCCAGGGTGCGACTACCTCTCAACAGACCTTCGTTCCGCAGCTTCTACATCCCGGCACCCGTCCTGCCCCACGGTGGGACAGCGCTTAGCGATCCGCTAGCGCCACCGCCGAACTTCTTGCCTGCCAGCCTCTCCCCCTGAAGAAATCAGCCGGGAGAGAAAGAGCACCCTGATGTCCAAAGAAATTTATATCTCCTCCACGCCGCACGAAACGCGGCTCGCAATCGTCGAAAACGACGCCCTCACCGAGATTTACTACGAACGCGAGAACGAATACACCCTCGCCGGCTCCATCTACAACGGTCGCGTCACCCGAGTCCTCCCAGGCATGCAGTCCAGCTTTGTGGATATTGGCCTGGAGCGAGACGCCTTCCTCTACATCACTGATTTCATGGAAGAAACGCCGGATCCGGACGAATTTGACACGATATCGACCGGAGATCGCACTCCGCGTGCACCGCGCCTGGCCAACGGCGACGAGTCTACCGCCCCACGCACCGAATCCGCACAACGCACCGGAGAGCGCAGCGACCGCGGAGATCGCGGCGGCCGAGGGCGCCGGGGCGGACGTGACCGCAATCCAGATCGTGGCACCGGCGAACGCGCCTCACCGGAGGGTGATCGCGGCGAAACACCTCGCGTAGCGGCCGGACTCACCGAAGCAAGCACCCCAACAGCCAGCACGACGGACAACTCCGAATTGGGCGAAGGCGCTCCCGGCGCCGATGGAAACCGCCGCTGGCGGGGACGCCGCGGACGCCGACGCGGACGCGGGACCCCAGGCCAGCCCGGCGATCCAGCGCAGGAGAACGCCGCGCAAACCGGTCCCGAAGTATCGGCCTATTCCGAAGACACATCCTCCTCCGAGCCCGAGACTTACCACGAGTTTGACGGCGCAGCCGAGACCCGCAATGCAACCGCAGACCGCGCCGAAAACTCCCCTCGCAACGAGCGCTCCAGCGACCGTGGGCGACGCAACGAAGGCCGCGGTGGCCAGCGCCGCGACAGCCAGCGCAACGACTCGCCACGCCGCGACGCGGATAAAATGGAGCAGCGCCCCGAGCAGCGTACCCCCCGCGGTTTATCCCCTTCGCGAGACCTCTATGGCGTAGATGGTGGAGACACAAGTGGCACCGGCCCCATCGCCAACGCCTACCCCGACGAAAACTCAGGGTCTGCCGCTGAGCCCATGATCCTCCCCGGCGAATCGCTCTCCAAATACCGCAAGGGTGACGATCAGGCTGCCTCAGCCCCCGCTCAGACATCGTCCCACGCCACGACGGTTACACTCGCTCCTCCCGCTACCTTGTACACCATTCCAGACGGTTGGGACGGAGGCGCAACCCTACCGGGTGAGACCCTCTCCCGGCGCAGGCAGCCCGAGTCCACCTCGGATTCGCAATCTGAATCACGCCGGCCGCAGCGCGACTCTGATCGCGAACCCCGCCGCGACGGTCGTCCGGGCCGCAACAACCGCGCTGAGACTCGCCGCGACAATCGCTCCGACTTCCGCAACACCCCAGTAGACGCTACTTCCACAGCCCACCAACCTTTGCAAACGGGCGCGCTATCAGACGCCGCGCACGTCGCAGTTCCACCCGTACCCGTTGCGGAGTTCGTTCAGCGACCGGTGGGCGA
>JAYVZP010000076.1:0-11078 GCA_043783275.1 Rhodanobacteraceae bacterium
CGGCGAAACGACGGCAGATGGCGCTTCTTCGATAACTTTCTGGTGGCGGCGCTGGACGCTGCATTCGCGCTCGCCGAGGTAGAGGCAGTTGCCGTGGGCATCAGCTATGAGCTGAATTTCGATGTGGCGAGGGCGAACGATGAGCTTCTCAAGATAGACCTCGGCCGAGCCGAACGAGTTAAGAGCTTCGGACGACGCGGAGGCGAAGGCTTCGGCGAGTTCGGCGGCGGATTGAACCGCGCGCATGCCTTTGCCGCCGCCACCGGCCGCAGCCTTCAGCATGACGGGAAAGCCTATTTCCGTAGCCACCTGGATCGCTTCTTCAGCGTGAGCGAGGCCGGTAACGGACCCCGGGACGCGCGGCATGCCGGCGGCATCGGCAGCCTGGCGAGCCTTGGTTTTGGAGCCGAGTGTCCGCATGGAACTTCCGCCTGGGCCGATAAAGATGATGTTGCCGGCGGCGCAGGCATCGGCGAAGTCAGCGTTTTCTGACAGGAAACCGTAGCCAGGATGGATGGCGTCGGCACCGACTTTTTGAGCGATTTCGACCATAAGGTCGCCGCGGAGATAGCTTTGTGACGCAGGGGCAGGGCCCAGGCGGTAGGCTTCGTCGGCGGCCAGAACATGCAGCGCGGCGCGGTCTGCGTCCGAGTAGACCGCGACCGTGTGGATGCCTAGTTCACGGCAGGCGCGGATGACGCGGAGCGCGATTTCGCCACGGTTGGCGATAAGGATTTTCTTGATTGGAGTGATCGGGACCGACAGCTCAGGCATGGATGGCCATTCTATCCGAGCAGATGCAACGCAGGCTTAAAGTCGTTACACTAGAAAACGAAGAGGCCTCCTGGATGGGAGGCCTCTCCTTCTTGTTGCGATAGATAAATTACTGGGTGACGCCGTGAGTCTTTTCTTCCTTGCGACGCTCGTTCTCCTTGCGGGCTCCCATGGACTTCTGGGCCCACATGTCGGCGGCGGCGAGGTCAACTTTGACAGCCTCGACGTTTCCACATTCGAGATCGGCCTTGCGTCGGCTCATGAGCGAGAGGTAGGTCATGGCTTCTTCGTAGGTCGGATTGATTTGGACAGCCTTGGCCAGGTACTCGAGACCTTCGGTAACGAGCGGCGTATTCTGCGCAGACAAGCGGGCACAGCCGGCCTTCGAGAGCTTGAAGTTTCCATCGCTCTTGTCCGTCAGGCCTTCACTCTGCAACACCGTAGTTGCGTTCTTGTAAGCCTGGAGCCAGTCGACGACACCAACGGTGTAGTAGGCTTCGGCGTCGTTGGGGACGAGCGAGATGACCTTCTTCTCGTCGGCCTTGGCCTCTTCCAGCTTGCCCGTGTTGCGGTCAATGGATGCGATCTGCTTGAGGGCCGGGACGCTGTTCGGGTCCTTCTTCAAGACTTCCGAAAATCCGTCGTAGGCCATCTGGGCGATCTTCTTGTTTTCGGGCGTGTCTAGATTCGGCACGATCTGCGAGCTGTAGGTCGTCGCGAGGTAGAGCCGCGCGTTGTCATAGCTCGGATCGATGTCGAGAGCGCTCTGGAAGCGGTTCTCGGCCTCTTCAAAACGAGCATTCTTGAAGGCGGCCACGCCTTTGTTCAACTGATCGGCGGCACGCAGACGCTTGCATCCGGTGGCAGAGATCAAAAGGAGGGCCATTAATCCGGCTGTGACCGGCACTCGTACAGTCAAATTCATGGGGCGTAAGTCTCCTTGGAAGAAAGCACGTCAGGTTGTCCGACGATAATACATGGGATGGATGTTGTACTCCGCACGATTGTAACGGTTAGGGGGTAAGTATGCATAGAGTCGATAAGGCCTCGGCGCGGAATGAGAGAATAGTAGACAATGAAATTATTTTCAGTAACGCTGATCGCGGGCTGTATTGCGGCCCTTACGGGTTGCCACAGCACCCCTCCCCCGATGGCTCTTTCCGAGTTGAATCCGCAGCAGGCGCGCGGACACGCAGTGTTCCAGACCCGTTGCGCGGCCTGCCATTACGATCGCGAGACGGGCTCGCTGCATGGCCCCTCCATGCTGGGCGTGTTCAAAAAGTCTTCGCTGCCAAGCGGTGCCGCCGCCACGGACGAACGTGTGACCGCCACAATCCTGCATGGCCGCAACCTGATGCCGGCCATAGGTAATCAGCTGGATAACGGAGATGTGGACGACCTGCTCGCCTACATGCACACGCTTTGACGACAAACCCGAAGACGACCGACCCCGAAAACGCAAGCGCGCCCCCCCCGGTCGCGAAAGGAAAGATGTTGCCCGGAGTCGCCGGGATCGCCCTGTTCCTGCTCCTGCTGACGCTTATCAACGTGTTTGGTGCGCTTCGTAACCTTTATGGCCTGGGGGCGGTGAAGTACGGCGTGCTGGCGCTGTGCACAATCCTGGTGGTAGGGCTGTCCGGCCTGCTGCGGATGCGGCGGTGGGGGCACGCCACCGTGATGGCCGGCTGCCTGCTGTTGAGCGCAAGCTATTTTTATCTCTTCAGCAAGATCCACGCGGTGCCGACAATCATCCAGGGATTTTTTATGCTGATGTTCTTTCTCTACCTCGTCCGGCCGGAAGTCAGAGACAGAATGCTGTGACGAAGGGCCTGTTCACACCAGCGCGGGCGATGCGGTGGATCAATCTTTGGCCGCCGCTGCTGGGCGCAGGAATTCGGGTGACGCGGCAGTCGGATGATCTTCGGTCGCTGGACGTGGAGATGCGGCTTACGCGGCTGAACCGGAACTATGTCGGAACGCACTTTGGTGGAAGCCTCTTCAGCATGACCGACCCGTTTTACATGGTCATGCTGCGCCATGCGCTGGGCCGAGGCTTCGTCGTATGGGACAAGGCTGGCTCCATTCGGTTCAAGCGACCGGGCGTGACCGCCGTGAAGGCGCACTTTGAGCTGACGGACGAGCGCCTGGCCGAGATCCGCGAAGCGCTGGCGCGGGACGGCGTTTATGAGCCGATGTTTCAGGTTGACGTAGTGGACCTCGAAGGAAATGTGATCTGCGCGGTCGAGCGGGTGCTCTACTGCGCGACGAAGGAGGCTCATGGCGCGCGCACCGCGGCCAGGGCGGCAAGGGACAAGGCCTGAGCCGGGAGCTTACAATAAAAGTGATGGCGACGGCAGCAGTAACCTCTGAACTCGTACAAATTGACCTTGGCCCCCGGGTTGCGGTTCGCAAGCCGGAATGGCTCAAGGCAAAGGCTCCCGTAGGCGAGACGTTCCACGCGCTCAAGAAGATGGCCCGCGATCTGAACCTGCATACCGTGTGCGAGAGCGCACAGTGCCCCAACATCGGCGAGTGCTGGAACCAGAAGGCCGCGACGTTCATGATGCTCGGCAACCTGTGCACGCGGCGTTGTGGTTTCTGCGCGGTGCCCAAGGGCAAGCCGGAGCCGATCGACATGGATGAGCCGCGCCGGGTGGCTTACGCGGTCGCTCAACTGGGCCTCGCGCACGCTGTGGTCACCAGTGTGAACCGGGATGACGACAACCTCGGGGCCGCGCATGCATTCGTAGAGGTGATTCGCGAGATTCGGGCGCAGGCGCCGGGATGCCGCGTCGAAGTGCTGACACCGGACTTCCAGGGCAAGGAGACTTCCCTGCGACTGGTGGTCGCGGCCAGGCCGGATATTCTGAATCACAACATCGAGACCGTGCCGCGGCTCTATCGGATTGCGAAGTCCGGCGGAAAGTATCCGCGGTCGTTGCGGTTTCTGGAGCAGACAAAAAAGATTGCCGCCGAGATGGGCTTCAACCAGGTGACCAAGACGGGAATTATCGTGGGTCTGGGTGAAGAGATTCATGAACTGCTGACAGTGTTTCGCGATTTGGCGGATCGTAAAGTGGATATCCTGACGATCGGGCAATACCTTCGCCCGTCCAAAGATCACCTGGTCATGAGCCGGTTTTATACACCGGACGAGTTTGCCTTTTTGAAGCACGAGGCGCTCGGCATGGGCTTCAAGCACGTTGAATCCGGGCCCCTGGTGCGCTCGAGCTACCACGCGCAGGAACAGGCAGAATCGACGGGCCTCGCGCCTGTTGCCCAGACAGTGAAGGCATAGCAATGGCAGTTCCCAGTGAAGTGCGGCGGGTACAGGCCGCGATCGACAACAACAACAGCAAAGAACTGGAGTGGAGCCTCTGGTACGCACGTCTGCGGCAAAGCGTGCCCTCCGCGCGTCCGGCAGACATCAAGTACTGGGGAGCCGTCGAGCAGCAGGTGCAGAACATCCTGACGCCTCCACCGCCGCCCCAGGCCTTTCCGACCCGCAAGAAGAAGAAAGAGGGTCGGGGGCTGGGATTGAGTCCGCTCCCGGGTGAGGAAGAGCCGGAGGGGCACACTAGCTGATTCGATCCGCTTCCAGATTGCACGCTTTTTAGATAAATAGCAGACGTGAAACGGGCGCTCCGAGGAGCGCCCTTTTTGCTTGTTGGTTTGCGATTAGAAGGTGATCTTGCCGGTTAGCTGCATGGTGCGAGGATTGTTGCTGAAGACTTTCTGCGGCTGATTGAAGAAGCCGCTCGAAGCCGTGTTGAAGTTGTAATTGGCGACAAAGCTGGATGTATTTACGTTGTCAACGGTTCCGGGAATGTACTGGGCGTGGTTGAGGACGTTGAAGGCCTGAACGCCGAGCTCGATGCCATAGCGATCACGGAGCGTGACGCGCTTGTACGCTGCAAGGTCAACGTTGTTGATCGGACGGATAGGTAACGTGTTGCGTGCGGCGTTGGGCGATGTGCCTGGGCCTGCAGCAACGTAGTAAGCGTTAGAAGGAGTAAAGACCTGGAAGGGGCTGACGTTACCCGTAGAGCCAGAAGTTCCCTTGCTGAGAGAACCTGCAGAGTAACCTATTGTATCCGCGGCGCAGGCTGCGAAGAGACTCGTACCATTGCCGTTAGCCGCCTTGGGGCTGCCAATTGGGCAATTGGAGGCAAGTGCTCCGTTGACGTAGGGGACGACGCCTGAACCCGTTCCTTTGACGCCGTTGGGATTGATGTTCGGGCGATCGATCGCGGTTTTGCTATCGCCGTTCAAGTTGGAATTGTAGCCAGCGAGAGCAGTTGCGTACTCGGGCGACTCATAGGTGTAGATGGGAGCCACTTCCCAGTTACCGATCAGGTTCTTCTTGAAAAAATTGCTGGAGTGTTTGTAGAGCGGCAGGTCGTAGAGTGCCGCGAGAGTGATGCGATGCGTACGGTCCAGAGCCGAACGGCTATATTCGCATGCGATGCATTGCGAGTTCTGCGGGCGGCGCGGAGTGAGGGTGGTAGCGAATACTTCCGCCGTAGCGCTATCCATCGTTTTGGAGTAGGTGTAGGAGAAGTTAAGCTGGAGGCCATTCTGCATGCGGCGGGTGAGGTTAGCCACCAGTCCGTTGTAGTTGGATCCGGAGTAAGGCTGGTAGGAGGTAATCTTGCCCGTGAAAGCGCCACCGGGGGCGTTCAGAAATCCCGGGACGATGTTCGAAAGAGAAGCTATCTGAGACAGCGTGTTGTTGCTGTTGGAACCCGCGATGACATTGCCGCCGTTGGCAACCGTGAACAACTGGTTTTGTGCCGTCGCCTTGGGCTGCCGGTTGATCTGATCCTGCGTCGCGAGATGGATACCACGGGTTCCGATATAGCCGACCTCTGCGGTGAAGGAGCTACCAATCGTGCGCTGGATGGTCAGAGTGTAGGTTTCCGCGTAGGGCAGGACCTGGTCCGGCAGGAAAGCCGAGGTAGCTGCGCGCTGCGCTATCAAACCGGCGGGAGTAGTGGGGTAGACAATCGCCCCGCTTCCGGTCCCAGGAAGAAGACCGCCATTTTTAAGGAAGTCGGCGGATCCTTCTGCGGGTGCTGTGCCGCTCCCAACATCGTTAGTAACGGAGTACTGGGGCGGGAATGAGAGTGTGCCCAGATTGTCGAAAAGGACGTCATAAGCGATGCCGAAGCCGGCGCGAATGGAGGTCTTATTGTCCGGCGCGTAATTGATTCCGACGCGGGGTGCAAAGTTGGTGTAGCTCGGCTTGGGCGCGTGGAAGTCGATCAGACCGGGTACAGAAGCCGCTGCATTCAGGGACTGAGAGCGCTCGCCAAACGGCACCGAGGTGAACTCGTAACGGAGTCCGGCGTTGAGGGTGATGTTGGGGGATATACGCCAGGTATCGTTCGCGTAACCGTACAGCGCCGTCTGGTCGCCGTAGTAGGTATGGTTACCGGTCGAGCGCTCGGCGAAGTCATCCGGTGCGATATCGTGCAGGAAGACGTTGATGCTGCTGTACTGATAGTCACCGCGAGCACGCTGGGTAAAGCCCTGGGGGGAGATATACTTCCGACCATCGAATCCGACTTTGATCGTGTGCTTGCCCTTGACGTAGCTCACGTTGTCCGTCACCTGATACAGATTCTGGATAGTGAACTGAGGCGCGTTCCCATCAGGCCCAACATTCAGTTGGCCCATGTCGTCAAATTGAAGATTGGGAAAGACATCCAGACCGGGATACTGGAAATTGCCAGCAGTAGTAGTGTTTGCGAAGCGGTTGAAACCGACACGGAACTCATTGGTGAGGTTCGGCGTGAAGGTGTGGTACTCCGAGAGCGCGAAGAGGTGGTACTTGTAAGGCGCCGTTGTGAAGAAGATCGGGAGCTGGGCTGCAATGTCCTGGGCTGATTGCTTGTTGTAGATATAACGCACACGAAGCGAGTCCGAGCTGGTTACGTTGTAATCGACGCTGGTGGTCAGGGCGTCGAAGTTTGTGAACGTCGCCTTGCTGACCAGATAATTTCCAAGCGAAACAGTTGAAGCTACGCCGGCGGCGTTTGTCACCGAAGTCGTCTGAGGGCCTTTGGTGGATACGGCGCAGGCAGCGTCGTTTGTGGCATCGATTCCGCCCGGCCCGGTTGTCGTTGCGAGGGGCGTGTAGAGGAGGAATTGCTGATAATTTACTGCACTGAAGGAGGAACTGGCGCTCTTCAGAGTCGCTAGACCGGCTGCATCGGGTGTGCACAGGTTATAGCTCAGCCCCTGGCCGATACTGTTCCGTTCGAAGTTGGCGAAGAAGAAGAGCTTATCGTGGAAGATGGGTCCGCCGAGCTGGCCGCCATAACGGTTGTTGTCGTAGCGGGGATTCGGGATCTTGTTGCCTGCGGTTCCGCCCGCCGAGTTCAGGTTGCGGTTCTGAAAGTACTCATACAACTTGCCGTGGAACTTGTTTGTTCCGGAGAGGACCGTGGTATTGAACTGGCCGCCTGACGAGTGGCCGAACTCCGGCGAGAACTGGTTCGTAATCAGGGTAAAGTTGCCGACAGAGTCATTGGGGAGATACACCAGCGGACCGGTGACCGCCTTGTTGTTGTTGTCAACGCCTTCGATTTCAAAGTTGTTGTTACGCGGACGCTGGCCCCCTACGGAGGGTCCGACGCCGATACCGATACCACCGGTGGAGGCAACACCAGGGCTGAGGAGCGAGGTGTTGATGACGCCGAGGCCGACCGAAGCGGTGGGCAGGGACGAGAGCTCTTCATTGGAGAAGGTGGTCGTCAGGTTAGTCGTTGTGGTGTCGAGAACGACGCCGGAATCCGCGGAGACTTCAACGGTGGCGCTGGTTCCGACAGAGAGCGTGATGTTTTGAGTAGAGGTCTTGTTGAGGTCAACGGCCACGCCGCGCATAGTGTAAGACTGGAAACCAGGAGCCGTAACGGTGATGCTGTAGTGATCAGGCAGGAGGTTGCCGGCGCGGAATTCGCCGCTGGTTCCGGCGACAGTGTTGGTCGTCACGCCAGTTGCCTCATCTTTGATGGTGACAGTCGCACCGGGGAGCAGGGCGCCGGACGAGTCGCGTACCGTTCCAACCAGATCGCCACTGGTAGCCTGGGCAGCAGCTACGCCAGCCGAGGCGGACAGAATTGCGATTGCAAAAAGAGGGGACACATACTTCAGGTTTTTCAAAGAACCTCCGGGAAGTCACAACGATGTGACAGAGAGCACTTTTTGTTCCAATCGCCTGGAGCACCGTTTTTATACGTTAACCGGAAGTTTCATTGTTAAAACACTAATCATTTGTATGGTGAGTCGGATGATCCGCTGGCCGGGTCTATGGTTTTACGGATCCAGGTTGATATCCACGAGCAAAGTAGTTCTATTTATGGAAGGTTCGGTTGGTAATTTAAGGCTTGGGAAAACCTCTCGGATATGAACTCGCGGAGCAGAAAGAGCCGCGTGGTTTATTTGTTTGCGGGCAGATTGTCCATTCATCTTTTGGGTCAAGCCGGAAGAACCTGACTTGATCCCGGTTTTGCTGCGTTTGAGAATCCCTCTATATACATAGAGCCGAAATACATAGAGCCGAAGATGAGGAGCCGTCGAGGGTGCAAGGATGCAAACAACAGGAGCGAAGACAAGAGTCTGCCGGCTCGGGGCTGATGCGAGGTAATGTTGTGCCCAGCGACCCAGGACTGCCACTTTTTTATTCTTTCTGTTCGTCATCTCCTTTCAGCAGTTGCGTGCATATAATGTGCGCGAGAGGTATACCACATGGGCATCATGGACTCACTGGAGCAAATGGCAGCACAGGCTATGTCGCAGACCGGCGGAACAAACACACACGTTGCGGGCGGTCTGATGCAGGCGCTGGATGACCATCCGGGTGGACTGGCTGGAGTGATAGCGAGCCTTCAACAGAACGGCATGGGAGAGCACGTGCAGAGCTGGGCTTCCGGCGCGCAGACCACGGCCACCCCCGAGCAGGTGCAACAGGGTCTGCATGGGACCGGACTGATCGATATCGTGGCGGCAAAGGCAAACATCTCTCCGGAAATGGCGAAGGCTGGCCTGGCAATCGTGCTGCCCATGGTGATCGCGCACTTTGCGCAGAATGGCCAGCAACAGGCGCCTTCAGGCGGATTTAGCGGAATGGCTTCGCAGATTCTGGGAAAGTTCCTCTAAGACAATCATCACTGAAAGGGAGAAGAATATATGGCAGATTTTGAAGCTTTGCAGTCGAAGTATGCGCCCGTCGTGGACGTGGTGAAGCAGTTTGAACCGTATGGCGCGAAGTTTGTCGGGTCGGAACTGGTTGGCGAGCAATACCACCTGGTCGCCCAGGTCCCTTCCAAGGTAGTGGAGGACCGGGTTTGGGATGCGATCAAGGCTGTCGATCCAACGTTCGCGGATCTGAAGCATGAGATCACCAACACCGGCGGCGCAGAGCAGAGCTACACCATTGCCGCAGGCGACAACCTGAGCAAGGTCAGCAAGCTGTTCTACGGCAATGCCAACAAGTATGAAGCAATCGTCAAGGCCAATGGAATGGAAGACGCAAACAAGATTCAAGTCGGCCAAAAGATTATGGTCCCAGTACTGAACTAGGCCAATTCCAAGCAGGATGTGATCAGGGATGAGAGCGGGACCGGGGGAGACGTCCCTATACGGTCCCGCTTTTATTGGCGAACGACCCAGGAAGACTCATCTTAAGCTTCGCGCTTGCGGCGCTCTTCATAACAACTTACGTGGAAATGGGCGATCACAAGCAGAGGTGTGGCGACCTGACCCCGGCGGGCATGATCCAGCAGGTCGCCCAGGATCTGGTGCGCTTCAATCGCTGCGCCTGCTTCAAGGTCCCGCAGCATGGAGGTCGTGTAGAGCGAACCGGGTTCCGTAAACACGCTCTCAATGCGATCAAACGTGGCTTGTGACAGAGGAAAGCCTTCTCGTGCAGCTATGGCGGCGCATTCATCCAGAAGCTGAAGGACGAGCGGAACGGCGCCGGCGGAGACAATGTCGCCTATGGGTGCGCGCATCAGGCAGGTAATCCCCGCGCCGGTAGCGATCGTGACCCACTTGTCCCACATGTCCTGCAGGATGTTTCGGCGAAGGCGCGCATCAAAGTCGGAGTGCCCAAGCGATGCGGCGATCCGTTGAACCCGGTCGCTCGAGGGCTGGTCGCGGTCGCCAAAGAACAGATGATCTAGTGTGCCCAGATGCTCGATGCTTCCGTCCGGCAGGCGAACCGCGGATATATTGCTCAGGCCTCCAAGCACGTGCCGCCGGCCGAAACGCGCATCCAATGTGGCCATGTGGCCCAGGCCGTTGAGCAGCGGCAGAATCGCGGTGTCAGGGCCTACGGCAGGGGCGAAGGAGTCCATGGCACTGACGAGATCGTAGGCCTTGCAGCTCAGAAGGATAAGGTCGTACGGACCGCGTAGTTCTTCGGCCTGGACCATGGGTGGCTTGTCAATCGACAGATTACCTTTGGGACTGAGGACGCGCAGGCCTTCTGCAGCGAGTTGCTGTGCGCGTTGCGGGCGGACAAGAAACGTCACGTCCCGGCCCGCGTGGAGGAGGCGCGCACCAAAGTAGCCACCCAGTGCACCCGCACCGACGATGAGGATTCGCATCTGTTTAGGGTATCGCAAGCCAAGGACACTTGTAGTGGTAGATTGACCGTGAGAGCCAACGCGCTCTGCGAGGGTAAGCATGCGCCTGGTAATGGGTTTGATGATGGGAGCTTTGGCAATGAGTGCATCTGCAAATGTGAGCGAGGGGCCGACCTTGAAGTATCCGGCGGCGCGGTTGGCGGAACAGGTGGATGACTACTTCGGAACCAAAGTCGCGGATCCGTACCGGTGGATGGAGAACGTTGACTCCGCTGAGGTGAAGACCTGGGTGGATGCGGAAAATGCGGTTACGCAAAACTTTCTGAAGGATGTGCCGGCGCGTGCGAAGATCCATGCCCGGCTGATGGAGTTGAACAACTTCGAGCGCATCTCTGCGCCAGGCCGAGAAGGTGGGCGCTACTTTTATTCGAGGAATAGCGGTTTGCAGAATCAGAGCGTCCTTTATTGGCAGCAGGGGCCGGAGGGCGATTCCAAAGTGCTTCTCGACCCCAACACGCTGGCGGCGGACGGCACCATTGCTCTGGGTGGCTCCAGCGTGAGCGAGGACGGTAAGCTGTTGGCCTACTCGCTTGCAGAGGCGGGAAGCGATGTGGAGAAAGTTCATGTGAAGGAAGTCGCCACCGGACACGATCTGCCGGACCTGGTGGAATGGGTAAAGTTCAGCGGTCTCAGCTGGATGAAGGATGGAAG
>JAYVZP010000077.1:0-11037 GCA_043783275.1 Rhodanobacteraceae bacterium
GCCAATGGAGTTGACGGCGGCGATGGCTACGACGGCGCGGGCGGGGGTGAGGCGCTGGCTGAGGGAGGCCCAGAAGATGGGCATCGCGGCGAGGACGCCGATGGCTGCGGCGGAGAAGCCTATGAGGGGCCACAATGCACCGCGACTGGGGGAGAGGGCGGCGGTGGCGATGCCGATGGCGGCAAGGGCGAAGGCAGCGGCCAGGTGGCGTTGGCGTTGACCGAGGCGATCGGAGATGCGGCTCCAGAGGAGCATCCCAAGGGCTCCGAAGGCTGAGGGGAGGGCGGTGGCCCAGCCCAGCCAGTGGAGAGCGACGCCGTGGCTGGAGAGGATGCGTGGGACCCAGAAGCTGAGGGCGTAGAGGCCGATCATGAGGACGAAGTAGGTGAGGGCCGGGATGATTAGTTCGCGGTGGCTGGGTCTGGTTTCGGGCGGGAGGTTTTCTGACTTTATCCGGGTCAGGAGGGATTGTTTTTCAGTGGGGGTGAGCCAGGAGACTTCTGCGGGACCTGCGGCCAGCAAGTACGGGACCAGGCAGGCGAGGAGGAGGGAGGGTAAGCCTTCAAGGAGGAAGAGCCATTGCCAGCCGTGGAGGTTGCCGGTTCCGTTCATGGAGAGGATGGCGGCGGAGATGGGGGCGCCAAGGATGTTCGAAAGCGGAATGGAGAAGGTGAAGAGAGCCATGATGCCGCCGCGTTGAGAGCCTGGAAGCCAGCGGGTGAGGTAGAGGATGATGCCGGGGAAGAAGCCGGCTTCAGCCGCGCCGATGAGGAAGCGCAGGACGATGTAGGCGATGGGACCGTGGACGAAGGCGAGACCGCAGGAGAGCGCGCCCCAGATGGCCATGAGGATGGCGATCCAGCGGGGGGCACCAAGGCGGATGAGCATGAGGTTGCTGGGGACGGCGAAGAAGAGGTAGCCGAGGAAGAAGATGCCGGCGGCGAGGCCGAAGAGGTCGTCGGGGATGTTGAGGTCGCGGTTCATGGAGAGAGAGGCGAAGGAGACGTTGACCCGGTCTAGGAAGGCGACGAGGTAAAGGAGGATGAGGAAGGGGGCTACGCGGAGGGTGACTCTTGTGTAGAGGGTGGACATGAGGATTGGGAGAAGCGTATCGCATGGAGGGTCTGGGTGCGATAGGCATTTCCGTTCGGGAGGACGGAAAAAAGAGGGTGGTTTGATTGCAGGTCTCAGAAGCTAGACCTGGGGCATGCGGACTTTGGCTTGTCTTTGACCTGGGGGATATGGCGGGGGTGGTTGATTCCCTTTTGTGGACCGGGTAGACTCGGCGCATTCCAGCGGTGCTGTTGAGCAAAGGATACTGATGCAGGTTGAGGTTTTGGATTCAGTGGTGCGGGATGTGCCGGAGACGGATACGCCGGGGTGGCAGTATGCGGTGGCGGGTGGGATTCTGGGGTGGGTGCTGGATGCGTTCGACTTTTTTGTGGTCGTGTTTTTGTTCAATGAGCTGTCTTCGAAGTTTCACGTGTCGAAGTCCGCGATTGTGCTTTCGCTGACGTTTACGCTGGCCATGAGGCCGGTTGGCGCGCTGCTGTTTGGGGGGTTGGCGGACAGGTTTGGACGGCGTCTGCCGCTGATGCTTTGCGTTGTTTATTTTTCTGCGATGACGATGCTGAGTGGGTTGGCACCTACTTATTTGTGGTTCATGATCTTTCGTGGGCTGTATGGGATCGGGATGGGCGGGTACTGGGGGATTGGGGCTTCGTATGCGATGGAGTCGGCACCGCGACGGAAGCGGGGTTTTCTTTCAGGGATGATGCAGGGTGGGTATCCGTTTGGGTACCTGATGGCTTCGATTGCGATCCAGACGGTGGCGCCACGGTGGGGATGGCCTTCGATGTTTTTCGTGGGAGCCGTGGTGGCTGTGGCGATTGTGCTGATTACATGGAAGGCGCCGGAGTCTGAGGCGTGGAGACAGCAGCGGGTGGCGCAGGGGGGGAAGGGTCAAACGGTACGGTCGATGGGGACGACGCTGATGGCGAATATCAAGCCGTTTTTGTACCTGCTGGTGGTGATGACGATGATGACCTGTCTGTCGCATGGGACGCAGGATCTGTATCCCGATTTTTTGAAGAGCCTGCCGTTTGTGGCCAAGGCTACGGTGCTGGGGATGAAGGCGACTTACGGGATTCCGGTGCTTTATAACATCGGAGCGATTGTGGGGGCGCTGACGGTAGGGGCGCTTTCAGAGAGGATTGGGCGGCGGAATGGGCTGCTGCTGGCGCTGGGAGTTTGCCTGGTATCGATTCCGGCGTGGGCGTTTGGGGGAACGCTGGCGATGGTTCTGGTGGGTTCGGTGATGATGCAGGCGGGAGTGCAGGGTGCGTTCGGAGTGATTCCGGCGCATTTGAATGAGTTGTCGCCGGATGCGATTCGGGGGTTGTTTACGGGGTTTGTTTATCAGCTGGGGGTGCTGGGATCTTCGCCGTTGCCTTCTTTGCAGAGCCTGGTGGAGAAGCGGCTTGGGTACTCCTGGACGCTGACGATGTTTGAGGGGTGCGTCATCCTGGTGTTGGTGGGGTTGTTCTGGTTTGGGCCGGAGAGGCGGGGCCGGAGTTTTGTGGGGAGTGGTGGATCCCATTCAGCCCACGCCAGCGAGCTGTGAGGAATGGGACATGAAAGATTCAGGTGCAGACTCATGCGGGAGGTGAGGAGGCAGACGAAAGCCGCCTCGCTTTGGGCTTGGCGGCTTCTGGAAGGTTCCTTCTGTTTTAGCGCGAGGCGATTGGGTCAGGCGGTGAAGGAGGAGATAGCGGTGGCTTCGTCATCTTTGATGTCGAAGACGGTGTAGAGCTTGGTGATCTGGAGGAGGTCGTGGACCTTCTTGGTGAGCTGCAGGAGCTTGAGTTCGCCGCCGCTGTTTTTTACGGTTGTGAAGGCGCTGACGAGTTCACCGATGCCGGAGCTGTCGATGTAGTCGACGTTGGCGAGGTTCAGCAGGATGCGGTTGGAACCCTTGCTCAGCACGTCGCGCACGGCATCGCGGAGAGTAACGCTGCCTTCGCCCAGTGTGATGCGGCCGTTCAGGTCCAGGACGGTGACGCCGTCTACCTGGCGCGTCTTGAATTTCATGCTCATCGGTCCATCTCCTCATTGATAGAAATGTCTTGTTGGATCAGGCGGGCAACGATCGCCGCTTGATCATGGTGATTTCCGTACCCGGGGTTAGCTTGCGAAAGTGTACCTCATCCATGAAGGCTCGCATGAGAAAGACTCCACGACCGTTGGTGCGGAGGAGATTTTCTGCGGCGAGGGGGTCGGGAAGTTTGTCGGGATCGAGTCCTCCGCCCTGGTCGGCTACGGTGATGACGAGGGCTTCGGTGGAGAGGTCGAAGGTGGCGGTGACGTGCTTGTTGTGGTCGTATTTGTTGCCATGTATGACGGCGTTGACGGCGGCCTCGCGGACGACCATGGCGAGATTGCTGGCGGTGTCTTCGTCGAAGCCGGCGCGTTGAGCGAAGTCGAGTGTGGTTTGTTCGACTGTCTCGACGCTTTCGAGTCTGGACTCGAGCGTGAGGCTGACACGGCTTGCGGTTTCGTCGGTCAAGCGCACCCTTTCCGCAGCGAGATAGCGTGGCTGAAGTGTCCGATGCTCGAGGAGGAATGTCAAGGGTTCGGGTTTGGAGGGAGTATAGGGGTGAGGCTGCGAGGGAGGGGCCACGGAAGGCTTTGGGGGATCGGCTGACGTCAGGGCGAGGGCAAGCGCGGATCGCCTGTGGGATGACAACCGATGCGGGCCGGATGAGGAGGTTGGTTCGGGCTAGAATTGGGCCATGATTGCTCATCTGCGCGGGCTGCTGCTTGGTAAATCCCCGAATCAATGTGTTGTGGAGTGCGGTGGCGTGGGGTATGACGTCGCGATCTCCGTGGCTACGTTCTCTGCGCTGCCGGCGGAAGGTACAGAGGCGAAGCTGCATATCTTTACGAAGGTGGCGGAAGACCAGTTGGCGCTGTACGGGTTTGTTGAGGTGCAGGAGAAACGGCTGTTCGAACGGCTGCTGACGATTACGGGGATTGGGCCGAAGCTGGCGATTACGGTATTGTCGGGGATCGACGCGGCGAGGCTGGTGACGGCGATCCGGGCGGGAGACCATGGGACGCTGGTTCGGATTCCGGGGATTGGGAAGAAGACAGCGGAGCGGGTGGTGCTGGAGCTAAAGGACAAGCTGGATGAGTTGGCTGTGGCGCCGACGCAGACGAGCGCCGTGAGCCATGGGGCGGTGGGGGAGGATGTGCTTTCGGCGCTGGTGAACCTGGGGTATGCGCGGGCGATTGCGCAGAAGGCGATCGAAGCGGCGATGAAGAGGGATGCGGAGGCGGGGGGGAACTTTGAAGGGTTGTTTCGGGCGGCTATGGCGGCTATCCGGTAGGGGCTGCCGGGGAGAGGCACGCCAAGCCACTGTTCGTGGCCTGGCGCTGGCTGGTTATTGGGATGAGAAGGTTCTTAGCATGGAGTCAAAGGTGGATTTCAGGGTTGGGAAGTCCTGTTGGGGGGCTACGAAGACAAGGTAGTTGACGTCTCCATCCGGGCGAACGACTACGACCAGCAGGTCGCGCTCGGTCTGGCGCTGGTTACCGTTGATTACGGGTGAGGTGCCGCGGAGTTCGACTGCCATGGCTGGTTGACCGTTGACTGTAACCTGGTTGGTGGAACCGGTCTGGCTCATGTTGGGGTCGGCTGCGAGAAAGCGCTGCGTGATGGCATCGGTTGCGCGGCCGAGGTCCTCCACATCGTAGACTCCGTTGTTGTCTCCAAAGCGCTCTACGCCGATGACGACTCCATAAGCGAGGCCGAAGGAACCTGCGCCGCCGGGAGGGGCGAGCGTGGTGGCCGGAGTCTGGGCACGCTGTCCCTGTTGGTTGACCTGATTGTTTCCCCCGGAGGCGTTTCCGTCTGCAGTCTGGCGCCAGGTGGAGGGATAGCGGATGGACCAGCCCGGACCCTGGAAGGTATTCAGGCGATCGCGGAGGCCGAGCCGTGTACGACTGAGGGGCGCGATGCCTCCAGCGTTTTGACCTTGCTGGCCTTGATTACCATTCTGCGGGTCTGTGTTTCCCCGTTGCGGATAGTTTCCCTGTTGCTGGTTGCCATTCTGCTGGTTGCCCTGCTGGGGGTAGCCCGCGCCGCTTTGCTGGACCCTGGCAGAGCCTCCGGGTTGCGAGGCGTACTGGCCGCTTCCCTTCCAGCCGCCGGTCTTTATATCTTCTCCGCTGAGCGCGCGATGCTGCATGGCGAGGGAGTGAATCTGGTTGTAGGACGCTTCGGAGACGATGGGGCGGTCGAGTTGGGGGAGGGTTGCAATCTCTGCGTTGACGTACTGCATGCGGTTGCCGGGATTGGGATGGTCGGAGAGGAACTGGGCTCCGCCGGCGCCGTACTTGGCCTGGATGACCTCAAAGAACTGGGGGAGGCCGCGGGGGTCGAAGTTGGAGCGGTCGAGGATGTTGACACCGAGGAGGTCGGCTTGCTGCTCGTCGGTGCGGGACATGCGGAGGAAGTCCAGGCTTTGGCCGATGCCGAGGCCAGTCTGGGCGAGTTGGCCGACGGTGCCGTTGCCGAGGAGGATGCTGGAGCCGATCTGGCCGAGACCGTAGAGGATGGACTTGTTGCGCTGATGGACGAGGTTGCAGGTGGAGTGGCGCATGACGTCGTGTGAGATCTCATGGGCCATGACGCCGGCAAGCTGGGCTTCGGTCTCAGCGGCCTGGATGGTTCCGAGATTGACGAAGATGCTGCCTCCGGGGAGGGCGAAGGCGTTGATGTCCTGGCTGGCGACGACATGGAAGTTGAAGGGCCATTGCTGATTGACGCCGGGGACGAGAGGCGCCTGCTGGACAAGACGCGCGCCGAGTTGCTGGATGTAGCGAGAGACGGGGTCGTTGTCCGGGAGGACGGGCATTTGTTTGTAGACTTCGAGCGCAACCTTGTTGCCTTCGGCGATCTCCTGCTCGGGGGTGAAGGGATTGTTGCCGCAGGTGACGGGTTCGAAACGGGCGAAGGCGGGGGTTGCGGCTGCGGCGAGCAGGCCAAGGGTGAGGACTGCGTTGCGGAACTTCTGGTTCATGCGTTACTCCCGCTCCCATGGACGTAACTGGGAGTATGGAACATAGGATGCAGATTTTAGTAAGGGTTCGGTTTGTTCCGGATGGGGTGGAGTTTGAGATGGGACGGTGCGAAATCGCAAGGGCAACCGCCATTTCGTTCGCGATGACCGTCCGGAAGATGGCGCAGATCTTTAGCACTCATCGCGATGGGGCTGCGATGAATCAGGCACGGAGGGGTTTTCTGGATTGGGATCTTTCAGGCGCCGCGGCGGCGGTAGCGGATGTCGAAGTCGTAGCCGGGGTTGGGGGGGAAGAGCTGGGCGATGAGGCGGAGGCGCTCGGCGAGGGCGGCCGGGGCGATGAGGGGGTACTCGCGCTCGCGGAGTTCGGAGTAGTCGAAGTCTACGGCGAGGGAGAGTTGATAGATGGCGAGTGCGTCGGCGTAGGCACTTTCGATGAACTCAAGCTTGGCTTTTTCGTCGTGCGCGGTGGAATCGGTGGGGCTGGGGTCTGCGGGGGTTTCGGTGGCACGGCGGGCCAGGAAGAGGCTGCGCTTTTGAGCGGCGGCGGGGCGTGTGGTGGAGGAGGAGAGGCCGGGGGCTTCTTTTCTAATGGCTTCCTTTGTGTTCAGGAGGGCATCGTTGCGGGCTTCCCAGGCGTCCTGGCTGGTTTCGCCGCGGACTCCGGCGAGGGCCTGAGACCAGGCGAGGGTGGCGAAGGAGTCGGGGATGCCGGCTTCTGCAGCGAAGGCGTGGCCGACATTGATAAAGAACTCGAACGCGAGGGCGAAGTTGTCCGGCAGGAGGCGCGCGGAGATGAAGACGCCTTCATGGGCGGGTTCGGCGGGGGTGGCGAGAAGGGCGACGTTGCGATGGCAGATGGCGTCTTCGGATAGCTCGGTGGTGTAGACGGAGGCGATGAGGGTATCGCCGGGGGCGAGGGGCGCGCCATCGGGGGCTTCCGCGAGGGTCAGGGGCACGAAGTAGAAACCGCGGTCACCGAGGGCAGGAGCGATGGCAGCGGGTACGGCCTGGACGATGCGGTCGAGATCGAGGTCGGCGAGCTTGGTTTCTCCGTAACTGGTAAAACGGATGCCGTTGGGTGAGCGCCGTAGCGTCAGGGTGGGCGCTAGTTGGGTCGCGTGAAGCAACGATGTATCGGTGTGTACGCTTTCAGCCATGAGGGTTTATTCTAACTGGAATGACACAGGCGGCGTACAAGATGAATTCGAATGAAAAGAAGACGCTGGGCACAGGGTATGTGTTTGGCGCGCCGGTGAAGGATCTTGGGTGGTTCGCGAGCTTGATCATGGGCGTGGCGGCAGGAATGATGGCGTTCTTTGCGGCGACTTTTATTGCGATTTTCAGCATTCTTTTTTACAACGCAGGGGGCCATCATGTGGACTTTGCCCTGACGTACAAGTGGGTGGGGATACCGCTTGGATTGACGGTGATGGTGTTGTCGCTGGGATATCTGGGAACTTTCTGGGTGAAGCGGAAGCTTCGTCGGCAGTAGAAGCCGGGGCAATTCAGGCTGGGGTTGCGTTACATCTTAGCGATTGCTGCTGCGATGATTTTGTCCGGGATTCCTTGTTTTTGCAGGCAATTCGTCTGCAGTTTCGCCTTGGAAATCGGCAACGACGTCTTGAGGTATATGCACGCGCTGCCTCAACTGTTTGGGAGCAACCAAACTCTGGGTAGAGATGATCCGAGGCTAGCCACCTTCCCACTCGACATGTACGACGTAGAGTGGGGTCCGATCTTCTGTGACGGCGGTCTTTTCGGAATTGCAGACAAAAGCAATCTCTCCAAATCCCAAAAAGACGTTTGCGCGTTGCTGGGCATACGTTGTTTAGATGGAAGTCAATACAGACTTGTCCCGATGGGACCGTCTGGTATTCTGGCGGCTCAATTGTTCAGGTTGAATTTGAGTGTCCAGGAGCTTTCATGTTCGCTGTGCGTCAGGTAGTTGCGCTTGGTCTTGTTGCCGGGATGGTTTCTCCCGTTTTTGCCGCGGATAAGAAGGGTGAGAAGGTGGCGGAGAAGAAGCCTGTGCCTTCTTACTATGGGCCGCAGCCTGCGAGCGAGAAGGTGGACCTTACGATGTATGCGCGGATTCGCGAAGAAGGCCTGAAGCACTCGCACGTGATGGAGTTTGCGGGGGCGCTGGCGGATGGGATTGGGCCTCGGTTGACGGGATCGCCCAATATGGCGAAGGCGAATGCGTGGGCGCGGGATACGATGACGGCGTATGGGCTGACGAACGCGCACCTGGAGGACTGGGGCGAGTTCGGGATGGGGTGGCAGCAGATCAATACGTGGGCCAGGATGATGACGCCGGACCCGGAACCGCTTTGGCTGCAGGCTGCGCCCTGGTCGCCGGCGACGTTATCCGGAGGCAAGCAGGGGGCAGTGAGTGGGCAGGTTGCGTATGTGGACTTGAATACGGCCGATCTGGATAAACTCAAGGGCACTTTGAGCGGGAAGATCGTGATGCTGGGGGCGATGCGCGCGACGCCGGATCTGACGGAGCCGCTGTTTACGAGATATACGGATGCGGAGTTGAAGGAGATGGAGGCGTACCCTTCCAATGAGGGGCGACGTGGGCAGCCGCAGGTGAACATACAGCAATTGATTGCGGATCGGGCCAGGCTGCAGGGGCTGCGGGTGAAGGCTCTGAAGATGTTTGCGGATGAGGGTGTGGTGGCGATCCTTACGCCTTCTCGCGATGGGGGGAATGGTGGCGGGACGGGCGTGATCTTCGACGATAACGGCGCGAACCTGGCGCGGGAGGCGCAGAAACGGGAGAATGCGGTTGCGATTCCGAACGCGGTGATGATGATCGAACACTACAACCGGCTGGCACGGCTTGCGATGAATCATGTGCCGGTGACGGTTGAGGTGAATATCGATACGAAGTTTACGGGCGACCACGAGCATGGGTTCGATACGGTGGGAGAGATTGCCGGGACGGATCCGAAGTTGAAGGACCAGGTGGTGATGGTGGGAGGGCATCTGGACTCGTGGATCTCTGGGACGGGCGCTACGGATAATGGGGCGGGCTCCATTGTGGCGATGGAGGCGATGCGGATTCTGAAGGCTTTGAATGTGGAGCCGCGAAGGACGCTGCGGATTGCGCTTTGGTCAGGCGAAGAGCAGGGGCTGTTTGGGTCCATCGGGTATGTGAAGCAGCACTTTGGGACGTTCAACGATCCGCCGGCAGAGCCTGGTGTCCCCGCATATATGCGCGTGCATGGGCCGCTGACGACGACGAACGAATGGGAGACGCTGGACGCTTACTACAATCTGGATAACGGGACGGGTAAGGTTCGGGGGGTGTATACGCAGGAGAATGCTGCGATTGGGCCGATCTTCAAGCAATGGATTGCGCCGCTGGCCGACCTTGGGGTGGGCACGATTTCGAATCGGAATACAGGTGGCACGGACCATCTGAGCTACGACGCGGTGGGCCTGCCGGGATTCCAGTTCATCCAGGATCCGATGGACTACGATACGCGCACGCACCACTCGGATATGGATACGTATGACCGGCTGCATGCGTTTGATTTAGAGCAGGCGGCGGTGGTGGAGGCGATCTTTCTGTACAACACAGCGCAACGGGATGAAATGATGCCGCGCAAGCCGTTTCCGCATCCGGAGATGGATAAACAGAGGAGCGTGCCGTTGAGGGGGATATATCCGGGGGCGGTGGTGCCGGACGCGGGTAAGTAGCGGTGTAGGAACAGGGGACAAAGAACGGGAGTTTATGCTCCCGGTTTTTTTGGTTTATCGAGAGCGAGTTATAGCGTGTTGCACTGGGTTGGCGTGTCCTGATCGGTCATCCAGGCGATGGCGTTGGTCAGGTAGGGCTTGAGTTCCTTGCGCTCTACGATGGCGTCGAGGAAGCCGTGCTGGAGGAGGAATTCGGAGCGCTGGAAGCCCTCAGGGAGCTTCTGGCGGATGGTTTGCTCGATGACGCGGGGGCCGGCAAAGCCGATGAGGGCGTTAGGTTCGGCGATATTGAGGTCGCCGAGCATGGCGAAGCTGGCAGTGACGCCGCCGGTGGTGGGGTCGGTGAGGATGGAGATGTAGGGGATGCCGACGGAGGCCAGGCGGGCGAGGGCTGCGGAGACTTTGGCGAGCTGCATGAGGCTTGCGATACCTTCCATCATGCGTGCGCCGCCGGAGGCCGAGACGATGATGAGGGCGCTGCGGGTGTCGTAGGCGCGATCGACGGCGCGGGCGATGGTTTCACCGACGACGGCGCCCATGCTGCCGCCGATGAAGGCGTATTCCATTACGGAGAGGACGACGGGATATGCCCCCATGTGGCCGGTGGCGTTGACGATGGCGTCGTTGAGGCCGGTCTTTTTCTGAGCTTCAGCGAGGCGTCGCTTGTAGGGCTTGAGGTCGGTGAAGTTGAGGGGGTCGGTGGAGCGGAGGTCGAGGTCGACGAGGTCATAGCCGGGTTCGAGGAGGTTGGCGATGCGGTCTTTGGCGTTGATGCGGAAGTGGCGGCCGCATTTGGGGCAGACCTGGAGGTTGGCGTCGAGGTCGGCTTTGAAGATGGCCTGGCCGCAGTTACCGCATTTGATCCAAAGGCCTTCGGTGCGAACGGTTTTGGTGGAATCATTGATGATTTTGCTGTCTTCGCGCTTAAACCAACTCATCGTGGTCCTTCCAGGGTCAGCCGGAAAGGGTGCACCGGGACTCCTCATTGTAACTAGGGAGTTGGTGGTGGGGGTGGAGTGGGGTCTATATAAAGGTGGCGTCTAGTGTCCGCAGTGGTAGGGATGGCCGGCGAGGATGGTGAGGGCCCGGTAGATTTGTTCGGCGACGACGGCGCGGGCTAGCTCGTGGGGGAGCGTCATGCGGCCGAGCGAGAAGATTTGGGCGGCTTTGGCGCGGGCGATGGGAGACCAGCCGTCGGCAGGGCCGATGCCGAAGAGGATGCGCTGGGCTCCGTCGTCGCGGA
>JAYVZP010000078.1:0-11004 GCA_043783275.1 Rhodanobacteraceae bacterium
GTTCGCAAGAGCCATCAGGATGCTGAAGTAGTCAGTCAGGAGGCCAGCTAATGCCGCCACGCGAAGGAATTTACGGTCTGATGGCTGAGTTCAACACGCCAACAGAATTAGTCGAAGCAACCGAAGCTGCACGTGCGGCGGGCTATCGCCGAATGGAGTGCTACACCCCGTATCCGGTCGAGGAAGCTGCAGAAGCGTTGCACTTCCATGAAACGCGCGTCCCATTGCTCTGCCTTCTGGGCGGCGTTCTGGGAGTGACCACGGCCTTTCTGATGGAGACGTGGATCAATGTTTGGGGCTATCCGCTCAACATCGCGGGCCGTCCCCTGTGGAGCTGGCCAGCCTTCATCATTCCCGCATATGAGTGGACGATTCTGTTCGCAGGACTCTCCGCCGCATTCGGAATGCTGGCTCTCAATGGCCTTCCGCAGCTCTATCATCCGGTTCTCAACGCCCCTAATTTCCGTAACGGCGCCACGACCGACAAGTTTTTTCTATGCCTCGAGGCACATGACCCCAAATTCTCAATCATTGAGACTCGGGCCTTCCTCGAAACATTCCCCACGGTCTCCGTGGTGGAGGTAGACCACTAATGCAAGGATCAGGGATCAACATTATGAATGCGGCAAAGGTTAGCGCCGCGCTGGGGGCACTGGTGCTGCTGGCCGGCTGCCGCCAGGACATGCATAACCAGCCGAAATTCGTTCCGCAGCGCGGAACAACTTTCTTCGCGGATGGACGCTCGTCGCGCCCGCAGGTTGAAGAGACGGTTGCACGGGGCCAGTTGCATGAGGATCGCTACTTCTATAGCGGTCTCCAGAACGGCCAGGAAGGTACGACCATGCCCTTCCCGGTAACGATGGATGTGCTGGCGCGCGGACAGGAACGTTATAACGTGTTCTGCACGCCTTGCCATTCGCGGGTCGGAAACGGCGTTGGGATGATTGTGCAGCGTGGTTACGCCAAGGCTGGAAATTTCCATACTGCACGTCTTCGGGCGGCTCCGTTGGGACACTTCTTTACAGTGATCTCAAACGGTTATGGAGCGATGCCCGATTACTCGTCACAACTGACACCAGTTGATCGTTGGGCGGTAGTGGCTTACGTCAGGGCGCTGCAGTTGAGCCAGAATGCTCAACAGAGCGATGTCGCGGCGGGAGAACATGTTGAACCCTTGACGGAGATCTCCGTCAACGAAGGCCTGCCGGCCGAGTTTGCTTCCGAGTGGGCTCTGCCTCCGACGGCTGTAACGGGCACTCCAAGTGGCGAACCCTTTGTTCTTCCAACGACGAATGGCGGCGGTGCTGCTGCTGCGCCGCATAGCCCGGTAGCCCCGGGAATTTCAGACCCGACCAACGGCATGGGCCATGGCCAGACGAGTACAGGTTACCCCCGCAACCCCGGCGGCCCGTACTAGGAAGCCACAAAACGGTAGTAAGTTGGACCAATTTGATTTCGACGAAGGCCTGAAAAGCATGTCATCTGCATACGCACAATACGAAGCTGGTCACGGAGACGGAGGACATCTTCATGATGCCCACGATGGGCCAAACACGCTTCCGGCCAATCTGAACTCACCTGAAATCCTGACTGCCTGGCGCAAGCGCGCACTGATGGTGTTCGCGATATCCGGTCTGGTTTCGCTCATCTTCATCCTGTTTCCCGGTGGCAAGACGCACATGCTGCGCGCCTATCTCGTCGGATTCATGATGTGCTTCAGCTTCGCCGGAGGCGGACTAGTACTGCTGATGTTGCAGTATGTTTCGGGCGGTAAGTGGGGCATGCTCCTGCGCCGCCCGCTCGAAGCCATGACGCGCACGCTCGGCCTGGTGGCAATTCTCATTCTGCCAATCGTTTTCCTGTCCAAGCATCTCTACCAGTGGGCCGCTTACCCGACGCCTGCGGCTGAAGCAGATGCGTTTAGACATGGCTGGATCACGCGCGAGCAGCAGCTGACCGCCGTTGCAAAGTATGCGATGTTCAACCCTGTCAGCGCATTGATTCAGACTGCAGTCATCTTCGGCGTTCTTGGTCTTCTTGCTTATTTGCTGAACAAGTGGTCGCTCGATCGCGACGCTGATCCTAATGCCGGCACCATTGCAAGTTATGACCGGTGGCGCACCAAATTTGAGAACCTCTCCGGCCCTGGAATCTTCATCTATGTCGTTCTCTTGACGGATGCGGCATTGCTTTGGGTCATGTCGCTGGATGTGACCTGGTACTCGTCGATCTGGGGGCTGAAGTTCCTCGTCGGCCAGGGATACGCAGTGCTTGCGCTTGGCATCCTGACCGTGATGAAACTGTCCAAGGTTGAGCCGATGAAGACTCTGCTACGGACCACGGAGCAGCACGACCTGGGCAAATTCATCTTTGCCTTCGTGATGCTCAACATTTACCTGACCTTCGCGGAGTTTCTGATTATCTGGTCAGGTAACGTGCCGGATGAGATTCCCTGGTACCTGGCACGCATCCGTGGCGGCTGGTGGGTGATCTGCTCCTTGAACTTTATCTGTCATTGGCTGATTCCGTTTTGCCTGCTTCTGTCGCGCAATCTGAAACGCAGCAAGACGCGAATGTCAGCTATCGCGATCTTCATGATCGTGGCCCGAGCAATCGATCTCTTCTGGATCATCGAGCCTAACTTTGGAGATGCGAAGAGCAACTTGCATCTTGCCGGCAATATTGGCATTTTGGCGTACCTGACGGTACCCCTGTCTGTTGTGTCCTTGTGGGCCGCTTACTACTTCACTCAAATGATGAAGCGGCCACTCGTAAACGTGAACGATCCTCACCTTGAGGAGATGTTGGAGCCTGAACATGCCCACTAACGATGGAAAGTACAGCAATGGCGACCAGTCGCCACCAGAGGGAGATTTTGTCTCCCACGCCTCCTCAGGGCCCGAGAGCAAGCAGCTCGGCTATGAGACGACAGACGTCAATGTCGGCGGAATCGTGGTGTTTATCGGAGGCCTCTTTGGCTTCGTCATCATTTTCTTTTTCTTCTGCTTCCTGATGGGCCGCGTAATCAACGAGGCACTTAATAAACAGGACGGACCGAAGGATAAATGGCACACCAGCGCAGGTATCTTTGCGGGCGCCAAGGCTAACGGTGGCAAACGCGAAGATCTAAAGTCCAACACGGCAATTGAGCAGCAGGAACTTGGCGCCATGACGGCCAGCTTCCCAAGCCCGCGATTGGACGCGGACGACGGCAATCAGTCGACTGCCGATCTGCATGCGCGTGAGGATCTGCTGTTGCAGCACTACAGCACGGTTCCTGGACAGCCGGGCATCAGGATCCCGATTGACCGGGCGATGGAATTGATCGCACAGAAGGGCCTTCCGGTTTCCTCTGCAACGGTCTCCACCACTAAGCTTGCCGAGGTAGAGAAACCCACCGTAACGCGTCCTCTTACGAGCGGATTTGCGCGAACCGGATATGAACTCGACACCATCGAAGCTCGTGAGCAAAAGATGGCGTATGGCAAAGCTGAGCCTTCGGCACATGCCGAGTTGAAGCCGGTCAGGTAACGGCCGCAGGTCAAGCGGACCTAAAATAGAAGTAGTAGAAATGAGGCACACAGATGAAGCAGGGTCAGACAATTCGGCAGGGGATCAGGATGGCGGCCTTGGGCTGTTTCTTGCTCGGCACGCTGGCGTCAGCTCAAGTTTCGTCCTACGGTGACAAGCAGCAGGGCGAGAACCGAGGCGACGAGTTGCCCCGGGTTTTGCAGCAAGTGGGTGTCTCCCAACACCTGAACGGCCAGCTTCCCCTCGATGCTTCATTCGTCGACGAGACGGGCACAACCGTAAAGCTTGGTGATTATTTCGGAAAGCATCCTGCGGTACTCTCGCTGGTTTATTACAACTGCCCGATGTTGTGCTCGGAAGAGATGGACGGCCTGACCAGCGCGCTCGAGATGGTAAGGCTGGCTCCGGGTAAAGACTTCAACATCGTCATTATCAGCATCGACCCGAGTGAGACGCCGGAACTTGCAGCAAAAAAGAAGGCTTTCTATTTGAAGCGCTACGGACGTCCGGAGACTGCTTCGGGCTGGCATTTCCTGACCGGGCAGAAGCCTGCGATCGATGCCGTTTCGAAGGCGGTAGGTTTTGGATATGTCCGGGTTCCCGGACCGGATGGCACCCTGTCGCAGTTCGCACATGCGAGCTCGATTGAAGTGGTCACGCCGGAAGGTAAGCTCGCACAGTATTACCTGGGCGTCGAGTATTCGCCAAAAGACGTTTTGCTGGGGCTGATTGAGGCCTCGGGCAACAAGATCGGTTCGCCGGTCGCGAATATTTTGACGTACTGCTATCACTACGATCCCCAGACGAACAAGCATTCGCTAGTTGTAGCGCGTGTGGTCCAGGTGGGCGGCATGCTCACGATGGCTTCGTTGGGCGGGTTCATGTTTTTGATGTTTCGCAGAGATTTGAAGCTTGGGCGCGACCACGGACTGACCGGCGGCTCCGACCTGAACAAGCTTGATCCGCATAACAAGACGGATAAAGGGTAACGATGCATATTAGTCCTGTTTTATGGCAATTCCTGACGAAATGGCTGGCTGCCTCCGCTCTCTTCCCGCGTGAGGCGTCGACTATGGCGCCGTGGGCAGACGCGTTATATTTCTTCCTGATCGGCATGACGCTGACCGGATTGCTGTTGGTTGGTGGATTGGTGTTCGGCTTCTCGTATCGCTATCGCCAGGCAAGGCATCCGGTGGCTATACCTGTTGAAGGCTCGACCCTGCTCGAGGCAACGTGGACGATTATTCCGCTTGCAATTTTTCTAGTAACGTTCGTTTGGGGGGCACTGCTTTACTTCCGTATCTACAATCCACCTGTGAATTCCATGAACATCTATGTCGTGGGTAAGCAGTGGATGTGGAAGGCCGAGCATCCGGGCGGACAGCACGAGATCAATGCTCTCCATGTGCCGATCGGTCGGCCTGTCCAGTTGACCATGATCTCTCAGGATGTTTTTCACAGCTTTTCGATTCCTGATTTCCGGGTGAAGCGTGAGGTAATCCCTGGGCGTTACTCGACTGTATGGTTTCAGGCGACAGAACCCGGCGTTTATCACATTTTTTGTACGCAATATTGCGGAACCAAGCACTCAGGCATGATCGGCGAAGTGACCGCAATGACGCCCGAAAACTATCAGCGCTGGACGGAAGAGTCGACCAGCGGCACGTCGCTTTCTCAAAATGGCGAGCGCCTGTTTGCGAGCATGGGTTGCAATGCCTGTCATGCCGGTAATGCGGCGGCACGCGGGCCAAACCTCGCGGGGGTATATGGATCCACGCTGAGCCTTGCGAATGGTTCGCAGGTTCTGGTCAATGACGCATACCTTCGTGATTCAATTTTGAATCCGTCGCAGCACATCACGGCGGGCTACGCACCGATCATGCCCACTTATCAGGGGCAGATCAGCGAAGATGGCTTGATCGACCTGGTCGAGTACATCAAGAATTTGAATAGCAATTACCGTATCCAGCAGACCTCGGATTCGTCACAGGCAAACAAAACTGAACCAGCGGCAATAGTCGCGCCAGGGATGGTGAAGTAATGAGCACTGCAGCAAACACAATCGTCAACCTCCCCGATCAGCGTACAGCTACGTTGCCCAAGCGCCACTATCTGAACAATGAGCATGGGCTCATGAGCTGGCTGCTCACCGGCGACCACAAACGTATCGCCATCATGTATTTGATTTCGATCACCTTCTTCTTTTTTATAGGAGGCGCATTTGCTGGTCTGATTCGGCTTGAGTTGCTGACGCCCCAGCCGGACCTTGTTGCTTCGGATACGTACAACAAGTTCTTTACGATGCATGGCATTATCATGATCTTTTTGTTCCTGGTGCCGTCGGTTCCGGCGACGCTGGGTAACTTCCTGATCCCGATCATGCTGGGCGCGAAAGACCTCGCCTTTCCGAAGATCAACCTACTGAGCTGGTATCTGTACATCGCTGGTGGAGCCTTCACGCTGGCTGCTCTAGTACTGGGTGGAGTCGACACCGGCTGGACGTTTACCACACCGCTCTCGACGCACTATCTCAACACCCATGTCATCACTGCAGCGACCGCCATCTTTATCGCAGGGTTCAGCTCGATCTTTACCGGATTGAACTTTATCGTCACGATTCACCGTATGCGCGCACCCGGCATGACCTGGTTCCGCATGCCGCTCTTCGTTTGGTCGAACTACGCTGCGTCGATTCTCATGGTCCTCGGCACTCCTGTGCTTGCGATCGCGATCGTACTGGTTGCGCTCGAGCGGCTGATCGGTATCGGCGTATTTGACCCAACCAAGGGCGGCGATCCCCTTCTCTTCCAGCATCTCTTCTGGTTTTACTCGCACCCTGCGGTGTACATCATGATTCTGCCGGGTATGGGAGTCATTTCAGAAGTCATCTCGACCTTCAGCCGTAAGCGGGTCTTCGGCTATACGGCCGTCGCCTTCTCTTCGGTTGCCATCGCGGTGTTCGGCTTCTTTGTATGGGCCCACCATATGTTCATCATGGGCGTGTCGAACTACTCTGCGTTGATTTTCTCCCTGCTCACCATGCTGGTGGCCGTACCTTCTGCAATCAAGATCTTCAACTGGGCCTTCACCCTGCAGAAGGGATCCATCACCTTTGAGACGCCGATGCTGTACGCCTTCGGCTTTATCGGGCTGTTCACAATAGGCGGGCTGACGGGCGTATTCCTAGGCTCGCTGGGAATGGACATTCACCTCACCGAGACCTACTTTATCGTGGCTCACTTCCACTTCGTGATGGTGGGTGGGATGCTGATGGCGTTCCTGGCCGGCATCCACTTCTGGTGGCCCAAGATGACGGGCCGCATGTATCCGGAAGCTATGTCGAAGCTGGCCGCTGTGACGACCTTCATCGGCTTCAACCTGACTTTCCTGCCGCAGTTTATTCTGGGCTACCTCGGCATGCCGCGTCGGTATCACGCGTATCCCCCGGAGTTCCAGGTTTTGAACGTCCTTTCAACGGCTGGTGCCACCATCCTGGGTGTCGGGTATCTGATGCCGATGTTGTACCTGGCATGGTCGCTGAAGTACGGTGCTATTGCCGGCAATAATCCGTGGCAGGCAACTGGTCTCGAGTGGCAGATTCAGTCGCCGCCGCTCACCGAAAACTTCACGGAAGTGCCGGTTATGGACCACGAAGCATACGATTACGAATGGCTCGCGAACAAGACCGTACACGAGGTAACGACCGTTGGCTAACACAATCACCGCGACGCACGAGCAGGAGCTAGACGCTGCGCTCGCACATGACGACGATCACCATGTCGTTCTGCCGCAACACCGTCACCATTTTGAGACTGAGGAACAGCAGCGGGAGGCGGGCAGCTTTGGCATGTGGCTCTTCCTGCTTACTGAACTCATGTTTTTCGGTGGCATGTTCTTCGCTTACCTGCTCTATCGCAACTGGTATTACGACGCCTTTGTTTCGGCGTCAAACCAGCTCAGCGTGCCTCTGGGTGCGATCAACACGGTCATTCTGATTACCTCAGGCTTTTTTATGGCGCTTGCCGTATGGGCCTCTGAGGTACGGAACAAGAAGCTTCTGGTCCTCTTCCTGTGGCTTACAACGATTTTTGGCTTCGCGTTTCTCGGGGTCAAGAGCGGTGAATACCATGAAAAGTGGGAGAAGCACCATATCCCGGGAAGCAGTTTTGATGTTCGCGAATTTATCAATCCGCCGGCTAACGCACAGGGTAAAGTAACGGAAAAAGCGCTTCCGCCGGACATGGCGCAGAAGACGCAGGTTTTCTTCTTTCTCTACTTTGCCATGACGGGCATGCACGCTTTCCACATGATCATTGGTCTCGGAGTTCTCTTCTGGCTCATATATCGAGCGCAGCGAGACGAGTTCACGACGGGTTATGTAGCACCCATTGAGAACTTCGGGCTTTACTGGCATTTTGTTGATATCGTTTGGCTATTCCTCTTTCCGTTGCTGTACCTCATCAATCGCCATCCCCTCCGCTAGGACGGGATGGCAATCTGAATTACCAGGGAGTAGATTTTGTCTGACACAAACGACGCGTTGAACGTAACGAATCCGGAGCACTCCGAGCATCACATTGTCTCTCCGGCACAATACACGTTGGTCTTCGGGACTTTGCTGGTGGGCACGGCAATTACGGTAGGCGCGGCCTACGTGGAACTGGGTGTTTTCAATCCGATCGTCGCGCTCGGGATTGCATCCTTCAAGGCCGTCATCGTCATCTTGTTCTTCATGCACGTAAAGTATCAGTCACGGCTGGTGAAGATGACGGTAGGAGCGGGATTCTTCACATTTCTGGTGCTCATCACGATGACACTGACCGACTATATGAGCCGTGCGTGGGGTCTCTGGTAGGTTTTCTTCTGACGATCTGCTAAATGGCCAGACCGGGGATGCACCGGTCGGCCTCATCCCTTCGCTCTACCAGTTCAATCAACAAGCTATCTTCTCCCATGAGCCAGCAGATTTTGCGGCCCGCAAACGCCACAGCCGGTTTGGGGTCAGAGAAGAGCAGCATACCGTTTTGGCTCAGGTGGTCGACCGCGGACTCCAAAAGGCCGCATGCGTAGCAGAGATGATGTAGCCCGCCTCGACGTTGTACCGTGCGGGAAAGCTTGCTCTCAGGCCCGTCGGGCGCCACCAGTTCAAGATAGGCAACATCTCCGGGAAGACGCAGGAATTGAACGAGAGCAGTCTGTAACGGGTCGTGGATGACATGCGTCATCACTTCATAGCCCAGGGTCTGCGCATACATCTCCGCTGCAGGAACGATCGCCTTTACGGCGTAACCCACATGATGAAGAGCCAACCCGGATACGAAAGAGCTACTTGGCATGGACGGCCGTGAGTACCTTGATGTGTGTATTGGCAGGCCTGTATTCACTGACATTAAGCGAGTAGACCTTGGATCCGTCCTCGGCTTCAAAGTCGGTGGTGAAGCCTAGTTTGCTGTAATGCTCGGCAACGAGCGCGTTCTTGCGGGTCGGTAAGTAGTGGCCACGCAGTGTCTTGACCCCGATTATGCGGGCGTTTTCGACCAGTGTATCGAGCATCGCAAGCTCCATATCGCGCTTGAGTACGCGACAACTCATCAGCCAAAGATCAATGTCGAGTACCTTTCCGTCGCGATGGCCAAGCACGATCGAGACTAACCCGTTGTCTCCAAAACGATCCGTCAGACGGCCGTAGATTCCAACAGCGTCAGGATCGTTGAGCAGGGCCTCCATCTCGGGGAGAGAGTAGCGACGGCTGGTTAGGTTGAACTGGTTGGTCTTGTTCGTGAGTTGCGTGATGCGATTGAGGTAGAGCGACTTGAAGCGGTCAATCTCAGCCGTCATATCGAGCGAATCGAGATATTCACCGTAATTGGCAAACAGGCTTTGAAAGGTCGTGCGCTGACTGTTTTGCTGGTACAGCGCGGCGCGTTCGAGGTCTTCCTTGGAAAACGAAACCTGCTCAAAGTAGCGCCCCGCTTCGATGATTCCGGCGTATGCGGCAACGTTATTGCCAACGTCAGGAACCGCGATACCGTCTATTTGACCCTCAACGAGGGCTCGCTCTGCGGGATTGTCGTCGACGAAGACGAAGGACTCGACACCCAGGTTCAGTTCCTGGGCGATGAGAGCGATGTTTTCGTGCTTCGGATCCCAGTTGGCCTTGAAGCAGGAGATGTGCTCGAGCTTGAGCACGGAGTCCGGATGCTCAAAGCCGGACCGGGCAATTGTTTCGTCGTTTTTGGAGCAGACGGCCAGCAGGACGCCGCGATGGCGTAACGACAGGCAGTACTCCTGAAACGCCGTGTAGGCCTCCGCGCCGGGGGTTTCCCTGCCGATCTGAATCTTGTCCACGCCGTCGTCACCAATGACGCCACCCCAGACCGTGTTGTCGAGATCGAGCACCAGCACCTTGCGCGTCTTGCCGTAGCAGGCGCGGATCATCGCAGCCAGCGAGACCGCCAGGGCATGGCTGCCTTCCACCGACGTGACGATTTTGTAGCTGTAGAAGCGTTCGAGATCGAACCACTGCGTTAGCCCAAGGCGCGCTGAGAGGCTACATACGTCCTGCAGCAACAGCCTGGCATTGCCAGCAGCAGCGAGCGCAAATTCGCGATTCAACTCGTTGACAAACCGGGTGTGGCCGCCGGGGTGGGAGACATCCAGATTACCGAGGATGGCGTTCGGCGGGAACTCAAAGTTGTTCTGAATGATCAGGCAGCCCAGCTTCTGATCGAGCGATTTCCAGATTTGCCGGAAGCGTGCGAGCTCCGCCTGAACGTACTCGGCGAGCTCAGTTTCGGTCGCCTGCATAGGTGCGAAGTGCTCAATGTTCAAGACTGAGGAATGGACGTAGACGAGATCCGGCTTGAAGTCTTCGAGGGCCTGCGTGTCATGCACCGCGTCGACGTAGTAGCGGCCATACTCCGACTGATGAATCGTGGGCAGAAAGCCAGCTTCCAGCAGCCACAGTTCCAACAGGTCCACCACTTCATTCGTAGTGCTTCCGCCGAGCACGGCCAGGCGGATCGGCTTCAGATGTTCACGAGCGGAAAGGCGGCGCTTCAGCCCTTTCCGTTTCACAAGTAATTCGTTCAACGAAAGACTTGCGAGCTGGATACCGTCGGGGTGGGTCACCCCTTTAGAATATCGCACTGCGGCGTGCTGTTCAGAGGGTCAGGGCCAGAACGGGATCGTCAAAGATCTCCGGCCCCAGGTGGAAGGCGCGCTGGCCAATCTCTACAAAGCCATTACGGGCGTAGAAGGAAAGCGCCCGCGCGTTCTCACGGTGCACACCCAGCAGCAGGCGCCTGGCACCCAGTTTGCGGGCCTGCTCTACCGCGGCCTCCAGTAGGGCCGGCCCCACACCGGTTCCGTGAAAACGCGAGAACGCGTAGATGCGTTTCAATTCCAGATCGTCCGCGTGTACAAGCTCGGCTGGGAAGTCCGGGGCGGTCAGCATGGCGTAGCCGATGGGCG
>JAYVZP010000079.1:0-25737 GCA_043783275.1 Rhodanobacteraceae bacterium
ATGGCGGAGAGTGGGGGATTCGAACCCCCGGTACAGCTTTCGCCGTACAACGGTTTAGCAAACCGTCGCCTTCAGCCACTCGGCCAACTCTCCAGCGTATCGTGCGGGACGATACTTCGTGATTATAACCAAATCCGATACGCTCTTGCGCCCAAACAAACCTATCCGTGGATTACCTGCGCTGAAAAACGTTCCATCTCCTCTGCCTGCGGGCTCGATTGCAGCAACACCATGTCCACCCCAACGGCCGAAAACTCTTCCAGTCTCTCTTTCACCGCCTCCGGAGTACCCACAAACCCGCTCCGCAGCCCGCGGTTCGACACCGAATAGTCTTCAAGCGATACCTTCTGTTCCAGCTGCGAGCCAGAAATCCACTGCTGATAATTTGCATAGCCCCGGGCCGACGACTTCACGTCCGTAATCCGCCCGACCTCCGCCCGCGCCGCTTCGTCGGAGTCCCGTACGACCGCGTATCCGGCCACGCCAAACGTCATCGGCCCCAGCCCCAGCTTCTCGCGTCTGCCGCGCATATCCGCTATCTTCTTTGCCACAATCTCAGGTGGATCTCCATGCATAAGGTAAGCATCGCACTTTGCCGCGATCAAATTCTTCGCCGTTTCCGATTCTCCTCCGGAATAAAACGTGGGCCGTCCACCCGGAGTCGACGCTGCCTTAGGTTTCCCCGTTAATCTGCGTCCCACCACCGGCTTCGGCGAAAGGATATTTTCCCGCACATCGTATAAGTCGCCTTTGTGCGTAAAACCCTGCTCCTGCCAGCAACCATCTACGACATCGAGCCACTCGCTGGTTCGCGCGTACCGCTGGTGGTGCTCGTCAAAAGGAATTCCGTACTTCGTAGCTTCATCCCGCCACCAGCTTGACACCACATTCAGCGTCAACCGCCCACCGCTGATCTGGTCGATATTCGCTGCCTGCTTGGCTAGCAGTGCAGGGCTATGAAACGTCGGCCGGACCGCCACCATTAGCTCAAGCTTCTTGGTCACCGCAGCCAACGCCGCAGCCGTGGACCAGGCATCGAGCGACGGGGCGTCGACGCCCTTGATGTCGTTCAGGTTCAACTCCGCGATCAGCGTGAAGTCGTATCCAATCTCTTCTGCACGCTGGCAGAGCCGACTGCAGTAATCCCAGCTGGTCTCCATCCGCTCGTCATCTAAATTTCGCAGCCATCCACCAAAAACAGGTAACCAGAAGCCATACCGCATCAGCGAACCCCCACAAGCTGGGTTGCATTCACCGCTGCAGCCTCTGCTTCCAGCCAATCCACCAACTTCTCAAACGGATCGAACCCGATCACATTCCTGCCATCCGCAACGAAGTTAGACAGCGCATTGTTGTCGTAGTAGTAGCGCAATCCATCACGCGAATCCGTCATGTATTCCACTCCGCCAATGTCGATCCCTGAAGCTGCCATGATCCGCTCAACATCCGCAATTGCTTCCGGCGGCGGCGTGTAAGCTTCGACCGTAATTCCGGACTTGGGCGCATCGATTGCACATGCCGCTCGATTCAGATCCACGCCTGAACTGGTCCGACAGATATCGGCCGGGCAAAGGTCAAATGTTTCGCCCGTGATGTGCACCTTGATCGCATACAGAAACTTCCCGTCCATCACCTCGACGCGAACGATATGCGCGCCTTCAGCCGGCACAAATTCCTGTACCAGGCCTACGGAGTCCATGCCCAGTACCAACGCATCCGGATCGTCCGCGGGTAAGGCCGCCGCCGCCGCAAGCTGCGAAGGATGATCGAAGCGCTTGACCCCGGATCCCGACCCACCAATATTCGGCTTCACTACAACTGGAAAACGCAGCCCCTCAGCCGCTGCTGGGGCCTGCGACGAACGATGAATTACGCGCGCCTTCGGGTACGGCAGGCCAAGCTCTTCCATCAGCGCCAACTGCCCGGCCTTCGACAACTCAGACCGGTAAGCCTTCAGACCATTGATGACCTTGACCCCACGCGACTCCAGGTGTTCCAAATATCCCAGCGTGTAAAAAATCTGGTCCCCATGTCCACGATTCCACGCGCTGGGACTCATCCGATTGAATACCAGCGAATACATCTCTTCCGGCCTATCCGCAGGAGAAAACGAGTGGGTCACGGCGTCCAGCTTGACGTAAGGCATCCCCCGACGATCCAGCTCCGCAAACAGCGGTTTGAACCAGTTTGGCTGCTCATAATAAATCGCAATCGGAAGTCTTGTCTCTGCCATAAATCTCCTCAGAACCCTAGTCGCATCGCTTTACCCCGCGTACGCGCAGAACCTCTAGCATATCGAAACTACGCTTCCACAGACGAAAAGGAGCCGCAGCGCGGCCCCCTTGGTCCCTACCTCATCATAATTACTTGACGCGCTTAGGCATTGCTCGGCACGGAAAGGCTCATTCTGTAGGCAATCATCTCAACCTTCTCGAGGGGGATGCTTCACCATCTCAACTCCCTTGGCCACCGCGGTCGTTAGCGCAGGATTCGCGGTCGTGTCGCGTTTCTTCACTTAGTCTTCAACGTCTTTGTGATGATCATCCGTCATTGTCTGGGAGTTGTTCGATGTCCACAGCCGCCAGACCATTCGCTGCCCGATGTATGGTCCCACCTCAAACCCGAGTGGTATTTCATCCCAAAACGTTCACAATTTCCGCCCGCAACGTCAGCTTTTTGCCTAAACTAACCTGAAATCCCTTCAGGATGGAGGCATCGCACTGCCCAACAAGCTCCGCCTCCTACCCCTCGTTGGAGCCACGTACTTTATGGTCGCCGGCGGCCCCTATGGCCTCGAAGACATTATCGGCAAAGCCGGCTACGGTCGGGCCCTTCTCCTCCTGCTCTTCATCCCACTCATCTGGTCGCTCCCTACTTCCCTCATGGTGGGTGAACTTGCATCCGCCATTCCCGAAGAGGGTGGTTACTATATCTGGGTGCGCCGCGCGCTGGGCCCCTTCTGGGGATTTCAGGAAGCCTGGCTCTCCCTCACTGCCAGCGTCTTCGACATGGCCATCTACCCCGTCACCTTCGTCCTCTATCTCAGCCGAGTCGCGCCGAACTGGACCGCCGGCAATCGCAGCACGTTGTGGACTCTCGCCGTCGTCCTCGGCTGCGCCCTCTGGAATCTGCGCGGAGCCCGTGCCGTAGGCGGCGGCTCCGTCGCTCTCTTCGCCATCATGCTCGCACCCTTCGTGGTTCTCATCGGCTTCGGCCTGTGGCAAGGCTTCGTCCTGCACGCAGCCGGCGGAGGTATCGCGGCACTTACGCGACCCATCGCCTCACCCGATCTTGCCGCTGCCCTTTCCGTTTGTCTCTGGAACTACATGGGCTGGGACAACGCCTCTACCGTCGCCCAGGAGGTGGAGGACCCGCAGCGTACCTACCCGCGGGCTATGCTCCTCTCCGCTGCGCTGGTCGCCGCCACCTACATCCTGCCGCTTACGGCAGTCGCAGTCGCCGGCATCCCCGCAGCTGACTTCTCCACGGGAGCCTGGGCCGATGCTGCTCGCCACATTGGCGGCTCTGGTCTGTTCGGAGTGGTTTTAGCGTTCGCCGTCGTCATCGGAGGCACTATTTCCGGTGTTGGAATGTTCAACGCCCTCACGATGTCTTACACGCGTGTGCCCTACGCGCTCGCGCAGGAGCATCTGCTCCCCCGCCAGTTTGCCCGCACCAACTCCGCCGGAGCCCCGTGGGTCAGCATCCTGACCCTGGCCATCGCGTGGGGCCTTGCCGTGCGCATCTCGTTTGAGCGACTCATCTCGATCGACCTGGTTCTCTACGGCGGCGCACTGGTCCTGGAGTTCATCGCGCTTGTCGTCCTGCGCGTCCGCGAGCCTGCCATGCCGCGTCCCTTCCGCGTCCCCGGCGGCATAGCGGGAGCTATTCTGAGTAGCATCGGCCCCGTAATCCTCATCGGCTTTGCCATGTATGCCGCTCGCGCTGAGCGAGTGGCAGGAATTCCAGCCCTCACCTTCGCCGCACTGGTAGCCGCCGCCGGGCCAATCTTCTACTCCCTTGCCAGACTCGCGCTCAGGCTCAAGCCAGTGCAGAAAGTCCCATCAACCCGTTAGCTGTTGTATGTCATCCCGTACAAATCTGCGGTTGCTGTTGCCGATCGCAATCCCGTTGCCGGCTTTTTCTTACCTAACCCGCAACGTTATGAGAGGGATTCGCTCCACCCTCAGACGTCCCAAACACCTTCACCGCACCGGCCTTCTCGCCGATCCTTTCGATCTCCTTGGCCATGTCTGGCATCCCCACGACCGCCAGCACAACCCCACCTGCCCTTACTGTATCCATGAGCAACTCGCGTTCCGCGATCGGCACATGCAATGAGTCGAACGTCACATGATGTTCCGCCTCTGCCTGTCCCGCCGCCGATCCCAGATCGCCGATCACCCGAACATCCGCGTGTTCCACACCCACCGACAGCAATTCCCTTAGAGCTTTTTCGCCTGCCGAAGTGTGCTCGAACAGCAAAACCGTCGCACTTGTCATCGTTTCCCCGAATTATCTGCGAAGCCACAAACAAAAAGGAAGGCCGCCCGGAGACGGCCCTCACTGTGTACAACCCCTAAATCTGCGGAACCGGCTTGGCCTCGGGATTCTTCTTATTCTCGATGAAGCGCGCCTGCGCCTCCGTCACCTTAGCTCGTGCAAACGCCGCATCCCGCCAGCCCTTGACCTCAACGCGCTTGCCTTCAAGATCTTTATAGATCGCGAAGAAGTGCGTAATCTCCTTCAGCATGTGCGGGTAGATCTCGGAGAAATTCCAGACATCCTTGTAACGCGGATTGCCCATGCCGACGCACAGCACCTTCTCATCTCCCAGGCCCTGGTCCATCATCTCCAGCAGACCGATCGGACGAACTTCCATCACGCATCCGGTAAAACTCGCGCTGTCTACCAACACCAGCACGTCGAGCGGATCGCCGTCGTCGCCCAGCGTGCTGGGGATGAACCCATAGTCGCCCGGGTAGTGGACCGGCGAATACAAATTCCGGTCCAGCCGGAACACATGAAGTTCCTTGTCATACTCGTATTTGTTCACGCCCTCGGCGGGAATCTCAATGACAACGTTGATGACCTCGGGGCTCTTCGAGCCAACCGGCAACTCCATGTAATTCGGCATAAAATCTGGCATCTCTTCTCGTATTAGATGGATTTGTCCTGCAACTCCGTCGTGCATGCGACGCAGCCTAAACGCACTTTCCAGGAACCTGCTGTCAGTATAATCAAGTCAATGAAAGCACACGTGTACGTCACGCTGAAACGCACGGTCCTCGACGCCCAGGGCCAAACCGTCGCCGACGCGCTCCATCGAATGAACTACAGGGGCGTCACCGACGTCCGCCAGGGAAAGTACTTTCTCCTCACGCTCGACGACAAGATCATCGGCCATGACTCTATCGGCTATCAAGCTGCCGCGAGGGCAGAAGTAGAGCGCATAGCCAACCAGGTTCTGGTCAATCCAGTCATCGAGGAATACACGTTCCGCCTGGAGCCTTAGGCTTCCGAATCACAAACAAACAGCACACCAACAACCCTTAGCCTGCCTCTTTGCGTCTAAGCGATTGCGTCCAGAAATAAGGTGGGTGACAATATCACCGTCACGAAGGGAGCGTTCTTCATGCGACTGACCCACCGTCTTCTCCTTATATTCTGCGTTACTCTCCCTTCTATCGCATACGCACAGGCCGTTTCAACAGCAAACAAGACGACCAGCCTGTCCGTCTTTGGTGGCGTTTCGCGCGTGTCTACGGACTACAACGCTCAGGAATACGGCTTTACTGTCGGCGGCGATGTCACCCACCATTTCCATCTTCTCGACGGGTCACTTGAAGCCCGTTACACCCGTGCCACCGGAGCTCCGGTCTCTGAAAGCAGTTTTGTTGGCGGAATTAAAGCAGGAAAACAATACCGCGCCTTCCACCCCTACCTCGACTTTCTTATCGGTCAGGGAAACATCACCTTCATTCGTCCCATCATCTTTCCCTCCGGGCCCTACGCCGGCGACAACTCGGTAATCTACGTCGCAGGGGCGGGTCTGGACTATGACATTACCCCCCGCTTCGCCCTCAAGTTCGATGGGCAGATTCAATCCTGGAAGTTAGGCAATGCAAACTCTCGGCTAACTCCCAGCGCGATCACCATCGGCGTTGTCTACCGCATCCCCTTCAAGGACCTACGAGGCCGATAAACACGGTCCAACCCACCGGGAAGTGGCTCGGAGCCAAGCCGCTTTCACCCTGCTGCACATCCGGGCAAGTCTCACCGTCTCCCTCGACATCTTCCCTCGCCTAAATGCTAGGCTCATTACTGGAGAATACAGAGCGTTTAATGCAATTTCAGAATTCTTACCTACCGTCTGATTCCCCGCAAAACTCGAGCCGTTTTGTCCGCGCCTGCCTCCGCCTGCCTGTGGATCGCACACCCGTATGGTTCCTGCGCCAGGCCGGTCGCTACATGCCGGAATACATGGCCGTCCGCAAGCACCACACCCTGCTTGAGATCTGCCGCACCCCCGCCGTCGCCGCCGAAGTCACGATCACCGCCGCCGAGCGCCTCGGTGTCGACGCCGCCATCATCTTCGCCGACCTCCTGCTCCCCTTCACCCCCATGGGCCTTGACTTCGAGTTCGTCGCCGGTGAAGGTCCCGTCGTCCACACGCCCGTCCGCACGCTCGCCCAAGTGGAAGCCCTCCAAACCGACCGTGCCGAAGAACTCAGCTACGTGGCCCGCTCCATCGAACTGGTCGTCAAGCACTTCGAGGCCCCCCGCCCCGACGGCGACCAACTTGGCATCGTCGGCTTCTGCGGCGCACCCTTCACTCTCGCCAGCTACATGATCGAGGGTGGCAGCTCCCGCAATTACGTCGAAGCCAAAAAGATGATGTACGCCTCTGGCATCACGGACGGGCCCGAATCCAAAGCCTGGCCCCTCCTGACGGAGAAACTTGTTGAAGTCCTCACCGTCTTTGCGCGGCAGCAGGTCGAAGCCGGCGCTGACGTCATCCAGGTCTTCGACTCCTGGGTCGGCAATCTCTCCGTCGCCGATTACCGCGAGTTCTGTCTCCCCGCCACCACCGAACTTATCCGCCGCATCCGCAATATGGGCGTGCCGGTCATCTACTTCGGCGTCGACACCGCCTCGCTCCTACCCGCCATGCGCGAGACCGGAGCCGATGTCCTTGGTCTCGACTGGCGCACCCCCGTCGACGCAGCCCGCCACATCCTCGGCCCGAGCGTCGGTGTCCAGGGCAATCTCGATCCCATCGCACTCTTCGCCCCGCAGGAAGTCCTTAAACGCCGCGTCGAAGAAGTGCTACGCCAGGCCGCCGGACGGCCCGGGCACATTTTCAATCTCGGCCACGGCATCGTCCCCGGAACGCCAGTCGAAAACGTCATCCAGGTCGTCCAATGGGTGAAGGAGCTATCCCGCGTATGAATCAACATGAAGCAATCCTCCTCCTGGCCCACGGTACGCCAGACACCCTTGACCAGATGGCCGAATACCTTGGCAAAGTCACTGGCGGCCGTGCGCTTCCACACGAAGTCGTCGAAGAGCTCCAGCATCGCTACGCCGAGATCGGTCTCCGCAACGAGCCGCTCCCTGAAGGCCCGCCGCTCACAAAGTGGACCCTCATGCAGGGCCGCATGCTCGGCGACGCCCTCAACGTGCCCGTCTACGTCGGCATGCGCAACTGGCACCCCTACATCGCGGACGTCGTCGCCCAGATGCGGATCGACGGCATCACAAGCTTCCGCGCCATCTGCCTGGCCCCCCAGAACTCCCGCACCAGTGTCGGCCTCTATCGCCGCGCCGCGGCCACCGCCGCAGCCATCGAACCCGCCATGCAGATGGAGTTCGTCGCCGGCTGGAGTGCCCACCCACTCCTTGCTCAAGCCTTCGCCCTCAACCTGTGGGAGGCCTGGGCGGAAGCCTGTGCCGCAACCGGAACCCGCGTTCCCGTCCTCTTCACCGCCCACGCGGTTCCCTGCCGCACCATCATGTCCGGCACCGTCTCGAACCCCGCCAGCCCCAGTGCCCGCCCCGGCGCGCCCGTCCCTGTCGACGGCATTCAGAACTACGGTGCTATCCAGACCCCTGACCCCTACCCCGTTGAGTGCAAAGAAACAGCCGCTCTCATCGCCAAGGCGCTCGCACCCGTTGGTATGACCGAAAAAGACTGGTTCTTCGCCTTCCAGAGTCAGGGCGTCGCCGGCGCCCCCTGGATCGGCCCTACCGTCGAAGACACCCTCAAAGCTCTCGCCGAATCCGGCCACAAAGCTGTCGTCCTCCAGCCCGTAGGTTTCCTCTGCGATCACGTAGAGATCCTCTACGACATCGACATCGCATTCACCGAATCCGCTAAAGAACTCGGCCTGCGCCTCACCCGCGCCGCCTCCCTCAACGACTCCCCCACCCTAATCCGCGCCATCGCTGAAGTCGCAAACGGCACCTGGGCCGCTCAGATCGATGAAGCCGCCACCCCCCAACCCCAGGTTGTCAGCTCATAATCGGAGCCAAACATTCCAACTCCCGACCCAAAGCGCATCGCGATCATCGGCGGAGGTATCGCCGGCCTGACCGCGGCATGGCAACTTGCGCAGCTTGACCCTACCCTTGACGTAACCCTCTTTGAAGCCTCCCCGCGCCTCGGGGGCACCGTAGAGACCGTCCACCGCGACGGTTTCATCATCGAGTGCGGCCCCGACGGCTGGGTCACTGAAAAACCCTGGGTCCGCGACCTCGCTATCGAACTCGGTCTCGCCGAAGAACTAACCCCATCCAACGACGCCACCCGCGTCACCTACATCCTCCGCAACGGCGCGCTCGTCCCCATGCCCGACGGCATGCGCATGATGGTCCCCACTAATCTCGCCGCCCTGGACCACTCCCCCCTCTTCTCCCCCGCAGCCAAAGCCGCCTATGCCGCGGAGCCCGCACGGGCCAACGAACTCATCACCCTCGCCCCCGAGCACGATGAGTCCGTAGCCAGCTTTGTCGAACGCCACTTCGGCTCTGAAGTCCTTCACACCATCGCCGCCCCGCTCCTCTCCGGCGTCTTCGGCGGCGATGTCTTCAAGCTCTCCGTCCGCGCCGTCATGCCCACCTTTGTCCAGATGGAGCGTACCCACGGCTCCCTCATCCTCGCCCTGCAGGCCCGCGCCGCGACCAAATCCCAACCCATCTTCACCACGCTGCGCTGCGGACTCGGCACCCTCGTCGACCGCATGACCGCCACCATCCCGCCGCAATGGATCCGCCTCTCCACTCCAGTCCCGCAAGTCGATCCCGACGGAGCAGAATGGCTTCTGCGCGACCCAGCCAACACCGGCAAAAAGCTGAGGTTCACGGATGTCATCGTCGCAACCCCGGCGCACGTAACCCGCAAGCTGCTTGGGTTGACCGCAATAATGCACTACCTGCCCACCGAGGAATCCTCCGCCGTCATTGCCGCCCTGGCATTCACCAAGCCTCTGATTGTCCCCCAGGGCTTCGGTTTCCTGGTCCCCTCCACCGAGTCAAACGATCTGCTCGCCGCCACCTTCATGGAGCAAAAGTTCCTCCACAAGATCCCGGCCAGAACCCATCTCCTCCGCGCCTTCTTCGGCGGCCCTGAAGCCCCGGCAATCGCCGCCATGTCAGACGAGGCCATCACTTCCCAGGCTCTTCAGAACCTGGAAAAGATCCTCGGCCCCCTTCCCGCCCCGGCTTTCTCCATCATCCGCCGCTGGCCCAGCAGCCTCCCGCAATATGCCGTAGGTCACACCGAACGCATGGCGAAGCTGGACCAGCTGCTCGACAACTTCCCCACCCTGCATCTGCTCGGCAACGCATACCACGGCGTGGGTCTTCCGGACCTGATCCGTGAAGCCCGCACGATCGCCCGCTCTGTCTTCTCCGAGATCTCATTCCGACGCCAACCCTTGTCATCCTGAGCGAACGCTCTCTCAGCCCCCGAAAGAAAACGTCTCCGCCAACTCCCAGGGCCCACCCAGGTAGTGCCAAAGATCCAAACCCATCGCCCCCACCTCAAACGCCACAAACTCCCTATCCAACTCTGCCAGCAGGACTTTCGCCCTCTCCGGCTTAGCCTTGTTCTGCACGACCACATGCGGCATGAACTTCTGTCTATCCTGTGCAGAAAGATATTCGCTGAACGCCCCAGCCAGTTCCGCATGCATCTCCGTCAACTCCGCAGACTTCAGCGTATAAGCCACTCCGCGCCCCAGCGATCGAAGCCCCGTCACGTGCATCGCAAACGCAGCCCGCTGCCGTGCCACCCACCGCAGCACCTCCGTCACCTCATCGATATTCGGCAACACATGAAATACCGTCAGATGAGCTGCAATCTGGTTGCGCTCGGCTGGAAAATGGGCCTGGCGCATCCGCTCGAAGAACGCTTGCGATGTGTCATCCATCCGCAGCGTCACGATGTTGGTATGCCCCTCAGAAATAGCCACTACTTCCGCTTCCAGCGGACGCCATCCTTCGTATCTTCCAGCAGAATGCCCTTGGCCAGCAACTCATTCCGCACCGCGTCCGCACGAGCAAAGTTCCGCGTCTTCTTGGCCTGCGTGCGCTCTTCTACAAGCGCATCAATCGCCACATCTGTCAGCGACAAAGCAGCCACCAACTCCGGCGCGGCATCGCCCATACGCCCCTCGCGCTCAGCCCAATCCAGCGCCGTCCGCGTAATCTCCGCATCGCGATCTACCAGCACCGCAAACACCTTGTCGAAGCGATCCAGCACTGTCAGAATTTCGTGCGCATTCTCCGTCCGCATCAGCTTCGAATCCGCCGCCGTATTGCCCGCACGCACCAGGTCAAAGATCGCTGCACGCGCCTCAGCCGTATTCAAGTCATTCGACAGAGCCGCGTCGTAATCAGTCAGCGCTTTTGAGGTCACAACGGACATATCTGCGTCGAGCCCTGCCGGAAAGTTTCCGCGCATCCGCCCTGCAAACGTGCGCAAACGGTCCACCGCATTCGTCGACTCCGTTAATCCATCAAACGTAAAGTTCAACTGGTGCCGATACGGCACGCTCATCAACAAAAATCGAATCGCAGAAGCCCGGTAGCCTTTCAATAACAAGTCGCGCAGCGTATAAAAATTCCCCAGCGACTTCGACATCTTGTGGCCTTCCACCAGCAGAAAGCGTACGTGCATCCAGTGCCGCGCAAACAGCTTGCCGCTTGCCGCTTCCGATTGCGCGATCTCGTTCTCGTGATGTGGAAACATCAGGTCTTCGCCGCCCGCATGCAGGTCGAACGTGTCGCCCAGAAACTTCGTCGCCATCGCTGAGCATTCGATATGCCAGCCCGGCCTTCCCGGCCCCAGCGTCGTCTCCCACGCATGTTCGCGCACGCCGTTGCTGGTCTTTACAGCCTTCCAGAGCGCAAAGTCCCGCGCCGCATCTTTCTCATACTCATCGGATTCGACACGTGCGCCGTCCTCCATGCCGTCGAAGTCTCGCTTCGACAACTTGCCGTACTCCGGGTCCCTGGCAATCCGGAAGTACCAGCTTCCATCCTCTGCCTGGTACGCAACATCCTTCGCGGCGAGCTTCTCGATCAGCTCCACCATCTCCGGAATATTCTCGGTCGCCCGCGGCACCACCTCCGGCCGCTCCACACCCAGCGCGTCCATATCTTCAAAGAACGCATCTTCAAACTTCTTCGTATAAACGTCGATCGGCAGATTCGCCGCTGCGGCATTGCGGATGATCTTGTCATCCACATCCGTCACGTTCATCACGTGGCGAACCGCCATGCCTTTCTGCTTCAGGAACCGTCGCAGCACATCGACGTGGATAAACGTACGAAAGTTTCCGATGTGGCCATAGTCATAAACCGTAGGTCCGCACGCATACATCCGAATCGCAACGCCATCGCTGGGGGCAAGCGTCTCCACTCGCCCACTCAGGGTGTTGAACAGTTCCATCGTCACTTCGTTTCCACTTCCCAGGATGATTTATGTCTCATGTCAATTTTAGCCGCAGGAACCGAGTGCCCTGTGTCTGGCTTCCGAGATGCGGGTTTTCTCGAAGCTACCCCAGCTTCAATTGAGGCTCCGCAGCCATCGCATCCGTAGCCTCTTCGCCCACCAGAAATCTCGGCCACGCCGCCGCCGCAATCATCGCCGCGTTATCGGTCGACAAGCCCACCGATGGAAACGCCACGGGCAGGCCCCGCCGCTCACCCTCCGCCGCAAACCGCTTGCGCAACTCACGATTCGCCGCTACTCCCCCGGAAACCAGCACCCCACGCACGCAAAAGGCCTCCGCCGCTGCAAACGTCTGGCGCAGCAGATTCCCCACGATCGACTCTTGAAATGACGCAATCAGGTCGAGCGTCTGGGCGTCGAACAGCCCCCGAGCCTCGCCAGGCGACATCTCCGGCGCAGCCTCAATCAGCCGCCGCCGCACCTCAATCCCCTCGGCCATTCCCTGCCCCTGTACATAGCGCAGCACACCCGTCTTGATGCCGCTGAAAGAAAAGTCGAACCGCGGCCCTGCTTCTTTGCTTTTGATAGGCCCGAAGTTGAACCTGATCGCCTTCGGGTTCCCAAACGCCGCCAGCGCGTCCATCCAGGGACCCCCGGGATAGCCCAGCCCCAACAGCTTCGCTACTTTGTCGTAGGCCTCACCCGCCGCGTCGTCGACCGTCCGCCCCACATTCCGGTACCGCCAGATACCTTCAACTTCCTCAGCTATATATAGATGTGTATGCCCACCCGAGACGACCAGCGCCAACTGTGGAAACTCAAGCTGACCGCGCTGCCGCGAGTCCATCACCACCGCATGGATATGCCCCTCAAGATGATTGACCCCGATCAGCGGCCGATCCAGCCCTAACGCGAGACCCTTCGCATAAAGAATCCCGACCAGCAGCGCCCCCGCAAGCCCCGGCCCCTCGGTCACTGCAATCGCATCCAGATCGCTGAAGCGGACTCCTGCCTGCTCTATCGCAGCCCGCACCACGGGTACTATATTGCGCAGATGTTCACGCGAAGCCAACTCCGGCACCACGCCTCCGTACGCCGCATGCAGCGCCACCTGTGACGCCACCACATTTGACAGCACCACGGTTCCGCCCTGCACCACTGAGGCCGCAGTTTCGTCGCAACTACTCTCAATGCCCAGAATCAGGCCCTTGCCCTCAACACCCGCCATGCCCCAATTCTATCGGGCTACACCCTCCCGTTTATTTATGGCGAATTAGTGCTATTCACCCTATGGCCCACGACTCATATCTTGAGTACTATGGCAAGCAAGGGGCGAACGACAATGCATACCTACAACGCAAAACGAGTTCCTTCACAGTTGCGGGTGCCGGCTTCGCTGGCAAAAGGCGTCGCTGCGAACCATACTGGCCTCTTCCTCGTTCGACCCGAGCATCTAGCAGAACTGAATCAGGTATCTCCCTCCGAGATCCGCAACCGCTCTACCGTATTTGCGCTCGCTGCTGCCGCCCTGGCCGCGCCATTGCTCTGGTTCGTCCACTCTTTGCTTTAGGCATTGCGCATCCGCTAGAGCCACTCCCATCGTCTAAGCTTTAGATATGGTTGCGCCGCTTACAAACAACCCAATGTTGCAATCCGCACGACTTATCGCCCGCACGCTGCGCGATGCGGGCCACACCGCGTACCTCGCCGGCGGATGCGTTCGCGATATGTTGCTCAATCTGACGCCAACAGACTTTGACGTCGCCACCAGCGCCACCCCGGAACAAATCACCGTGCTCTTCCCGCGCACCTTCCAGGTCGGCGCGCACTTCGGCGTCATTTTGGTGCTGGACGACGCTGCCGCCACGGAGGTCGCGACCTTCCGCAACGATGGCACCTATCTCGACGGGCGACGACCAGAAGCCGTTCGCTTCTCCACCGACCCCCGCGAAGACGTAATCCGCCGCGACTTTACCATCAACGGCATGCTTCTGGACCCCTTTGAGACCGACCCGGAAGAGTCCATCCTGGACTTTGTAGGAGGCCGTGACGACCTTGCCCATCGCCTGATACGCACCATCGGCTCACCCGAGCAGCGCTTCGCCGAGGACAAGCTACGCATGCTTCGCGCTGTCCGCTTTGCCGCCCGGCTCGGCTTCGACATTCACGAGTCCACCGCCGCCGCCATACGCCAGCACGCCCACGACATTACCCAGGTTTCGCAGGAGCGCATCCGCGACGAACTGACCCGCATGCTAACCGAAGGCAATGCCCACCGCGCCTTCGAGTTCCTCCACGACCTCCATCTCCTGCGTGAAATCCTGCCGGAAGTGGAGGCCCTCCGGGGGGTGCATCAGCCGCCGGAGTACCACCCGGAGGGGGATGTCTGGGTGCATACGATGATGCTGCTGGAACACCTGCCGGCGGGATGCTCAGCAACACTGGCATGGGGGATGCTGCTGCACGATATCGGCAAGCCGGCGACGTTCCAGCCGGCCAGGCATGGAGATCGCATCCGGTTCAGCGGGCACGTTGAGGTGGGGATGCGAGTTGCGGAGGTGATTCTGGGGCGGCTCCGCTTCTCGAACGAGGAGACGGCGCAGATCATCTCGCTGATTCACCATCACATGCAATTTGGCGACGTAAAGCAGATGAAGCGTTCGACACTCAAGCGCTTCCTGCGGCTGCCGCACTTTGAGGAACATCTTGCGCTGCATCGCGCGGATTGCATGAGCGCGCATGGTGATCTGCGGCTATACGACTTTGCCAAAGCGGCTTACGAAAACGAAGAGCCAGCAGAGACGCGGCCCGCCTGGCTGGTAACGGGGCGGGGTCTGATTGCGGCGGGCTACCGGCCGTCGCCCCAGTTCAAGCGGATGCTGCTGGCGGCAGAGGATGCGCAGTTGGAGGGGCTGATCAACTCCACGGAAGAGGGGCTCACACTGGTGGAGCGGGAGTTTGGACCGCCCCCCTTACCCCCTGGATAAGTCCTAAAGTATTCAAAGTAGATACTTTAGGTCCGGACCTGGCTAAAAACTGCCAAGGGTGATGTATGCGTTGGGGCGTTGGTGTTTGTCAACCTTTGTTTGCGATGCGGGGCAGCAAGGCGAAGCGCAGTTCCCAAGACTGCGCTCAGGATGACTTTTTTCAGCTGGCAGGACCGCTAAGAAACTTTCTGGACTTGGTGGAGGGCAGCCGGCCTGGGGACGAGGAGATTCCAGCCTAGTTGCGGGCCGTGGTGGAAGGCGAAACGAGTGGGGCTGCGGGCGCCGACGTGGACCGAGAGCATTTCGCGGAAGAGGTTGGGTTTAGCCGAGAGGGCGCGGAGGGCGCGGCCTTGCAGGGCGGGCCAGCGATCCATCTGGAGCATGAGCGCTCCCATGGCGAGGGGCAGGCGGCCGATGCGGGCGTGAGCGGGACCGTATCCCGCGAGTGAGCCGGAGGCGAGGGCGTCGGCGAGGACGAGGGCGTGGCGGAAGCTCATAGCGAGGCCTTCGCCGGTGATGGCGTCGGCTGAGCCGGAGGCATCGCCTACAAGAGCGACGTGCTCGTTATGGACACGATGGAGCTTGCGCGTGGCCGAGACGGCTCCGCGTTGCTGCGAGAGGATGGTTGCGCCTTGCAGGCGGTGACAGATCTCCGGAAAAGCATCCAGCATGTCCCGCCCGCCGGCAGTGCGGGTGGCGGTGCGTGTGACGAAGACGACACAGACACAATCCGCCGCGACGGGCGTGATGTACAGCTGACCGGTGGCGCACCAGTGGATTTCCACAAAGTCGCTCCAGGGGGCTACGCGGTAGTGGCGGCGGAAGCCGAAGCGAACACGATCCGTCTTGATCGCGCCAAGACCGGCCCAGCGGCGGACAGAGGACGAGTGTCCGTCAGCGCCGATGAGCCAGCGGAAGCGGATGGGCTGCCCATTGATGGTGGCCGAGGGCGCCGCGGAGCCAACGCGTGGGGCAAGCTGGACGCGTGAGTGCCAATGCAGGTGGACGCCGGCAGCTTGTGCTTTGTCTGCCAAAAGACCGTGCAAGATGGGCCGTCGAAGGCCAAGGCCGGTTCCGGAGGGGAAGTCTGCCTCGACGGTGTTGCAAGAGTTGGCGAAGCGAATCCCTTTGAAGGCAAAACCGTCATCCGGCTGGGCACTATGGCGCGGGTTTATGCGCAGGTCTACGCCCAGACTGGCGAGGACGTTCAGCGTCTCCGGCATTAGCCCTTCACCGCACGCCTTGTCGATGCCGGGAGACCGGGCCTCGACGACGGCGCATTGCAGTCCGCGTTGGCGGAGAGCGATCGATGCAGCAAGACCGGCAGGACCCCCGCCAACGATCAATACATCAGTTTCAGAATGCATTCGTTCATTCTCCTTTGGGTGGGACTCCCGCGTGAGTGTTTTGTTTGGGATGCTGGCCATGTAATGTGCGAATCCGTGCCATGGGTGCAGGCGCAGGACCACAGGATGTGACGTTTATTCCAGCTAGCGAATAACGAACTTTTATCGTTTTTTGTGCGGGGGACAGGCGGGACTGAGTGCGTGTAGGATCAACCTGGGTGTATAGCATTGCGCCCCGCAACGCAAGCGGCATATGGCAGATCAAGGTGGGTCACCATGCCAGTTTCCGCTGCATCAAAGGATCAATATGGTTGCTACAAGGAATCTACTAAACACGCCCCTGGACATCACCCCCGATGTAACGATCAGCGTAAATGGGCGTGGAGTGGCTGCGCACGCCGGTGAAATGTTGATCGAGGCGCTAAATCGCGACGCTGCTGCAAGGAACGCAAAGGGTACGCCGCAGGTCTGTTACATGCCGCAGATGGGGCCGATTCAATCCTGCGATACCTGCATGGTGAAGGTGGGTGGGAACCTGGTACGGGCGTGTGCGACGCCGGTGACGGGCACGATGGACGTCGCGACCGAAGGCTATGAAGTGGACGTAGCGCAGCGCGAGGCGTTTGATCGCATCCTGCAGAACCATCAGCTTTACTGCACCGTGTGCGACAACAATAACCAGAATTGCACAGTGCACAACGTGACCGCAGATCTGGATGTAAAGCACCAGTCGCGGCCGTACCGTGAAAAGCCGTACGAGAAAGATATGTCCAACCCCTTCTACCGGTATGACCCCGACCAATGCATTCTGTGCGGGCGCTGCGTGGAGGCTTGCCAGAACGTGCAGGTGAACGAGACCTTGACGATCGACTGGGAGAGCGCAAACCCGCGGGTTCTATGGGATGGCGGCGAAGTGATTGAAGGCTCAAGCTGCGTGAGCTGCGGGCACTGCATCACCGTCTGCCCATGCAATGCGCTGATGGAGAAGAGCATGCTCGGGCATGCTGGCTTTTTGACGAACATACCGCCGAAGGTTCTGGACGACATGATCGAAGTCGTCAAGGGGGTAGAGCCGCCCATTGGCTATGGACCGATTCTTGCGCTGAGTGAGATCGAAGCTGAATTTCGCAAGGAACGGGTGAAACAGACCAAAACGGTCTGCACCTATTGCGGCGTGGGTTGCAGTTTTGATGTGTGGACGCGTGACCGGCACATTCTGAAGATTGAACCGACGCATGGACCTGCAAATGGTATTTCTACGTGCGTGAAGGGCAAGTTTGCGTGGGACTTTATCAACTCCGACGATCGCCTGACGAAGCCGTTGTTGCGCCAGGGAGAGACTTTTGTTGAGATTTCGTGGGACCAGGCGCTGGACTTGATCTACGAGAAGTGGACCGGAATCAAGAAAGAGTTTGGACCGGATGCCCTAGCCTTTATAGCTTCTTCAAAGTGCACGAACGAAGAGAGCTACCTGATGCAAAAGCTGGCGCGGCAGGTGGTGGGGACGAACAACATCGACAACTGCAGCCGCTACTGCCAGACGCCGGCATCGATGGGCCTGCAGCGCACCGTAGGCTATGGCGCGGACTCGGGTTCCATTGCGGATATCGAGAAGGCGTCGCTGGTAATGATCATCGGTTCAAATACGTCGGAATCGCATCCGGTACTTGCGACGCGGGTGAAGCGCAGCCACAAGCATCGTGGGCAGCGACTGATCGTCGCCGATATTCGCAAACATGAGATGGCGGAGCGGGCGGATATGTTTATCCAGCCGAAGCCTTCGACAGACGAGGTCTGGTTGATGGGCGTGTCCAAGTACATTCTGGATCACAACCTTGCGAAGATGGATTTTGTTAACCAGTGGGTCAATCGCTTCGATGAGTTTCAGCAATCGCTGGAGCCTTACACGCTGGAGTACACGGAGAAGGTGACGGGGATCTCGCAAGCGACGTTGGTTACACTGGCCAATGAAATTGCAGCGGCGGACAGTCTATGCGTGCTTTGGGCAATGGGCGTTACGCAGCATTGCGGTGGTTCTGACACTTCTACGGCCATCAGCAACTTGCTGTTGTTGACAGGAAATTACAAGCGTCCCGGGACTGGCGCGTACCCGCTGCGGGGCCACAACAACGTGCAAGGTGCGAGCGACTTTGGGTCCATGCCGGATATCTATTCCGGTTACCAGAAAGTAGACGACGAAGCCATCCGCAGGAAGTTTGAAGCCGACTGGGGATGCGAGTTGCCGACAACAAAGGGTCTCGATAACCGCGAGATGATTTCGGCGATCCACGATGGCAAGCTCAAGGCGCTGTACATCAAGGGCGAAGATACGATCACGTCCGACGCAAATGCGAACGATGTGGGCGAAGCGCTGCGGATGCTCGACTTCCTGATCGTGCAGGACATCAACTTCTCCGAGACCTGCGCTTATGCGGACCTGATTCTGCCGGCGTCGCCATCGCTTGAGAAGGATGGGACGTTCGTCAGCACAGAGCGTCGCATTCAGAGGCTCTATAAAGCCCTGGAGCCGCTTGGCGACTCGCAGCCTGACTGGGTCATTCTGCAGATGATTGCCAATCGTCTGGGCGCCAATTGGAAATATGAGCATCCTTCTGATGTGATGGAGGAAGTGGCTCGCTTGACGCCGCTCTTTGCGGGTGTTTCCTATGAGCGACTGGAGGGCTACAAGAGCCTGCAATGGCCGGTCGCGGTGGATGGCACGGACACGCCCCTTTGCTACGTGGACAAGTTTCCCTTCCCCGACGGCAAGGCGCGGTTCTGGCCGTTGGAGTATGTTGGACCGTCTGAAGAGCAGAGCACGCAATATGATCTGCACCTGAATAACGGTCGTATGCTGGAGCACTTTGAGCAGGGCTCGATGACGTATCGCTCCCCCGGCATCAAGCTTATAGCTCCGAATTCGTTTGTTGAAGTGTCGCCTGAGCTTGCGCTTGAGCGTGGCTTGACGGATGGGCGTTTCGTGCATCTGACAAGCCCGTACGGACGATTGAAGGTGCAAGTGCTGATCTCTGACCGGGTGCAGGGCAAGCAACTCTACATGCCGCTGAACACGATAGAAGAACCGGTGAACAAGTTGACGAGTTCGCATACCGATCGCGCGACCCACACGCCTGCCTTCAAGGAAACCAGCGTTCACATGACGATTCTGCCGGAGCAGGGCGAGAGTCCTTTGCCGCGACGGAACTTCCGCTATGGCACGCGTCAGCCGCGGATGGGCCTGGAGATTGAGCGCAAGTGGGCACAGCCGGGGTACCATGTGCCTGGCACGAAGGAAAGCGACAAGCTTGTGCAGATCAAGTCGATAACAGTTTAGGAACCACGGTAAGAAGAGGAAACAATGGCGAATCCGTTACAGTTCAAGCCGAAGGTCGATCCGAAACACGAGTTGCAGCGACAGCTTGACGCCGCACCGATTGAGAATGCCGAAGCGCTGCTAGTCGGATACGACATCCTGAAGACGGCGCATGCGAATGGCACACTGGATCTGCTCAATGGCATAGTGGGGGGGCGCGACGTTATTGTTGCAAAGCTGGCTGAATATGCGAAGTTGCCGGGCGGGATCAATGCGATCCGCAACCTACTGGCATCGAGCAAGATCCTGATGTCGCTGGACCCGGAGACTCTGGATGAAGTGACGAAGGCGCTTGTGAGCGCCGCGACGCAGCACCGCGCGGAGACCAAGGCGCCTTCACTTTGGGAGCTGGGGAAAAGGGCGATGAGCGAGGATAGCCGACGTGGGCTCTCGTTTATGACACTGATGCTGAGCGCTATTGGCAAAGGTTTGAAGGCTTCGCCAGGGTCCGGACATTAGCCGTCCGTTCGCGCTGTGATTCAATAGCAGAGTGATAACACCGAAGAATCCGTTTGCAATTGGCTCGATTGAAGTCGGGCGTGGGAAGCTGTTTTTGATTGGCGGGCCGTGCGTACTGGAGAGCGAGATGCATGCTCGCGGGCTGGCGGAGGCCATCTCCAGCATTACATCTGATCTTGGTATTCCGTACATCTTCAAGGCGAGCTACGATAAGGCCAACCGCACGAGCATCCATAGCTTTCGCGGTCCGGGGCTGGAAGAAGGCGGGCGGATTCTGCGGGCTATCTCCAAGGACACTGGGCTTCCGGTGTTGACTGACGTGCATACTCCGGAAGACTGCGCCAGGCTCTCCAGTGCAGTGGGTGACGTGGAACTGGTACTGCAGATTCCGGCGTTTCTGTGCCGGCAGACAGACCTTCTGATTGCCGCGGCACAGACCGGACGTGCGATCAATGTGAAGAAGGGCCAGTTTGTCGCGCCGGGAGACATGAAACACGCCGTCGCGAAGGTGCGGGAGAGTGGTAACGAACGCGTTAGCCTATGCGAACGCGGTTCGACCTTTGGGTATAACAACCTGGTTGTGGATATGCGTGCACTTCCGATTATGCGCGAGTTTGCGCCGGTAGTGTTTGACGGCACGCACTCGGTGCAGACACCTTCTGCCGGCAACGGCGTCTCCGGTGGGCAGCCAGAGTTTATCCCGGTGCTGGCGCGTGCGGCAGTGGCTGCGGGTGTAGATGGACTTTTCTTGGAAGTGCACGATAATCCGGCAGCGGCCAAGTCAGATGGGGCAAATGCGCTGCACTTGAATCGGCTACGTGAGGTGCTGGAGCAGTTGCTTCGGGTGCATGAGGCCGTGCGGTAGTAGGGTCTAGCTCCCTTGGACATAACCGGAAGGATTAACCTCGATTTCCTTCGCTGCGCTATTGAATGACAACAAATAAGCAAACAGGATGCGCAATCGTTCACAGGAAAAGAATGGGCTTGGGAGTCCAAGCAGAAAATGAAGCAAAAAAAGGGCCCCTCGGAGGAGGGGCCAATCTGCCTTGGTTCTCTCTGGTTAGGAGAGGTTGGAGCGGATGCGCTCATCGGTGCGGGCTGCATCTCGCAATCTTGTAATTCCAAACTTGGGTGTTGCGTTGGCGGAGTGGCGGGGGAGGGGGTGGAGGCCAGATAGCCTCCAGCCTCCCATGCCTGGAAAAACAAAACATTCAGAACTAGTTCATCGAAGGCGCCGGCGTGCTGCCGGTCGTATTCGGTGTAGTGCTTGTTGGAGCGGAGGGCGTTGACGCTCCCATGGTGGCCAGGCTGTTATGGAGCACGGTTACGCGGACTCCGTTGACGAGCGGCTTTTCACCGTCTGCTGCCGCAACCTGCTTGGTCTTGCCCAGACCTGTGCGATAGATGCGGTAAATAGGCACCTGGTGAGCGGTAACGAGGTAGCGGACGACTGAGTCAGCCATTGCCTGTGAGGAGCCAACACCGTTTCGACTGTAACCCTGAACCTCGACAATGTAGCCCTTCTCGGCTGCAAGTTTGGTGGCAACGTCATCCAGGTTGGCCTTCGCCTTGACGCTGAGCGAAGTACGACCTTTAATGAACGGAACGGAAAGAGCGCTTACTTCAGAGTATTGATCAAGGTTGGCGACGGTACCATTCAGGACGGTGGTCTTACCGTCCGCTGAGACTGCCACGGACCGGGCCTGGTCGGCACGGTTGGCAGCATCTGCAGCTTTCCCGTCGGCTGCGCTTGCGGCCGTCATAGCCTTGCTGATGCCTGCCGTGGCGCGGGAGTCGACATCACGAATATCATTGCGATTTTTTGCCTGGAGCTGGTCGAGTTCGTTGGTGCGATCTTTAATCGGATCGACCTGCCGGGCTACCCATTTTTTGCGGGCAAACGGATTGACATGGCCCCAGAATCCTTCCTTGGACTGCTGCTCCAAGGGCTTGCCTGTGGCGTAGGTGCTGGCAGAGTCTGGATTCATTGAGCCGTGTGCTGTCTGATCGGTCGTTGCGGTCGGCTGCGGGGAATTTTGAGCAATCGCGGAACCAAGGGCACTTGCAACAAACAAGGACGCGGTACTAAAGATTTTATAGGTCTTCATCAAACGCTTCCTCCTACGACATCCAAGTGGGGTGGATGTTCGCAACAGAGCTCTGCTACGCTCGGTTGCAATACGTAGAGCAAGTGCCGTGCCAAACTCACGTCAGGGGAAATGTCATTGAATATGCTGGGTTTATATTCGTGGAAGATCCTGAAGAGATGTTGTGACCGGGAAGAAAGGACGTCGTTGGGAAGTATTTTCGACCTATCTGCCCTTTAGCGAGGTGTGACTTCGACGAGATGTATCTCGGGTATCTGGCCATTCCAGTTGGTGCCGATGTTCTCAAAGATTAGACGGAACTCACGATCCTGGCCTGGAGCGATGGGGGCGGCGCGCAGGAGCTGGGTATCGACGTAGGGCTGGCGAGTACGAATCAGGGTGAGGGGTAGAGTTTCGACCTGCGGGGGAAGCTGCATGTCGTTGGCAAAGATGACCTGGACGATGGCGCCGGTGAGCGTTTGGGGGCCGTTGTTTTGAACGTGGCCATCAATATAAGTGGACTTTCCACCAGAAAGGGAGGTGGACTCACTCATTTCCAAACCCGAGAAGACCACCTGCGCGGCGTTGGGATCGAGCGCGCGTACGGCGTTTGGGAAGGGAGCGGGGTGCTTGCGGCCGGCGAAGAAGAGAGCTCCAACCACCAACAGGACAACCGCGCCGGCGATAATCCACGGCATAAAGGGGGCGGTGCGGGCCTCGGCGAGGGGTGGTGCGAAGAGTGGCACACTGGTTTTGTGGTTGGGAGGTACGTTCCTGGAGTCCATGGGCGAGATTTTACCTCGTACGTCATGTGCCTAGAAGAATCATCGAGAATCAGCCGAATCGGGCCAGGTTCACGGTCTGGCGAAAGTCGACTCCGTTCATGTCGACGACGACACACATCTCCTGCAGCCGGCTACGCATGCGTTCGCCGATTCGATCGCCCAGGGTTTCTTCTCGAGAGGAGACGCGAGCCTGGGATATCGGGCCTGTGGCCTGCTCAAACGCCGTACCGAGGGGACCTGCGTTAGCGTAGTTGGTGGTGATGATGGTGGTGCGGCGATCGTTGTAGCGCGTATTCAGGATGTGGGCGACGGTATCCCAGACCCAGTCAGTGGGTTTGGAGGCACCTAACTCGTCCAGAACGAGCACCTCTGCTTCGAAGACAGGGGCCAGAATCTCAAGCTCGGTAGCAGATACCTGACGGTTGTAACTATTCTGGACCTGTTTGAGAAGTTCCCGATAGTCGTAGAAGAGGCCGGTGGCTCCGCGTTCCTGGACAAGCGCCTGCAGGATGCCGACGGCAAGGTGCGTCTTGCCGACGCCGATGGAACCGGTCAAAAGAAGGCCGGTGCCGCAAGTTTCCAGCGGATAGGATTCGATAAATTTGCGTGCGCTCATATGGGCTTTCTTGAGCGAACGGGTCGCGGAGGGGTAAGAAGAGTCGTAGCTTTCGAGGGTACAGTGCTCGTAGCGGCGCGGGATCTTGGTACGGGCGATGGTGCGGGCGGCTCGCCGTTCAAGCCGGCACTGGCAGTCCCGGGCGGCGCGGGAGCCATCGGGGCGCTCGATAATCTGGAGGCCGGAGCCTTCGCAAAGTGGGCAGGAGTCTTGCATCCATCTCAGTATCGCAGGTCGGGAGGGTGGAGCCGGGTGACTGAATCCAATTGCCCGCTGTGCGAATCAAAGGTAGACTGAGGAAAGCGAGGCAGGCATTCTGCTGACTCACTCATACGGACGAGCAGGTAGCGCGACAGGCCCTTCGATGTGACGGTGAACCGCCCCGTTCGCAAGCGAACCGCAAGCCAGCCAATGTCCACAAAGGAAATTCGATGCCGAAGCAAGGAATTCATCCGTCATATAACGACATTAACGTCAAGTGCGCTTGCGGGTCCATCTTCCAGACACGCAGCACCCACAAGGGCGACATCGTCCTCGAAATCTGCTCCGCCTGCCACCCTTTCTTTACAGGTAAGCAAAAGCTGATCGACACGGCTGGCCGCGTTGATCGCTTCCGTCGTAAGTTTGCCCAGTCGGACGCAGCAAAGGCAGCTGCAGACACCAAGTAAGTCTTACCAAAACGCCAGAGAGGGCTTCCGCTGGTCACCGCGGAAGCCTTTTTCCTGCCCGGTTCGCTGACGTTCTTCTACTTGTTTTTCTATATGCAAAAGCATTGGGACAATCCGGCGCAAAACACGATGCCCGCAGAGGTGCGCGTTCCCGCGACGCTCAGGATCGGCAACTTGCAGATTGCGCCCGCAACCGTGCTGGCGCCGATGGCCGGGGTGACGGATACCGTCTTTCGCCGCTTTATCAAGAATGCGAGCAAGTTCACGCCGGATGCTCGGGATATGGACGTCGATACGGCGACCAGCAATGAGCAGTCCGGCTGCGGGCTGATTATGACCGAGTTCACCTCAGCGGATGGCCTCTCCCGCATGCGCGAGACCAAGCGCAAACGCTACCTGACCTACTACGATGACGAGCATCCGATCTCCGCGCAGCTCTTTGGATCCAATCCGGAGACGTTGGCGGAGTCAGCGCGGATATGCCAGGATGCTGGGTTCGACCTCGTAGACTTGAACCTGGGCTGCCCGGCCAAACGGGTTGTCGCGTGCAACGGCGGCTCCGGCCTGCTGCGCGATCTGCCGTTGATCGAAGTGATTTTTAAGCAGGTGCGCGCGGCTATCTCAATTCCCTTCACCGTGAAGTTTCGGATGGGGTGGAACGACCAGAACATCGTTTGCGTGCAGTTGGCGAAGCTTGCCGAAGACTGCGGGCTGAATGCCGTTGCGCTGCATGCCCGGACTCGGGAAGACGGCTACTCCGGTCAGGCGCGGTGGGAATATATTGCGGCGGTAAAAGACGCCGTGGGGATTCCAGTCATTGGGAACGGCGATATTCTTACGCCGGAAGATGCGGTGGCTATGGTCGACCAGACTCGTTGCGATGCGGTGATGATTGGCCGGGCGGCACCAGCCAATCCGTGGATTTTCCGTCAGATTGCGCAGTACACGGCTACGGGGCGTTATGAGCACGCGACCGACGAAGACCGCTACCGGATGATTCGCGCCTACTTTGGCATGTTGATTCATGAATTTGAAGAACATCCGATCATCGTTGGCACACCGGGTATCGAGCTCACCGATCAGGAGGTCAAGGTGCAGCGCACGCGCGAGTCCAGCCTGCGCGAGACGATCGGCAAGATGAAGCAGTTTGCCAGTTGGTTTACGCACGGCATCCCGGGCGGAGGCACCTTGCGCAAGCAGATCTTTGAGTCCAAGGACGGTGCCGCAGTGCTGGGTGCGGTGGAACACTTCTTCGAGACGCGCCGGCAGCTTGCGAGGCCGGAGGAGGAGCTTCTCGTGGCCTCGAGCTACCCCTTCCGGAGCTGACTTTAAAGGCAACCGCAGCATACTCCGCATCTGAGTGAACCCACCTCTAATTCATCGGCTCGAGAGTCACCTCTACGTCCAGATGGCGCGTGCTTCCGGCGATGTCGAGCGAGCCCAGCATAAGCGGCTTG
>JAYVZP010000080.1:0-10819 GCA_043783275.1 Rhodanobacteraceae bacterium
ATGAACGTGCCAGACGACCGACTCGCTGGCAATCTCTGTATGTTTGCGCAGATACTCCAGCGCGTACGTGCTCGCTGTCGGATCATCTTTTTGGTCCGCAAACAGCGCGGCCTGCTCGGAAGCTTCCTTCTTCAAACCAAGCCGCCGATAAAGAATCGAGAGGTTGTAATGCGCCGACAGATCATCCGGATCGATCGACTGCACCGCCTCGTACTCTGCGCGAGCCTCGGCATACTTATGCTGCTGGTAGAACGAGAACCCGAGTTCACGATGCACATCGCGCGACCGCGGAAACTGCGTCTCCACCTTCTGCAGATCGGCAATCGCCAGATCCACGTGGCCTTCGTTGCGCTCAATCAACGCCAGGTAATACAACGCCCGTGAATTCTCCGGAGCCAGCGCAAGCGAGCGCTCCAGATTCGGCCTCGCCTCGCTGTATTTCTCCCACGCAATCAGCGCGATGCCAATGTTGGTGAATGCATCCGGATAATCCGGCCGCAGCTTTGCAACCCGCTCAAACGCGGCCACAGAGGAGGCATACTGCTGCGCATCCAGCAGGGCGATGCCGTAATTATTCCAACGCATCCACACCGGGTTCACCGCAGGATTCGCAGGCCCCGCAGCATCAGCTTTGTTCGCGCCCGCTACAAATGTCCGGGATGACGAAACCATCTCCACAATGGGTTGCGGGTAGTGCCGCTTATCCATGCCGAAGTCGATGAAATGCTGATCGAATCGGCGATACTGCACACTTGCCGTCACTGTAAACGGACCCGCTCCGGCGGGCATGGGGAAGGAGTATCGCACCAGCTGCGACCGCCCGGATTGAATCGTGTTGTTGTAAGCAACCACTCGATTCTTCCATACCTCATGCCGCGCATTCAGCTCCGATTTCACATTGATCAACCGGTTCGTAAATGAGTGCGCATCCGGATCCAGATCGCCCGAAGGCTGCAGGTCGCCGCTTGCATGCAGCACCTTGCCCGCCGCGTCTGTAACCGTAAACTTTACCCACGACTCATACATATCCCGCTGCTCCGGAACATGCGAGTGTGCAATCCCCTTGTTCTGAATTACAACCGAAACCGTGATGGGACCGGTGGAGCTAAGCGTAAACGCTGTCTGTCCAAGCGGCGCAATCAAGGTCGCAGTCTCTTGCTTCCCGCCCTGCTCCAGCGCAAAGAGGTCGACGTTGAAGACACTGTTTTTAAGAAACTGCTCAATGCGGCTGCCCTGCTCATCGAAGCCATACAGCTTGGGAATCAGGGAGTTCGCACCCAGCCACCGATGCGAAGCCAGCTTGCCGTTCTTCGCGCCGTAGTCTTTGCCTGCCAGCGCTTCGGTCTGCATGTGGCACGTCTGGCAGGTGCTTACCGTGTCCTTCTTATAGAAGGGAAGCGGACTCTGCTTGGCGAATGAGCTGTTCTGCCACTCATCATATGGGCTCATCGCACGCTGCCATTTGTAGTCGTTCAGCGTGTGCGGCAGGGCGGCCTTGTGGCAGGAAGCACAAAACTCTGAAGTCTTGTAGAACGGGCGCATCACTGCGGCGGAGTGCCGATCCAGGTGCGTCAGAATCTCGGCATCTGTGACTGGCCGCGTAATCGGCGCGCCAGCCGCATCCACCAGTACCGCCGGAACTCCCATCGTGTAGCTGCCGGTTCCGCGCGTGTCCACCTTCTGGATCGCATGGCAGACGGAACACGTCACACCGTCCTGGTCATAGGGCCGCTTCTTCGGCGCACCATCGGTCAGAGCCCCGGCCACCAGCGCAATCGGGTCATGGCAACCTTCGCAATGACGCGAGAACTCGATTCCTTTCTCGGTATTCAGAAGTCCCACGTTCCGCAAATAGTAAGGGACGCGGTTCGAATTCGAGTGTGCAGATTCTCGCCATTGCTTGTGCGATTCCTGGTGGCAATGCCCACAGTACTGCGCCGTAGGAAAAGACTTCGGATCGATAAATTCGCCGTTATCCGTCTGCGCATTTGAAGGCAGAAACGGTAGCTCTTTGCCAAAGCGAAAGTCATACTTGGCACCTTGCTTCTCGCTATAAGCATGGCGAGCGGCAGCCGCAATCGCCGGGTCCGGCTCCGGATTATCAGGCGTATACCCAGCCTTCACCGCAATCGGAATTGCACTGAAGAACCCCAATATCGCCAGCAGCATCACAGCATGCGGAATGTATCGCCGAACGTTCATGGCCGCTCTCCTGTGCTGTACTGCTCGGCGATACCCTTGCCCTCGGTAATCCTAAAGAAACGGTCAACTGAAGGCACTGCTATTGTTTCAACGTTTCCACTGGGCCAAAAAATTTCCAACTTTTCTACCTTACTGGCCGTACCCAAGCCAAAGTGCGGACGCTGGTCGGAAGACGAAGCGAAACTACCCCCACTCACAACGTCCACTCGCTGCCGAATCCCATTCGCCGTGAGAAACACCCTGGCGCCAATCGCGTCCCGCGGACTCTTCGGACCACCCACCAACTTGAACGCAACCCAATGATTCTGAGGATTGGACTTAGCCTCGGCCACGTTGCGAAACAGCGCTGGCACCCCGTCCAGATTATTGATGACAACATCCAGGTGGCCGCTGTTGAACAGGTCCCCCACGGCCATCCCGCGGGAAGTCATCACCTGCGCCAGCGCCGTCCCCGCCATCGCCGGCACCGGCTCCAGCGTCCCTGCGATGTTATGAAAAAGTAGCGGGCGCTGGGCCCAGCTTGTACCCCACGGATACTTGTCCGCGTCCCGGTACACATGGCCGTTGACCTCGAACAGATCCTTCCAGCCATCGTTGTCATAGTCGAAGAACGCTGCTCCCCACCCCAGGAACGGAATGGTCATCTCCGCAAAATGCGTATCGAAACTCACATCCGTAAAGTTCGCATTGCCATCATTCCGATACAGCGGTTTGTAGTCGTCGGAGAACGTCGTGTTGAAGACATCCAGCAACCCGTTGTTCCGATAGTCTCCAATCGCAATGCCCATGGAAGCCGTCTCGCGCCCGTCCTTGTTCAGCGCATACCCGCTTGCATAACTGACATCCTCAAATGTCCCATCGCCCTTATTCAAATAGAGATAATTCGGCGTCGAATCGTTAGCCACCAGGAGGTCAGGCTTGCCATCCCCATCCACATCCACAAATACTGAAGAAAGCCCGTAGTAACCCGGCTTATCCGCCACGCCGGCCTTCACGCTTACGTCCGTAAAGGTGCCATCGCCGTTGTTATGAAACAGATGGTCCGGCTCACCTGGCAACCCGTGCGGCCCGCACATCACCTTCACCCCGCGATACTGGCAAAAGCTGAACGACACGCCGCCCCCACCTGACTCCGGGGGATTCTGAATGTCGTAGTGAACATAGCCGGGCACAAACAGATCCAGTCGGCCGTCGCCATCATAATCGCCCCACGTGGCCCCCGTGGACCAGTTGCCCAGCGTCACGCCGGCCTTCTCCGCCATGTCGGTAAAGGTCCCGTTGTGGTTGTTATGGTAAAGCCGGTTCTTTCCAAAGTTTGTTACATAGAGGTCCGGCCACCCGTCGTTATCAAAGTCTCCAACCGCCACCCCAAAGCCCCAGCGATCGTTCTGCACTCCGGCCTTCTCGGCCACGTCCGTAAACGTTCCATCGTGATTATTGTGGAACAGCGCGGCATGCGGCGGCATCTGCTTGCCGGTCAGCGCATCCACGGTGCTTCCGTTTACCAGGTAGATATCCAGCCAGCCGTCATTGTCGTAATCGATCAGGCCCACACCCGACCCAATCACATCCAGAATGTACTTCTTCTCGGGCGCGCCCATCTTATGCTGCCACGTCGCCAGTCCAGCCTTGCGGGCTACATCCTCAAAGATCACCGGGCCACTGGCGACAAACCCACCCGCCGTAATAGGCCTCTGCTGCGCATCCAGCTTCGCCGGAAAAGTGCCCGCTGTACTGGATCCTCCCGGGGTAGGCGACTGTGCCCCCTCCTGAGCCTTCTTCGCCCCCGTCTCAAGCGGGGTCTGCGCGCAGGCGACCCCTCCAAAAGCAAACGCTAAGGCTAACAAACCAGCACGAGATGAAGAGAAACCAGAGGTCACAGACATTAAACTCGCAGACGGAACATTGCTCAGCCATAATACGCTCCCTCTTCAAACGAAGGGAAGGCCAATGTATATATGCTTGCCACCCTTTGTCTTTACGTTCAGCCTGTCTTGATCGCGTTGCAATGTTATAGTTGGCGACGTTAATCTTATCCATGTTTCGGGGAGATCGTTATGGGTCATCTGTTTCACGTCGCGCCGCACCGCTCCACTCTGTCCATTGCCCGCCACGCCACACTGGGTCTCGCTCTTGCCGGTCTCATGACATTGGGCGGGCTCTTTGCTCCAGTCGCTCAAGCGCAGACCAGGCCCGCCACGTCCAGCATGAAAGTCATCGGCGGTAGCGACAACACCTGGTGGAAGCACGCCGTCATCTACGAGATCTATCCCCGCAGCTTCCAGGACACCAACGGCGACGGCACCGGCGACCTCAATGGCATCACGCAGCACCTTGACTACCTCAAAAAGCTCGGCATTGACGGCATCTGGATCGCTCCCATGTTCCCGTCGCCCCAGATCGACTTCGGCTACGACATCTCCGACTACAAGGCCGTCGACCCCCAGTACGGAAACCTTGCCGACATGGACCGGCTCATTGCCGAGGCCAAAAAGCGCAATATCCGCGTCATGCTGGACATGGTCCTTAACCACTCCAGCGACAAACACGCCTGGTTCCAGGAATCCAGAACCAGCCGCACCAACCCCAAAGCCGACTGGTACATGTGGGCAGATGGCATTGGCCCCAACAAGGACCAGGTTCCCAACAACTGGCAAAGCGTCTTCGGCCACTCCGCATGGACCTGGGTACCCGCCCGCAAACAGTTTTACTATCACAAGTTCTATCCCGAGCAGCCCGACCTGAACTGGCGCAAGCCAGTGGTCGAAAAGGCGATGTTTGACGTTCTCCGTTTCTGGCTGGATCGCGGGGTAGCCGGCTTCCGTCTCGACGCCATCCCGACCCTCTTTGAAAACGAAGACATGAAGGATGAAACCTTCGTACTCGACGCCCAGGGCAAAACCAGTAAGAACGCCTTTGGCGACGTGCGCCTGCACGAGACTCAGACCAGCAATTTACCCGAAGTTGACGTTGTCCTTCGCCGCATGCGCAAGCTTGTGGATAGTTACCCGGGAGAGCGCGTGCTCGTCGGCGAAACATACGTTGAGACCATTGCAGATCTCGATAAACTCTACGGCGGCACCGCCAAGGACGAGCTCCAACTCCCCATGGACTTCAAGATTGGCATGATCAATAAACTGGACATCGCAGCCTTCCGCAAGAACATCGCCGAGTCCCAGACCGGCATCCACGGCAGCCAGCCACTCTTCGTCTTTGACAACCACGACAATGCCCGCATGGACCGCTACTGCACCGCCGCAGCCACCTTGGGGTCCGCTTACACCTCCACCTCGCCCCAGTGCATGGCCATCCAGAAGATGCTCTCCACCATCCTCTTCACCTCTCGCGCCACATCGCTCATGTACTACGGCGACGAGATCGGCATGGTCACCACGCCTCCCGCTCGCAAGCAGGACGTCAAGGACCCCATCGGCATCCTCGGCTGGCCGCTTGAAAAGGGTCGCGACGGCGACCGCACTCCCATGCAGTGGAACACCAGCTCGAACGCCGGCTTCACCACCAGTGCGACCCCCTGGCTGCCCGTCCCGCCCAGCTACACCACCATTAACGTGCAGACTGAAGAAGGCCAGCCCAACTCCCTCCTCAACTGGTACACGTCCCTGATGAACCTGCGCCATACCAACGCCACGCTCCACAGCGGCTCTATGGAGATGCTCGACAACGCAAACCCTAAGGTCCTTTCCTTCATGCGCAAGGGGCCCAGCGGAACGGTCGTTGTCGCTCTCAACTTCACCAACTCAGACCAGACTGTAGCCCTCGACGCAGCCGGCACCGGCAAGGTCACGACCTTGCTTACCGACGCGCCCAACATGAAGAATCCAGCCTCGCTCAAGACCATCTCGCTCCCCGCTTTCGGAACCTGGGTCGGAGAGATTCGCTAGACGTTCGTTGTCATTCCGCAGCGCAGCGAAGGGATCTGCGTTGCGGAATTCCATAAACCTTCGGGGAATCACCGGTAATCGATTTATGCTTGCGCAGTGTGCCGGAGGCTCTACCAGTCTCCGGCTTTATCCTCTCCAAATCAACTCCACTTCAAGACGGTGATTCGATGAAAATTACCACCTATCTGCTCAAGAGCAGCATCGTGGGTGCGCTGGGCGGACTCCTCTTTGGTTTCGATACCGCCGTCATTGCCGGTACAACCAAACAACTGACCAGCGTCTTCCACCTTACCGACTTCACGCTCGGCGTCACGGTCTTCATCGGACTCTTCGGGACCGTGCTCGGCGCCCTCACCTCCGGAGCCCTGGGGCAAAAAATCGGTGGACGCGAAGCTCTCCGCATCATGGCCATCCTGTATGTCATCTCCGCCATCGGCTGCGGCTTCGCGTGGAACTGGGATTCACTGCTCGTCTTCCGCTTCATCGGCGGCATAGGCATCGGAGGCTCCTCCGTGCTTGGCCCTGTGTATATTGCGGAGCTTGCTCCCGCAAAGTGGCGCGGACGCCTCGTCGGTCTCTTTCAGATCAATATCGTCATCGGCATCCTGCTCGCCTACGTCACCAACTACTTCATCGCCACCCTTAATCTCCACGGAACCGAGTGGCGTTGGCAGTTCGGTATCGCCGCCTTGCCCTCCGCCATTTTTCTTGTTCTGCTCTACACCATCCCGCGCAGCTCCCGCTGGCTCCTTACCAGCGGCCGCGTCGATGAAGCCCGCGAGGTCCTCCGCATGATGGGCTCGCCCAACACGGAAGAGGAACTTCGGGAGATTCAGGACTCCATCCGCCTCGAAAAAGGTGTCACCAGCGAGCCACTCTTCCAGCGCAAGCTTCGCCTCCCTATCTTCCTCGCCATCAGTATCGGCATGTTCAATCAGCTCAGCGGCATCAACGCCATCCTTTACTACCAGAATCTCATCTTCGATAAGGCCGGCTACAGCGCCATGTCCGGCTATCGTCAAGCCGCCATCGTAGGCGCCATGAACCTTGCCGCCACATTCCTGGGTATGTCATTGATTGATAAACTCGGGCGCAAGACCCTCCTGCTCATCGGAGCCGTCGGCACGGCCGTCTGCCTCTCCGGGGTCGCCGCGATCTTCTTTACAAATTCTCACCAGGGCCTGCTGCTTTATCTGCTCATCGTCTACATAGCCTTCTTTGCTATCTCGCAGGGTGCCGTCATCTGGGTCTACATCGCGGAGGTCTTTCCCACGCGCGTCCGTGCCAAGGGCCAGTCCCTGGGTTCTGGCTCGCACTGGGTCATGAACGCCATCATCGCGCTCATCTTTCCTCTGCTGGCAAAATCTTCAGGTGGCATCCCCTTCGCATTCTTCGCCGCCATGATGGTCCTGCAATTCATCGTCGTACTCTTCTTCTACCCAGAGACCAAAGGCCGCACCCTCGAGCAGCTTCAACAAGAGCTACAACGCAGCTAGACACCCGTACCCCTTCGGGAGCCCCAGGTCTCGCTTTTTGAGGCCTGGCTTTTTAAGCATCTCTCCGTTTCTCGTACTCATACACACTATTGTGTAGCCACCCGCACCCCACGGCTCCGCCGCATGCAGTCACTCCAGAATTATCTTCGGTGTCGACGTCCTGTTGTCGTCATCTCGTGGGGATCTGCGGCTGCGCTTCAGCAAGCAGCCACTGAGAGCACCAACTACGCCTGCTTGCGTACAATCGCCAGCTTCTCACTGGATGACCGGTGCTCCTGCAGCTTTGCCCCACACGACTCCCTCACAATCGTCGTCGTCTGCAGCAAAATATCGCGTACCGGCAAACTCGGGTCTTCTACTCGCTGCAACATCGTCGCCATCGCTACCGCGCCAATCTCGAAGCAGTTCTGATGCTGCGTCGTCAGCGGCACAGAGAACAGCGCGGCATACTTGACGTCGTCAATCCCAACAACGCGCATCTGCTCCGGAACGCTGATTCCCAGCGTCCCAAGCGTCGAGATCAACCGCCCCGCCGTCAGATCATTCGCACAGACGAAAGAGTCGGGCTTCAACGTGTCCAGAATGTGTTGCACAAACTTAGGGTCCGCCGTATCCCCCTCGCAAACCAGATCGTCCTGCATCGCAAGCCCACGGCCTCGCAGCGCCTCGCGATATCCAGAGATGCGTCCAAAGACAGTGGAGGCCGAAAGCGCTCTCGAGACAAACACCGGACGCTTCATCCCAAGGTCCAGCAGATGCGACGTAATCATGTACCCTGCTGTACGGTTGTCAATCCCGACAAGATCATGCTGAGAGCGATAGGGATAAGGCGCGTAGCAACGATCAAGTAAAACGATGGGAATACCAGCCTTCTCCAGCGTCGACGCGATGGCAAGATTCGCATCGTCCTTGCAGGGCAAGAACTCGAACGGCGCAAAAAACACGCCCGCAACTTTCTTGTTGATGTATTGCTGGCAAAGCCGGATCGCATCTTCGGCCTGCAAGTCGGCCTCGCCCATCGCATGTCCCCACAGCAATGAGTGGGGCTTGGCGAGCGGTGAAGCCATCATGCCCTGGCAGATGGGTTCAAAGATCTCCGTGCGACCAAGATCCAGAATCAGCAATCCAAAGGTATGCCCGGAAGGTTCAGTGCCACCCAGCACGTGCGTCCCGGACCCGGCCCGCCGAGAGACCAGGCCTTGTTGCAACAGCTCGTTTACAGCCTTCGCGACAGTGATACGCGAGGCCTGATACCGTTCTCCAAGCTGAGCCTCGGTGGGGAGCTTGTCCTTAGGCCGTAGCCGCCCCGTCTCGATCTCCCGTTTAAGGTCATTGAGAATCTGCCTATACTTTGGAAGCGTGCGAACAGGAACGTCCATCTTTCCTTCTTCCGGCGAGACCATTTTTATGCAGCCGCGTCTGTTTCAAAACGAATGACCCGCTTAGGGCAAACAAGTTTCACGTGTGGCAATGTCTCCATCAAAAAGCCTTCCCATTATTCCATGTAATCTCCAGAATGCTATGACATTTCAAAAAAACGACATACTTCGGTCCGTCTCTTTTCCAGTGGCCAGGCTGCTTTTACTGGCATTTGTCGTAACGAGTCTTCGCGCTCAAGACTCAAAGACAAATGGTACGACCTCCCCCGCAGCACGCCAATCCCTCGATAGCCTCCGTAAATCCATCGAGCAAGGCCATGCTGCCGAAGCACTTGTGCAACTCGACCGCGAAGCGCAGGCCGTACCAGTTGCCGGCGGCGTTCATCGTATGCGCGGAGTAGCGCTCTATACCCAGGGGAAACTCCAATCCGCGGACAAAGCCTTCGCCGATGCCATCCAGCAGGATCCCAACGACCAGGAGTCCGTCCAGATGCGTGGCCTCACCCTCTTCCGCCTGGGCCGCCCGGAAGCCGCTATCCCGCTGCTCGAGCGCGCTCGCAAAGACAACGAATTGGCCGCCAATCGCCCCAGCACCCCCGCCGACCCCGCCTACGTCCTCGCCCTTTGCTACCTCGACACCCGCCGCTATGACGACGCCCGCGGAGCGTTCGCAACTCAGTTCGGCTTCCCGCCAGACTCAGCCCCCGCCTACCTGCTCGCGGCCCGCATGTTGCTCCGCCGGGAGTATCTGCCCATCGCCCAGCAATTTGCACACAAAGCACTCGAACTCCAGCCCCGTCTGCCCCAGGCCCATCTCCTCCTGGGAGAGGTCGCCCTCGCCGGCAATCACATGGACGAGGCCGTCAAGGAGTTCGAGCAGGAGCGCGACCTCAACCCCCTAGAGCCATCCATCTACGATCGCCTCGGCGATGCCTACATCCGCCAGGGCAACTACGACCGCGCCAAACAGTCCCTGCAGGAGGCGATCCTGCTTGGGCCCAACTTCACCGGGCCCTTCATCCTGCTCGGCAAAGTCCTTTTGAAACAGGGAGATGCAGCCGGTGCCGCAAACTATCTCCAGCACGCACGCAGCATGGACGGCCAAAACTACATGGCTCACAACCTCCTCGGCCAGGCCTATCGCCAGATGGGTCTGATCGACGAGGCGCGCAAGGAAACCGATATCGCTCAAAAACTGCAATCGGCCAGCGAACCCAAGCTGGAAAACATCAAATAGCAAAAAATTAGGTCAATGCGCGGCGGAAGAGGCTCCAGCCAGGTCCTTTGCCTTCCGCCGCTCGTCTGTCGCCTCACCCTTGCGCCCCGCATGGTCCAGCGCCTCCGCCAGCGCGATATGCGCTGCCACGCTACCCGGATCGGCACTCACCGCCTCCTGAAACTGCGCTAGTGCCTCCGCATACTGGCCTCGTTTCACCAGCAGCGTACCGCTATCCAGCGCAAACGCTGACTTCTGCCGATTCACTGCGACGCGCGTCAATTCCGCCCCCGTCTTCCGCTCCGCCGCCGCTTCCTCCTTCTTGCCCTGCGCCGCCAGGATCGCCGCTAACGTAATGTGCGGGCTCGGTTGCGACGGCAACAACCCAATCGCGTTACGCAGCGCCACCACCGCCTTTTCCGGCTGATCGGACTGTTTGTACACGCTCCCCAGCGTCGCCCAGGCATCTCCATTTCCCGGTCGCAGCACCGTCACCTGCTCCAGGCTCTTCGCCGCCTCAGCAAACCGTCCTTGCTGCATGTAGATGATTCCAAGCGTGTAAGGCGGATCCGGCAAGCCAGGATCGAGCGCCGCCGCCCGCTCAAACTCTGGAATCGCACCCGG
>JAYVZP010000081.1:0-25617 GCA_043783275.1 Rhodanobacteraceae bacterium
GCTCCGTAGGCCCCACCTTCGTCCGCTTCCAGCAACTCAACCGGCCGGCCATAAACGTCCGCCTGTATCTGCCGCCACAGCGGACCGCGCGCCCCTCCGCCACCCAGTCGAATCCGTTCCGTCGGGATTTCCAACTCCGCAAACAGCGTGAAGCTTTCCATCAGGCTGAACGCCACCCCTTCCATCACCGCGCGAACAAAATGCGCACGCACGTGCGACGCCGTGATGCCGACAAAAGCAGCCCGCGCATTGGGGTCGAGGTGCGGCGTCCGCTCACCAAACAGATAGGGCGCCCACAACAATCCAAGCGAGCCCGCGGGCACCGTAGAAGCCTCATCGGATAGCTCGTCATAAGAGACCGTATGCCCCCTGACATCACTCGCGAACGTGTTGCGAAAGTACTGCAGCGAAAGCCCCGCACCATTCGTCACGCCCATTACATGCCAGCGTCCCGGAGCAGCATGGCAGAACGTATGCAACCGCCCCAACGGATCCTTCACGGGTTTGTCCGTCGCCGCAAACACCACTCCAGATGTTCCAATCGTCGCACTCACGGATCCCGGAGCAATGATCCCCATCCCAACCGCACCCGCACCCTGATCGCCCGCTCCTGCAACAACCGGCGTCCCTGCCGCAAGACCAGTAGCAGCCGCGCCTGCAGCATCGATGCGCCCGCACACCTCCGGCCCTTCAAACAGACGCGGCAGCCACTTCATCGGAATCCCGCAAGCCCCCGCAACCTCGTCCGACCAGCGCCGATGCGTCACATCCAGCAACAGCGTCCCCGAAGCCTCCTGCATGTCCATCGCAAATTCTCCCGTCAGCCGATAGCGAACATAATCCTTGGGGCAAAGCACATGCTCGATACGCCCAAAGATTTTCGGCTCATGCTGCTTCACCCAAAGCAGCTTGGTCAGCGTAAAGTTCGGCAGCGCAGGATTGCAGGTCAGCTCAATCAGCCTCTCTTTCCCAATCGTCGCGTTCAGCCAGTCGCACTGTGGCTGCGTCCTCTGATCGCACCAGATCAAAGCCGGCCGCAGCACGGCGCCCTCGTCATCCAGCATGACGCAACCGTGCATCTGCCCTGTCAATCCCACCGATTGAATCGCCGTCCTATCGACCCCACCATCTTTGAACAGCCCTGCAAGCGCCTCTTTCACCGCCTTGTACCAGTCTTCCGGATTCTGTTCCGCCCAACCCACCTGCGCCGAATCAATCGCAGGATGTGCTGCTGCACAAGAAGCCACCACCGCGCCAGCCGCATTCACCACCACCGCCCGCGAGCCGCCCGTCCCTACATCGATCCCCAGAAACATTCCACGCGCTCCAACAAAAGAATGACTGCCTGTGTCGCGATAATACCCACAACCAGTAGAACCAGTCAGTCTTCTTCATCCCCTACCGAATCCATCCCGAGTTTGCTACACTCCGGCATGCGTTCATCAAACATTGTTCTCCGGACCGCGGCCTTCCTCGCGCTAGCCGCCATCTCTGCCTCCGCCCAGACTGCCAAACATGGCATGACCGTCGAAGATCTCGCCACCTACTCCCACGTGGGTGCACCCCAGGTATCGCCCGACGGACGATGGATCGCTTACACCGTCGGCCATGTCGACACCGCCGAAGACAAGCCCTACACCGAGCTTTGGATGGTCAGCTGGGACGGCCAGGAACACGTCCAGCTCACCTACGGCAAGGACTCCGCCTCCAGCCCTCATTGGAGCCCCGATGGACACTTCCTCGCCTTCACCTCCTCTCGCGAAGGCGCCGCAAAAGGCACGCAGGTATGGGTGTTTGACCGACGCGGCGGCGAAGCCCAGCAAGTCACCAACGTCAAGGAAGATCTGGGCGGCTTCCGCTGGTCCCCGGATAGCAAACAGTTTCTCCTGACCCTCCAGACCAGGGAAGTACCCGAGCCCGAAAAGGGTGCCAAACCGAAACCGCCCTTACCCATCGTCATTGATCGCTTCCATTTCAAGCAGGATGTTGATGGCTATCTCTCGGACAAGAACCCGCACCTCTTCCTCTTCGAAATCTCCACCAAAAAACTCACCAAGTTGACCAGCGGCCCCCTCACCGGACCCAACGCATACGCCGAAGAGATGCCCGAGTGGAGCCCCGACGGCAAGCGCGTCGCTTTCGTCAGCAACCAGACCACGCCCGATCCGGACCGCGTAGCCCACGGCGATGTCTTCGTCGTCACCGCAACGCCCGGCTCCGCCCCAACCAAGCTCACCACCTTCTCCGGCGTCAACGAAGCCCCCCTCGCATGGACACCCGACGGCACCCGCATCGTCTACCGCCAGGGCATTAGCCTCAAATATTCCATCTATGACATGACGCAGCTCATGATCATCCCCAGCGCCGGCGGCCCGCCCCTGCCACTTGCCCCAAAGCTTGATCAAGCCGTGGGCGCCCCTGCCGTCACCACCGACGGACGCCTGGCCATCGCTGAAGTCCAGCAGGATCGCGTTGCCTACCTCGGTCAGTTTTCGCTCGATGGCAAGAGCGAACCCAAGCGACTTACCCCAGAGCAAGGCACCGTCAGCGCTCACGATGAAGCCGCCGGACACATGGCCGTCCTCTGGACTACCGATGCCACCACACCGGAACTCTACGCCCTCGAAGGCACCAGACTCCGCAAGTTGACAAATCATAACGACACCTGGCTCGCCGCGCTCTCCCTCGCTCCTGCAGAAGACATCTCCGCAAAAACCCCCGACAACAGCGAGGTTCATGGCCTCCTCACGATGCCCCTCACCTACACCGTCGGCACCAAAGCTCCTCTCATCCTCTTCATCCACGGCGGTCCCACCGCGCAGGACGAGCACGCCTTCAGCCCCGAACGCCAGCTATTCGCCGCACACGGTTATGCTGTCCTCAACGTCAACTATCGTGGAAGCACCGGCCGCGGCCACGCCTACAGCGAAGCCATCAACGCCGACTGGGGCCACAAGGAAGTCCTTGACCTGCAAGCCGCGGTAGACGCCGCCATCGCCACCGGCAAGATTGACGCAGACCGCATGGGCATCGGCGGCTGGAGCTACGGCGGTATCCTCACCGACTATATGATCGCCAGCACCACGCGCTTCAAAGCAGCCTCCAGCGGCGCCGGAATGGGCAATCTTCTCGGCTTCTACGGCATCGACCAATATATTCTGCAGTACGACAATGAACTCGGCCCCCCGTGGAAGAACCTCGATGCCTACATTAAGCTCTCCTATCCCTTCCTCCACGCCGACCGTATTAAAACCCCGACGCTCTTCATGGGTGGCGAAAAGGACTTCAACGTCCCCGTCCAGGGCGGCGAGCAGATGTACCAGGCCCTCAAAAGCGTAGGTACCCCAGCCGAACTCATCGTCTACCCCGACCAGTTCCACGGCTTCACCCGCCCCAGCTTCATCAAGGATCGCTACACCCGCTGGTTCACCTGGTATGACAATTATGTCCGCGGCATAGCACCCAAACCTGAACCCACCCCGGCACCTACAAAAGCCGCTGCGGAATAATCCTGCTCACTCTTCGCACAAAGAAACGCCGCCAAATCCGGGCGGCGTTTCAGTTAATCAAACATCCGTAAATCAACGCGGATTGATCGCCAAACCCACGGGAGCAGAGATCCCCGCTCCCGTAAATCCACTAGCCCCCGAAAGCGGCGCGCCACTCCCGCTCAACTCCGAAACGCTGGAGTTGCCGCCGTTTGCAACCCAGATGTTCCCCGTCCCATCGATCCCGATCCCAGTCGGCGCATTCAATCCTCCACCACTAAACGGAGATCCCGCCAGCGGCGCGCCAGCGCTATTCAGCGCGCTCACCCTGGAACTGGTCTTGTCTGCAATCCACGCATTGCCATTCGCATCAATCGCCACCGCGGATGGACCACTTATTCCTCCGCCAGTAAACGGAGACCCCGCCAGCGGCGCTCCTGCAGACGTCAACACCAGCACGCTATTCCCACCTGCATTCGTCACCCACAGATTGCCGCCCGCATCCACTACTGCCGCAGAAGGCGCATTGAAGCTGGCGTCTGAGTAAGTAATCGACACCGTCCAATCCGTCGGGACAGCCGTCAACGTCGGCTGAAACGGAGCCTTCGCCGCCACCAGGTTGAACAGCGTCGACACGTTCCGCGAAGGATTCTTCGCCATGTTCAACACCGCTCCAATAGTCTCTGTTGGTGCGGTTCCCGAGTTAGGCGTCGACGCTGCAAATAAGGTCTTGCAGGTCCCATCGCTTCCCGTCGTATTGATGCAGCTCGCAAGAATGTTCGCCATCGTATTCAATTCAGAGACCGGCACCGTCGCACCCGCAGGCAACGCGGCCCCCGGCGCACCTCCTGTGCTGATGTTGCTCAATTTGTTCACCGCCGCGAACGCATTCGCCAGGCCCGCCACATTCGTCGCACTCGTCCCAACGTTCGTATACGAACTCATGAACGGAGCCAGCGCATAAACGCTTGCCACCGTAGTAACCTCGTTCAGATTGATAAACGTGGACGACGAAAGATTCCCGCACGAACCCAGCGCCGCCATCATTGCCAGGTTGGCGTTGTTGCCCGATCCATTGTTTCCCCCGGTCGCCGTGATGTAGACCTGCGAGGTCGCGCTGGGGCACGTGTATGCACCCGTAAAGTTGAACGCACCAGCCGCATCCGTGCTCACAGGAGTCGTCAGCAGCGCAAACGAAGCTGATCCATACCCACCCGTACTAGCCGCATAGAGCTGAATTGAAGTCCCCGAGACGGGCTGTTGGCCGCCATGTACAGCTCCGCTGAGCGAGACTCCGGCACTCACCGTCGGTGCAGCCGTACTGCTCAAAACACCGTTTGTTGCACAGCCAGAGAGCAGCAGGGCTCCAGTCGTCAATGCCAGGACACCGCAATGTTGCATTGTCAAAAACTTCGTGGGACGCATACGCATTCTCCTCATGTCACCGGCAAATGCACACGGCATCCACCAGCCTGTTGCTAGGGCTTGCTAGCTAATGTGTTGCTTGTAACGGCGGTGGTCTGCGGCGTAATCACCGGGGTTGCTGCGCCAATCACTTCAGTGACCGTATTGCTCCCGGAGTTCGTAATCCAGACGTTGCCAGACCCATCGATATTGATGCTCGTCGGCGCCTTCAGCACGCTCGTATACGGCGTCACCGAAACAGCGGCACCACTCGAATTCAGCACCGAGAGTGTGTTATTTCCATTGGCAATCCAAAGTACTCCGGCACCATCAAAGGCCAGTGCCGTCGGACTAGCGATCCCTCCGGCGGTATATCCCGCGCTTACCACAGTGCCCGCGTTGCTGATCTCCGCCACCCTGTTATTCGCCGTATCGAGCGACCATATATTGCCACTGCCATCCACAGCAATCGCAATGCCCGTGCCGCTATTGCCTACCCCGGACGAAGTGAACGCCACGCCGGAGCTCTTCAACGCACTTACTGTTCCATTGTTATTCGCAACCCAGACATTGTTGGTCAGCACCGCAATGTTCAGTCCAAAGGATGTCGCCGGGTTGTAGTTTGCATCGCCCATAAACTGCGCCGTCAAACTATGCGAAGCGCCCGTCAACCCACTCGCCGAAAACGTCGCAATGTATCCACCCAATGCAGTGGAATAAACGGTCGAAGCACTTCCCAACAGTGTCGCGCCATCGTAGAAGTTGATATTCCCTGACGGCGCAGCCAGCGTTGAAGATACTGCAAACACTGCAGTCAGCGGAATTGAAGCTGCACCGTTGTAAGACATTGCCGTTGTGCTCAGTGTCAGCGGTACGGTCAGCCTGGCAATATTCGTGGACAGCGAAATGGAAGTCGCCCCCGCATAATTGCTATCTCCCGCGTATGTTGCGCTCAAGGAGTGCGAGCCCGCCCCCAGCGTGAAGATATTGATGTTCGCATTGAATGCCTGGTAGCCGCTCTCATAGATCGGCGTAGCCGTTCCAAACAGTGTGCCGCCATCGTAAAAGCTCACAGTGCCAGTCAACGGAACCAGAGGCGAGCCGATCGTCGGACTGCGGAAGATCTTCGCATTCATCGCCACAGCCTGCCCGTAGGTCGAAGTCGATGGAGAAGAAAGGCCAAGTGATGTTACGTTTTGACTTACAGGTAGCGTCAACGTCCCGGTACTTGTTGCAAGCGACGAGTTACCTGAAAATACCGCCGACAGGCTATGCATACCCGCCTTGAAGCCGCTGTAATTCAACGACGCAATACCGATCACGCCATCTGATGCCGCCGTTCCAATCAGAACGTTACTGTCATAGAAGTACACCGTACCCACCCCTGCTGGATTTACTTTCGCCGTCAGCAGACTTACCGTTCCGACAGAGGTCGCCGTCGAATCGGAGAGCGTCGTCGTCGTTGCAGTGGGAGTGAGCGCCGAAACGGTTGTCGTGCTCGTAACACCGACATAGTTAGTGTCACCGGAATAAACTGCCTGGACGGTATAGACCTGGTTCGATGGGACCGCAAAGGGTGCCGTGGAGACGAAGGCACCATTGACCAGCGTGCCCACAATCGGCGTGCCAGTGCCGCCTTGAACTGTAATCGTCACCGTGCCCGTGGCTACCGTCGCCGTACTCAGAAAGAGACGCGTACTGGGAGCCGCAATGTTGTAATTGAACGTCGCCGAATTGCCAGCCACAAGTGAACTGGAGGCAGCGGTAAACGTCACAACCGGCGTCGCCTGAACCACAGCAAAGGAATTGGTTGCGGTGCTTGCCGCAAAGCTCGCATCCCCGGAGTAATTCGCGGTCACCGTATAAGCTCCCGGAGAAAGAACCGGATAATTCTGTGTCAGATAGTAAGGAGTGAAACTGGCGCCAGCCTCAATATAAGTATCCGCAGTCGTGTCGAGCTTGTTTGTAAGACCCGGCAACGCGGCTCCGTTCCGCGCAATGCCAAACGTCACCGTTCCACTCGGTGTACCGATTCCGGTTGCACCTGCAACTTGAGTGTCGATGTCCACCAACGTTGTGTAAGCAAACGAATTCGTTGCAGAATAAGAGCCATTCGCGAGAATCCCGTACGCATTGAATTGAATATGGGACGCCTCCTGCCCAATCACCATTGGAACCGACGCCGAATCGCTCGAGCCAAACGTCGTGTCGCCAGCATAGTGCACGTGCACTTTGTACGAACCCGCTGGCAGACCTGAGCTACTTCCATTGAACGCGCCACCGGCGAGGGTATAGTGCAACGCGCTGAGTGGATTCGTCGTTTCAGCAATCAGTGCCAGATCGCCCGTCGGCGTCCCGGTTCCGGACGTCGGAGCCACCTTCACCGCCAATTGTAGCGACGCTCCATGGTTGACTCCCGCTGCCGGAGAGAGGGTGAACGTAGTCGTCGTTGCCCGGAAAGAAACCGTGCTCCAGTTGTTTGCAACGTTGGCAATATTCACGGACCCCAGACCCGTCGCCTCGTCAAAACCGACACCCGCCGAAAACCCAAAGCCCGTCGTGTCCGACGACGACGCCTGCACCAGGTTTCCGCCAGCCACAATATCGTGGAAGTTACAGGTCGCCGCCGGCAACGTTACTGTTGTGTTTCCTGCAGTGCCATTGGTCGCCTGGCACGCCGTAGTCGAGGCCGCGTACTGCGCATTCGCCAACGGGTAGTAGTAGTAATTCGCGTTACCTTGCCGCCCGCCATTCTTCTGGTTGATCAACGCTTGCACGGAAGCCATCACCGGTGTTGCAACCGATGTCCCACCCACCAACCCAATGCTCCCTATCGTGCCACCTGCCTGCTGAAAGCAGGTGCCCTCCGCACAAAAAATCGTAGCGCTATGTCCGGAAGCCGCAACGAGTGAAACATCCGGAACCAGGCGATGCAGGCCTGAAATCGGTGAGCCCGTTGCAATGCCAGTTGGGTCCGCCGTAGGCGAAATTCCAGAACCCGTCTGCCAGGACGGACGAGCCGTGTAGAGGCTCACTCCACCGCCACCGCCCACCACACCCCGCCCTGCAAGCGTTCCGGTGGAAGTCGAGTTCAGATACGTCGTTGAAAGATAACCCTCATTCCACGCAGCCTCTGGAATGTAGCTCGACGCCGTCGCATAAGGCGGGCCAGAGGCCGCAGCCCAGTACTGCGAAGGGCCATAATCCACAAACATGCTTCCGCCCACCGCCACGTTATAGGCAGACGAGCCCAGAGAATTCACACCAAATCCGGTCTTCCCGAATTGTGAGGATGAAGCGTCACATCCCGCTGCATTGCTATCCCCGGTCGAAACAAAAACTGTCTGACCCTGCGCTGCGGCCTGCTCCCAAAGCGCGTTCCAGAACGCCGTCCCCGATGCGCCCCCGCTCGATTCGCATTCGCCATAGCTTAGCGAAATAATGTCGCCAATATTGTTTTCAACCGCATAGAGTCCAGCCGATGCAATGCCGTCCGCCACAAAACTCGACCCACCGACAATGAAGTTCACGGTCGCGCCCGGAGCCATCGCACCCGCCCACTCGATGTCCAGATACGCCTCAATGTCATCGCCGTTTTGTCCCGGATCGTTGCTCACCACGGTGAACGTCGGATCGTTCTTCTTCAAACCAAAGATTGACCGAAATGACTGCACATCGCTTAGCGTGACATTGCTTCGCGCGAGCACGGCAACCGTCTGCCCCGTGCCATCAATGCCCGCCGTCAATAGCGGATTGCTATTGAAGATCGTCGCCGCATCCCCCGGTCCGACATAGTGCGAACCCGACGAAACCGATGTGTACAAAGGGCCCGCCGTCTGCGTCACATAATTTCCCGCGGGCACATTCGTCTGGATCTGCCCCGTATGCGGATTCACTACATTGCTCTTCGCAAACAGATTGTTCAACGAAGCCACACCCATCACCACCGGGGCTAATGCCGCCGGAACCGCAATATCCGTCGTGTTCGAAATATGACTTTCACCCGCTACAGTAACGTGATTCATCTGCGTATGGAACGCCGTCTCGACCTGTCCGGCCGTGCCGGAAAACGTAACGATCCGGTTGCTTTTGGCAACGCTGTTCACCGTAAAGCCCTGGTCCTGCAGCCATGCCGTCACCTTCGCCACATCCGCTGGCGCCGGCCCAAAATACTGGCCAAACGTCTCTGGCGTCAGCCACTTGTGATAATTCGGCGAAGTCTTATCCTGTTGCTCATCCCCCAGCGACCGCAGCGCCGCAATCTGCGCCTCCGATGAACTCAGCACCAGCTTCATCTCCGACATCGCCGACGATGAATCAACGTGGTTGCCCACCGCGGCCCCATCCACCGCCGCCGGATGCGTCCCCGCAATCCGCGCCGTCACTGCGGCGTCAACGCGATCCGTCACCCGCGCGACCGGCCGCACACTCGTGATCGCCACCTGCGACCAGCCGGAAACAGCAGTGAACGCAACAAACATCAAAGCAGCCAGACGAGATCCAAGCGGAAGCATAACAATACCATCGGGCTGCTGAAGGCCTGCTCTCAACGCACAAAATCAATTGCACGTAGAAAGATTCTCCGGCTGCCATCGGCTTTCTATTTAGTCAAGTGCCCAATTGTGGTATTGCTTCTCTACTTTGTCAATACGGGATTAGCACCCGACTCCAAGAAAATATTTCCTAATTTGGCACCCCCACCTATTTCCCCATCCCTTACTCAAAGATCCTCCCCGCACTGCGAGTAACATTCTGCGCATGCGTCTCCTGGTGGCCTACCTCTTCTTCCTCGCATGTACCTTCGCCCCCGCGCAGACCACCCCCGCCGCCGACCCTCTTACCGCCGAACTCAAAGCCATCGCCGCCGCCCACCACGGCAACGTCGCTCTCTTTGCAGAAAATCTCCAGAGCCACCAAACCGTTGCCCTCTCACCCGACACTCCCGTCCAGACCGCCTCCGTCATCAAGCTAACCATCCTCTACGAAGCCCTCCAGCAGATCCGCGACAACAAGGTCCACTTCAACGACCCCATCACCCTCACCAAGACCGACCAGGTCCTCGGCTCCGGAATCCTGCACTTTTTCGACGCCCCACTCCCCCTCACCTTCAAAGATGTCCTCACCATGATGATCATCATGAGCGACAACGCCGCCACCAACCTCGCCTTCGATCACCTCGGTCTCGAATCAATCAACGCCCGCATCCACTCCCTCGGCCTCAAAGACACTTACCTCTACAAGAAAATCTTCACCCCCGCGACCGCTCCCATGCCCGCCGACCAGAAGCGCTTCGGCCTCGGCAAAACCACGCCCCGCGAAATCTCCCTCGTCATGAACAAGCTCGTCTCCTGCGACCTCGGCTCCCCTTCCCGCCCCGGCGACGCCATCCTCTGCGCCGTCGCCCTCAAGATGCTCCAGAACCAGTTTTACCGATCCTCCATTCCCCGCTATCTCGAGCGTCTCCCCGGTGCCGCTGAAGGCTCGATCGCCAATAAAACCGGAGCACTGGACGCCGTCCGCAACGACGTCGCTGCCATCTCCACAAAGAATGGCCTCGTCATTCTCTCCGTCTTCACCTGGGACAACGCCGACCACTCCTGGGGCTCCGATCACGAAGCCGAACTCACCATCGCCAAACTCGCCCGAGCCATCATCGCGTCATGGTCGCCGCAAGGCCTCGCACCATGGCCAATACCTCCCGCAACCGCTCAAATTCATTGACTTTTTCATGCTCAGCGATTTGTATTACCTTCTAACGACGTCCTGCACCTGCTACAAGACATTCCAAGAACACATGCCGCTTTGCCTGACAGTACGACCAGACCAGCCCTATCTTGACCACCCCCAACGGCGACACTGTCATGCTCCGTCTTCACATCCCGCATCTCCGCACGGCTATCAAGGAGAACCTTCCCTCATGAACATCAAATCCTTCGCAAGAGCGGCCATGCTGCTCACCGTCCCGCTCACTCTCACCACGGTTGCCCTCGCCCAGGAGACTACGGGCAGCATCAGTGGCACCGTCACGGACCCCACCGGCGCAGCCATCAAGGGCGCCACCATCACCCTCACCAACACGGATCGCGGACACGTCGAGCGCACCATCTCCACCGACAGCCGTGGCTTCTACACCGCCACCTCTCTGCCCCTTGGCACCTACTCCGTCAAGATCGTCGACTCCGGCTTCAAGACCGAACTTGAAACTACCCTGGTCCTCCACGTCAACGATGCCCTCACCGTCAACCGCGCCATGACCCCCGGCAGCGAAGGCGAGACCATCTCAGTCACCGCAGACGCCCTGGCCGTCAACCTGGAAGACGCAGCCTCCTCCGGCCTCATCAGCGGCACCCAGGTCCGTGAGCTTGTCCTCAACAATCGCAACTACGAGCAGCTCGTCGCCCTCATGCCCGGCGTCTCCTACGGCGGCGCCAGCGATCAGCTCTACATCGGTACCTCGCTTCCCGCAGGCACCGCCGCCGTCGTCTCCTTCTCCATCAACGGCCAGCGCAACTCCACCAATAACTGGACCATCGACGGAGCCGACAACGTAGACCGCGGCTCCAACCTCACTCTCCTCTCTTACCCATCGGTCGACGCCATCTCCGAGTTCAAAGTCCTCCGCGGCACCTACTCCGCCGCCTTTGGCCGCAGCGCCTCCAGCCAGGTCAACGTCGTCACCCGCTCCGGCACCAACAAGCTCCATGGCACCGCCTACGAGTTCTTCCGGAACGACAAGCTCAACGCCAACAACTACTTCAATAAGCTCACTGCCACCCCTACCGCACGACCGCTCCTCCGTTACAACAACTTCGGCTTCGCCATCGGTGGCCCCGTCTATATCCCCAAGGTCTACAACGGCAAAGACAAGACCTTCTTCTTCTACTCGCAGGAGTTCCGGCGCGTCATTAACTACGCCACCGTCACCTCCTATGTGCCCACCGCGGCCGAACGCCTCGGCGACTTCTCCGGCGCAGGCTCTTACTCCTCCACCGGCGCTGCAGGTCCGGTTGCCGTCTGTACGTCAGCCTCCACTACAACTGGTTCCTGCCTTACCTATGGCACCAAAATCACCAACATTTCTCCAACTGCACAGGCATACCTGAAGGACATCTTCGCCAAGGTTCCCCTCCCCAATGCGGCCGCCGGGTCGAGCCTTGACCCCCATGCCTACCTGTATAACCAGCGCAGCGTCTTCAACGACACCCAGGAATTTGTCCGCATCGACCATTCCATCGGCACCCGCATGAACACCTTCTACCGCTACCTCCACGATTCCCTCCCAACCGTTGAAGGCGGCGGCATCTTCGTAGGCGGCGGACTCCCCGGCGTCAACATCAGCAACACCAGCGCTCCCGGCACCACCCACCTTGGCCATGTCACCTTTACTTTCTCCCCCACCCTGCTGCTCGATGCAGGCTACGCCTATTCATCCGGTGCCATCCTCTCCGACCCTGTTGGCCTCACCTCCGTCGCCAACTCGCCCGACATCAAGCCCACGGTACCCTTCACCAACACCCTCGGCAACATCCCCAACCTCAGCTTTACGAGCATCTCCACCAACATCACCAGCGCCGGCTCTTACCGCGACTATAACCACAATCACAACGTCTTCGGCTCGCTCACCAAGGTCATCGGCAACCATACCTTCGTTGGCGGCGTCAGCTTCGACCACTACCAGAAGACTGAAAACGCTCTCGGCAACGGCTCCCCCTACCCCCAGGGGACCTTTGGCTTCACCACCGCCACACCCACCGCAGCACAAGCCGCTACCGCCGGCGGCGCCGTCCCCGGCCCCTTCGATTCAGTCTGGGCAAACTTCCTCATCGGCAACGCCAATAACGGCTTTACTCAAGGTTCCAGCGTCCTTACCCCAAACCTCAAAACCAACCAGATTGAGGCCTACCTTCAGGACAACTGGAAGGCCACCCACCGCCTCTCCCTCTCGCTCGGCGTCCGCTACTCCTACTTCCCGGAGCCCTACGACGACAACAACATCCTCTCCAACTTCGATCCTTCAACCTACGTCGCGGCCAACGCCCCCACCGTCGACTCCGGCGGATTCCTCTGCAAGACCGGCGTCTGCGCCAACGCTCAGGGCCTGAACTCCGGCCTCCCCAATGCCAGTGCCGACCGCCTCAACGGCATCATCCTCGGCACGCCCGGCAGCTATGGTCACGCCTCACGCTTCGGCAACAAGGTCGGCAACTCCGACACCAAAGACTTCGCCCCTCGTGTCGGCTTCGCCTATGACCTCTACGGCAACGGCAAAACCTCCCTGCGCGGCGGCTACGGTATCGCCTACGACTCTTCTCTCTTCGGCATCTATGAGCAGAACGAGTTCGCAAACCCACCGTTCCTCAACGTCCCCACCTACACCACCGCAAACCTCGATAACCCGGCAGCCGGCCAGCCTGCCGTCAGCCTGACCGTCCCCAACCTCGTAGCCTCACCCGTCAGCTACCACACGCCCTATACCCAGCAGTATTCGTTGGACCTCCAGCAGCAGATCACCCCCACTATCCTGTTGGACATCGGATACGTCGGCAATCACAGCACCCACCTCCTCGGCCAGATCGATATCAACCAGCTTCGTCCCGGTGCCTTCGCCGCCACCGGTCAATTCAACGCAGTCATCGCCGGCGGCGGCTTCGGCACCTCGACCGCTGAGCGTCCTCTCAACCAACTCCGCCCCTACCGTGGTTACGGTGCCATCAACGCCGTAGAAACCATCTTCTCCAGCAACTACAACGGCCTGCAGGTTCAGTTTGAGAAGCGCTTCTCCGGCAAGAGCTTCATCGTCGCCAACTACACCTTCTCCCGCGCCCTCACCAACAACCAGAGCGACCGTTCTACAGCTCCGCAGAACTCGTACAACATCGCCGGTGAATACGGACGTTCCGCTCTGGACCGCACCAATATCCTCACTCTCGATGGCGTCTGGGAGCTCCCCTGGTACCGCGAGCAGAAGGGCCTCGTAGGACGCCTCATCGGCGGCTGGGAGATCTCCGGCATCTACGCCGCCAACTCCGGTCTTCCCCTCACCGTTATCATGAGCGGCAACCTCACCCTCCCGGACGGCAGTAAAGCAGTCGACGCCGCCGGCCTCGGCATCATTGGCTCTTCCGCCGCCAGTCTCCGGCCCAACATGGTCGCCAACCCCAACTACGGCTACGGTCAGCAGCTAAAGACCCGTGCCAACTGGTTCAACAAGCTTGCGTTTTCCGCACCCACCGCTGCCTCGCTCCTGCCCGGCAATGAGAAGCGCGGCGTCGTCAACGGCCCCGGCTACAACCGCCTCGATACCGGCCTCTTCCGCAACTTCCGCATTTTTGAAGGCCTTACCTTCCAGTTCCGTGCTGAAGGCTTCAACGTCCTCAACCACACCAACTGGGCGACCGTAGGTACCAATGCCACCACCGCCGGCACCTTCGGTCAGGTCGTCGCCACCCGTGACCCGCGGATCCTGCAGATCGCCGGCAAACTCAACTTCTAAAGCCACCTCACCCAAACCCAAAATGGCGTCCGCACCCGCGGACGCCATTTGCTTGACACCACACACCTCAAAACCGCTCTTCAAATCCGGAAGCAAGTCCAGTTAAGTCCAGTCAGACCCAAACCAGGGTCCGGACTTAACTGGTCTCTTTTGAATACTTTAGGACCTAATAGGGGGAGTGGGGGTACTCTACTCCGTCAGCACAGCCTTGGTCAGGTTCCTCGGGTTGTCCACATCAATCCCCCGGCGAACCGCAGTCGAGTAAGCCAGCAACTGCAGCGGAATCACCTCCAGCAGCGGCGCCGCATGCTCCAGCACCTCTGGCACAAACACAGTGTTCTGGCAGATCGAAGGCACCACTGAATCGCCCTCCGTCGCAATCGCCAGAATCGCTGCCCCTTGCCGCTCCATATCCCGCAGCAGCGCTACCGTCTTCTCATACCGGAACAGCGAGTCAGGCGACCTGGCGTCCTTCGTGGCCAGCGCAATCAGCGGAACCTGCCGGCTCACCAGCGCCGCCGGCCCATGCTTCAACTCCCCCGTAGGGTACCCCTCCGCATGTACATAAGCCGACTCCTTCAGCTTCAGCGCGCCTTCTTTGGCGATAGCAAAGTGAATGCTCCGGCCCAGAAAAAGGTAGCTCTCCGCATCCTGCATCCCCGCCGTATATCGCTCGATCTCCCGCTCCCACATCGGAAGCCACGCTGCCACGTACCCCGGAATCTCCGCCAGCAGCCCCAGCCGGGCATTCACCGCCGCACTGGTCATCCGCCCCCGTGCCCTCGCAGTAAAGAGCGCCAGCAAGTGCAGCATCAGCAGTTGCGTCGTGAAGCTTTTAGTCGCCGGAATCGCAACCTCAGCCCCTGCACGCGTCGTCAGCGAGCAATGCGCAACCCGCGCCATGGTCGAGCCTTCCTTGTTCGTAATCGCTATGGTCGCCGCATCGCGCATGCGAGCTTCGCGAAGTGCTTCCAGCGTGTCCGCCGTCTCGCCCGACTGCGACAACACCAGCACGCAGCGCGCTGAAGGCGTATGCGACGTCCTGCAGATGTACTCGCTCGCATACTCAACATCTACGGGCAGCCCGGCCAATTCCTCAAATAGAAACTTGCCCACAATTCCTGCGTGACGGCTGGAGCCACTAGCTGCAATCAGCATGCTGTGCTGGCCCGCAAGCGAGTGCAGCGCCGGCGAGAAGGAGTCCTCGCGCAGTCGCCCATCCTCTGTAAAAGCTGTCAGTGTTGCGTGTAGCGCGGAGGGCTGCTCGTAGATCTCGCGCAGCATGGAATGGGGAAAGACTCTTGGGGTATCGCTCACGGGCTAATCTTACTGCACTGCGTGGCGGTTTCTGAGCAACCGCCTCCGGCACGACAAGCTGTTTATAAAGATTTTCTAAAAGTCGCTAAGTCACCGGCGAACTGATGCACGCCGCAGATTCAAGCGTCTTCCCATCCAGAACTTTGATCGCCTTGCCGTGGTTCTCAATCATCCCTTTTGCGCTGCATCATCCCCGCAGCCACTGTAACGGTCGAACACCGCGAGCCAATCATCTCTGCCACGACCTCTTGTGTAAGCATGTTGAGATTCAAAAACATAGCAAGCAAGACCAAGCCCTCTGCTCCTGTCTCTGTTTTGATTCGTCTGTATTTTTTTACGGAGCCTTGGGCGTGGCGGACAAGGGAGTCTTGACCGGTGCAGCGAGCCCGATGAACTTGGTCACCGTGCTGCTTCCCTGATTCGAGACCCAGATGTTTCCGCTCGCGTCCACGGCCAGGGCATAGGCTTCAAGCAGTTTGGCATCGGCGCCAAGACCCGTTACCGGCGAAAGCAACTTGCCCGGCGTCGAGGCCAAGGCACCCGCCAACTGGGTCAGGTAAGGCTGACGGTAATTCGCCACCCAAACACTACCGTTGCCATCAATGGCGAGTCCCTGCGGCCGCTTTATGCTCCCCAAACCGGTAAAGCCCCCGTTCGAAACCACCGTACCCGCGCTCGAGATCAGCGACACACTATCCCCGTAGAAGTTTGCGACCCACACGTTATTGCCCTGGTCGATGGCAAGTCCTGAGGCACCGTTACAACACTCATAGTTGGTAAAATCCGTCCCGGCAGGCGAAACCTTCGTGACCGTGGTCCCGCTCTGGTTCGCGATCCAGCCAAAGTGATTGCCGTCGACTACAACCGCTACGGGAAACGCAAACAGCGGGGTCGTAAAGCCTGACGTGCCGGAGATCGGGGTGCCAAGCGAATTGAGCAGGGTCACATGCGAGTTGCCGTAGTCCACCACCCAGACCGTGCCATTCGGATCGATCGCAACGGAGATGGGATAGTTCATCCCACCGTATATGAAGCCAGCAGTTCCCGAGACTGCGGCACCTGTCGGCGTCAGTTCCGTCACGCTTCCGGTTCCCGCGGAGGTCACAGGCTGTTCATTGGGAATCCAGACGTTATTATCCAGATCGATAGCCAGTCCATAGGAATTGTTGAGTCCGGCGCCCACAATCCCGGTGGGGAAAACTGCAGCACCGACGGTCGTGAACTTGGAAGCCACGCCAAAGTAGCTCGCCACCCAGACGCTGCCGGCAGAGTCCACGCCAATTTCCGAGGTGTTGTTCATCCCGGCCCCAGAGAGTGTCATGAACAAGGTAAAGTCAGCGGGCAGTCTGGTGAGAGCGGGAACGTATGCCGTACTCAGTAGCGACTGACTGTACAGAGTCGCCGTGTTGGCGCCAGGATTGCCCACCAGGTTGGATAGCGCGTCCAAAGTATTGGTCGGAGCCGTCGTTACCGTGGTAGCGCTATAGAGCGTCCCACAGGCGGCGGAAGAAGCCACGCAAACATTCAGAATATTTGCGACTGCATTGATGCGCGCTTCTGGTGAGGTTGCATTGGCCGGCAACGTTGCTCCGGGCGAAGTTCCCGTGGAGGAGTCTGCCAGAGACGCTGCCGTCGCAAAGGCGTTGGTCAAACCCGTGAGGTTCGTAGAAGTAGATCCAATGGCCCCACCGGCCGCGTAGAACTGCGACAGAGCGTACATGGCGGCAACTGTGGTGACCTCATCCACGACGACGTGAGTGGTGGTGGTAATGCTGCCGCATGGGCCAATTGCAGTCATCAGGACGATGTTGGCGTTAGCGCCTGCGGCTCCGGCTACTGACCCTCCGCGAGAGACCGCGTAGACCGGGGTACTGGCTGCCGGGCAGCTATATTGGGCCGGAATGATGACCTTACCGGTGGCGTCAGTCGTTAACGGTGTGGCGATCAAGGCCGTTGGGGCCGATCCATTGCCGGTCGATCCAGCAGCGTAAAGCTGCACACTTGCCCCGGCAATTGATTTCGTTGCTGAGAGGACCGAAAGACTGAAAGAAGCGCCGGTGTAAACGATCGGCGCGACTCCCGTTCCTATGAGTGCCACAGTGGAGGGACCGTTTGAAGAGTCACTGGCCAGGGTCAAGGTGCCGGTGCGCGTGCCCACGACGGTTGGCGCAAAGAGCACGGAAACCTGGCAGCTTGCGCCAATGCCAAGGGTCGCGGTGCAGGTCCTGGTGGTCTGCGAAAAGTCTCCGGATTGGGTGATTCCCGTAATGTTCAGGCTGGCTGTGCCGCTGTTGGTGATAGTTATGGACTGCGCCGCGCTCGAGTCGCCGATGGTAACAGCGGAAAAGGTAAGGCTGGCAGGAGAGATTGCGGCTCGGGAATATCCAGCTGGAGGGCCGACTGAAGTTCGAAGCGTGGTGCAGCCTGTCAAGCCCAAAAGGCACCCGACGAGGCCAAGACTTCCAATCAACGAACGCCTGCGTTCAGCAAGGACAGGAGAGAGAAACAAGAGGGCACCTCAAAAGAGTGACAGCAGATTCAGCGTCTGCGATAGGGCTTCGTCAGCGCGTCCAGGTCGATGTGAGAAAGAAAGCTCGTCAAATCCTGAGAAAGTTGTTGCCGTGCAACATCCGGCGACAGCGTCGTATCAATGGTTTCAACCCTCAGAAGTATCGGGATCGGGCGTTCGGGACTCTGGCTGAAGAGCGCCTGCGGATGCGGCTTGCTATACACAAAGCCGAGATGCGCTCTTGCATTTGTGCCTTCGCCACAGCTTGATCCGTTACACAACGTACTTGCCTCCAGGAACTGTGTTGCTCCGTCGTTGAACAGGGCCGAGGTAAAGTCCACCATCTGCACCCCGCTCGTGCTGAACGCGGCCGACCCGCGCCAGAGAGGATCTTCTCCTCGGGCAGAGTGGCAAACCAGCGTATCGTGCGACCCCAATACCGGAGAGATACCAACCTGAACGTGGGCGCCACCACCAGACGGCGCATATTCTGCCCAATGGAAGAGCAAAGCGCCTCCTATAAGGTTTTCGTTCCAGCGGCGTGCGAGCGAGTAGGCTCCGACTGTCTCCGGAAACTGGCCCAGAGTCGTCTCATCGGCCAGAAGTTGCGCGGAAGGACCCGGAGCCCGCAACTGGGCAACTACGACAAACAATCCCAGCGCAACCAGAATCGACATCGCTGCGGCACGGACGTAGAAACCTGCGTTCAGAGGCTCAGCGCGCGGTACGGCTTCAGAGCGCGGCAGGCTCAACAGGCTGCCCTCCGCCTGCTTGCCGCCGAGCTTCTGGATGACGACATATAACAAATAAACAGCGCCGAAGAACAGACCTGCACCGATCAGATAATCTGCATTTTCCGCGTGGTTCTGCAGGGTGGGAAAGTGCAACGCCACCAGGTAGAACAGAACCAGAACGCACAGCCGAATAAAATTGAACACATACCCCATCATGATGGCGCCCAGGACGACCAACACGTGGGCCTTCCAGCGAAACCGATACAGATAGCCGGCGATCAAAGCGATAAAGCCCATCGTCACAGCACCGCGGATGCCGTTGCATCCCGGAGCGATAAACATGCCAAAGTTAGGCGTAAACATCAGCCGCAGCTTATCGGGGCTGAGTGGCTGGCCCAGCGCCATCGCAAAGCCGCGCGCGACATGGGCGGAGGCACGCTGCAACGGCAGGTCCACGTAGACGTTGAATAGATGCGGGATTGGATTGACGAAGAAGAGGAGAATCAGGGGAAAGAGAGCGGCTTTAAACAGCCGTCTACCCCCAAAGAGCAGCACGAACCCTGCGCCGTAGCAGAACACAACGAGCGAATGTGGAGGGAAGAAAATACTCCATTGCGGGCCCAGAACGAGAGTCATGACCGACTGCTCGCGAAGACGAACGAGCACCGCTGTCGCGATGAGGAGCACAAAGCCCCACCAGGTTCCGTCCATCTCCCAGTCAAGCGATCTCCAGGACCGCAGGATGAGCAGAAAGCTGACGACGGGGACGATCATGCCAATGGACTTGAGAGCGTCGGTAGTCCAGAGCGCCCACAATAGCTGCACCGTGGACCAGATGGTACAAAGACCCAGAATGGACAGAGCCGCAACAACACCCGCGGCGACCCGGGGTGAGACAGCTACCCCCCTCACGGCGGAGGGGGGCAAGATGCTTGTGGAAGGAGCAGTCGCCATACGATTCATCTCGGGCTTCCAGAACTGACATCGCACCCAACCCCGAGTGAAACAGGATGCCGAGGCAAAAAACTACTTGGCGTTGCGACGAGCCTTGATGCGGTTGCGTGCAGACGCAAGGAAGGCGCCGGCTGAGCCAACCAGAGCCAGAACGATCGTGGGGTTCTCAGGTGAGTTCACGCAGCCACCCTGTGCATGCAAGGGGAGTGAAACAGCAAGCAGAACTGCGGGGCCGATAAGCAGGAGCGTAGATTTCTTCATGGTTGGTCCTCAAGACGAAAGTAACGTACAGGCACAGTGTTGTCAATCAATTGCAGCATCAGCTAACGAGCGGATCGTAGCCAGAGAACCTGCCCAAAAGCTTCTTGAAATACACCGTGCTTTCGAAATAATGACATAGGTGAATGCGTAAATGTCTGTATTCACAAACAATTATCAGCGTGCGAACATCGTCAGCAAACCGCTAAGGGACGACGTTTATAAAATCTAGTTTGCATGGGCCGCAAGCCACTCGTGTAGTTTGGGCTCTTGCGCCTGGCGCAACCGAACGCACGCATCGATGCTGTCGAGCGCCTTGGCCAGCGACCGTTCGGCTGCCTCGACCTTATGCTGCCCAAAGAAGGTAGCAACTTCATTGCGCTCCTTGACCGAACAGAATGAGCCAGTTGAGGACACAAGATTTGCTCCGGAGGCTGTTGTTAGCTGCGCCTGGACCTGGTCCCAGTGGGTCTGGACCCAGTTCCATGCGAACTCGCTCGTCTGGCGCTGGGCAAGTAGGCTCGCGATCAGAATCCAGGAATCCTGATTGCGCACCTGGCCCGAGACGGCATATTCCAGCGTGCGGATCACCAGGTTCGGTGTGCGAAAGTTCGTCAGCATCTCCAGCGCCTCATTCTGCAGGCTGGGGTCGGGGGACTTCTGGCTCACGGTCAAGAGATGCTCGTAGAAATCTTCGTTGCCATTTGTCGCCGCGAGACTGACGGCCACATCGACGATGTTGGGCTCTGTCATCTTTTTCCCGGCGAAGAGATCGTCGGTGATCGCGCGGGCATGGGCCACGACCTCCGGGTCCTCCGCGCTGCCCAGGGCTCCAAACAACTCCGTCCGCTCCTCCTGCTGGTCAAACGTTCCTCCAGCCATGCCCATGCCGTCTTTTCCGAGCGCCGCGTAAACCGGGCCAAACTCTTTGCGGATGATAGCGTTCAGCATCTTGCGGTCGTCGTCGGTCGCAATCCGGCTGCGGATGCGAGCGACTGTGCCAAGCGCCGAGTCGAGAACCTGGGCGTTGGGGTCGTTCTTGAGCGCGAGCGCAAGGTCGAGGTATTCCCCCACCGAGCCCTGCCCTGCCTGGGTAACAGCCCAGCGGTCGCCCAGGAAGCCGATGCGCTCCGGGACAGTCAGCGCGGTTCCTGCAACGGCCGTGATGGCCTTGACCTGGGCGGGGGTGTAAGCGGTGCGATAGTAGCCCTTGTCCGCAGCGTTGGCGTAAAAGAAGGGTGCAGCAGGCGCCGGCAGCGTCGTTATCTGGCCGGTTATGAGGCTGCAGGCAGGCGTCGACGTCGTCTTGACACAGACCGGGATCGTCCAGCCCGCCGCGTTGGTCAAGGGCAGAGCATCCTTGTCGCCCGACAGCAGGAACCTCTTTTGCGAGACGGGAATCCCCGAGGTCTGAAGATCGCCGAAGGTAAGGAGAGGAACGCCCGGCAGGTCGACGAAGCTGGACATGACCTTGTCGACCGGCTGGTGCGAGTTCGCGGTCTGGGCGTTCCAGAAGTCTTCCGCGGAGGCGTTTGCGTAGAGATGCGCGGCCAGGTAGTTATGCACACCCTGCCGAAAGACCTCCGGTCCGATCCAGTTTTCCACCATGCCGATCACTGCGCCCGCTTTGCCATATGCGATGCCATCGAACATCTCGGAGATCTGGGCGGGGGTCTCGGCCTCGGCGCGAATAGTTCTGGTCGTGCGCACGGCATCGTAATTCAGCGTGCCGTCGAGCGAGTCGGCAACGTCCTGCGGGAAGTTCCAATCGGGGTGCCAATCGTTGGCGGCCTTGTCCTGCATCCAGGTGGCAAAACCCTCGTTGAGCCACAGATTGTCCCACCACTGCATGGTCACCATGTCGCCAAACCACTGGTGCGCCATCTCATGCGCGACGACGCTTGCTACGCGCTTCTTGCCGCGGATGGCGCCATCCTTGTCGTCCACCAGCAGGTCGGTTTCACGGTAGGTGATGGCGCCGAAGTTCTCCATCGCGCCGGCTTCAAAATCCGGAATGGCGATGAGATCCAACTTGGGCATGGGGTACTTGATGCCGAAATAAGTGTCGTAGTAGGTGAGGAAATGCTCTGCCGCGGCCAGTGCGAAGGTCGTCAGCTTTACCTTATCCGGAGTGCTGCAGACACGGATCGGCACGCCGTCCGCCTTGCCCGTAGCGCAGTCGAAATCACCTACCAGGAACGCTACCAGGTATGTGGACATTCGCGGCGTGGTCTCAAAGACAAGCGTGTGCTGGCTTTCACCCGCGGGATTATCCGACTTGATTCGGGTGTTGGAGATGGCGGTGTCGCCCTTATCGATAGTGAGCGCGACATCGAAGGTCGCCTTCAGCGCGGGCTCATCGAAGTTGGGAAAGGCACGACGAGCGTCGGTCGATTCGAACTGGGTGACGGCGTAATTTCTCAGCTTGGTTTTAGAGAGATAAAAGCCGCGCAGTTTGTCGTTGAGGATGCCGGTGAAGGCAATATGGAGCTTCGCCGGACCTGCAGGCAGGGGATGCAGGAAGGTGAAGGTCGCCTGCTGCTTGTCTTCGTCGTAGCTGATGGTTGCGGGAGCGCCGTGGCTGATGACGGATTGAATTTTGAGCTCAATCGCGTTCAGCGTAATCGTCGCCGAGGGCTTTGCCAGCGTGATGTCGATGGTCTCTTTGCCTGTGAACGTGGCTGCCTTGATGTCCGGCGCAAGCTCAAGCGAGTAGTGCTGCGGGATGGCGTTGGCGGGGAGTCTCTGGGCCTGAGAGATCCCGGAGGCGAGCAGCAAAACGAGTGCACCAGTCAGGACGAGCGGGGTAGTCAGGACGAGCGGGGCAGTCAGGACGAGCGGGGTAGTCAAAACGATCGATGCAATGCGAATCTTCATGGCGAATGCGGATCCTGTCTGTTGAAACACTTTGGGAAACCTGAGAATTACCTGTGGAATAGGTGCGGACGGGTAGTTTATCGCCGATGCAGCCTCGCAACGCAAAGGCGCGCCGGAAGGTATTCCCGAATCAGGTATTCGCTCTCGGGAATGGCTGCGGCCTGGAGCATTGCCTGCCAGTCTTCGCGCCGGAAGCTACGCAATATAGATACGGCTGCATCGTGTTTGACGAACGGATGGAACGGGAGGAACCGGGCAAAGAGCCGGATAAGCCGAACAGGTGTGGCCTGCCGATGCAGATCGTTGATGAACCATCCCAGGCGCGCACGAGACTCCATCCAATCCAGCAGATTCACGATGGCACAACTCTCCAGATGATGCATCAGCAGCGAGTTGACCACAAGATCGATCGCCAGGGGAGGATTGAAATCCAGAGCGTCGCATGTGATGAAAGTGGCGGTCCCGGGGGGCGTGGCTTCACGTGCTGCGCGGATTGCGTCCGGGTTGATATCAAGGCCGGTCAGAATGACCGGCAAGTTCTTGTCCATGGCCCAACTATGGATTTTGCGTAGAAAATCACCGTAACCGCAGCCAACATCGACGATATGCAACGGTCGCTCCTGCCGTGGCAAGGTGGAATACATATGATTAAGCCAGTGCAACGTGGGATGGTAGGCCTGAGTCAGGCGGTTTACGTCGGCGATGGACTCCAGGCACCCACGCAGATCTTCATAGCTGCATGGTTGATCCATGAGCTCAGGAGATTCGGTTAGGTTGGCACGTCGGGACAAATCCAGGGGAATGACGGTTCTCTTTCCTACGCGATTACCGAAAGGCTACGTCATACCCCGTTCCTTGACAAGGCTTCGCTTTTATCCAAGGCGAACTGAGGCTGCGCGCTCGGAGTGGCCGGAGAGTTCAGAGGCGCGTGCCTCTGCATAGGCGGCTGCTCCCAGCAGGGCACAGGTATCGTCCAGAATGACCCGAATCGGGATCAGATCCAGCAAGGGCGACAAGCGGCCCTTGTCCAGAAAAGCCTGGGTGAAGGCGCCGCCTTGCAGCGTCTTGAGGATCTTGGGTGCGATTCCTCCGCCCAGGTACATTCCGCCCATGGCAAGAACCTTGAGCGCAACGTTACCGGCTTCCGCGCCAAATGCCGCCGTGAAAATCTGGAGGGTTTCGTAGCAGATCTCACTGGAGCCATCTTCCGCGCATTGTCCGATGACGGCGTTTGGATCTTCGGCCTCCATGCGGTCGCGGAGCCAAGTTGGCTCTTCCATCTTCTGGTCATCGCGCAGGAAGGCGTAGACGTTTTTGATCCCTAGTCCGGAGACGACTCGCTCAAAGGAGACACGTCCGTTGAGGGTTTTGCGCAGGTACTGCAGCATGGCAATTTCGCGATCGTTCCGGGCCGCGAAGTCACAGTGTCCTCCCTCGGAGGGGATGGGAATGTGCCGCTGCTTACCATCCCAGATCAGGAGTGCCTCGCCCAGTCCGGTTCCGGCGGAGATGAGGCCGCGGTGGCCAACGCCGGCCGCGTCACCTGCGTGCAGAACGAAGATCGATTCTTTCGATAGCTCGGGCACGCCGTAGCCGTTGGCTTCGAGATCGTTGATGAGGAAGATGTGTTCTATGCCAAGCGAGGCCCGCAGTTCGCGTGCATCCAGCGTCCAGGGCAGATTGGTGAGCTTCAGGCGGCCGTCGCGGACAGGGCCCGGGCAGCCAAAACAGGCTGCGACGATATCGCCGGGAGAGGTGGCGTCATGACCATCGTCGGCGCTCAGAAAGCGCAGAACGACATCGTCCAGGGTGGCGAATTCGGAAGCTGGAAACTTCTGATCGCGCACTGGCTTCAGGCGACCCTCTTCAAAGTTGTACAGTGCAACGTGAACCTTGGTGCCGCCTACATCGCCCGCCAGAATCATTTCAGCTCCAATGTCATATTGCTGCGCGGAAGCTCTGCGGCTGCAGCCGAATCCATCATCAACGTCACGTGTCCGCTTGCAGGCCTGATCAACTGCGCCGGGTAGGTCGCCGGATCATATGAGCCCGCAAATATTGCGCTGACTACCTTTGCTTTTCCGGCTCCCTCGATCAGGAAAGCGACCTCCCGGCCCTGGTTGATGACGGGCCACGTTAGTGTCACCCGCCAAACATCTTGCTGCGGCACATGGTTGGCGATGACGATGCGCGCCATCTCGTCAAGCCCTTGCGAATGCGGAAAGAGCGACGCCGTATGCCCATCAATGCCCAGGCCCAGCATGATCAGATCGAATGTCGGAGTCTCCGCGCCTTCAAGCTTGAACGTGTTGCGAATCTCCGACTCGTAGCGAGAGGCCGCCTCTTCCGGGTTGAGTTCGCCCTCCATCCGATGGATGTTGGCAGCGGGCAAGGGCACCTTGTCCAGCATTGCTGCCTTGGTCATGCCGTAGTTCGAGCTTGGATCCTGGGGGCCCACGCAGCGTTCATCGACCCAGAAAAGCTGCAGCTGGGCCCACGGCACTCGCTCCAGATACGGATGCGCCGGACTGGCCAACAGTGCAAAGACACACTTTGGCGTGCGGCCGCCTGAGACCGCAATGC
>JAYVZP010000082.1:0-25510 GCA_043783275.1 Rhodanobacteraceae bacterium
CGCTCCTTACGGCTGCGCTCCTCACGGCTGCGCACTCTCGATCTTGGTCGCCTTGCCGCCGGAAAACGTTACCCGCACCGGCTTGTCCTGGTTGTCGTAGATCACCGTCCGCTCGCCGATCCTGTCGCCATGCGGATCGCTCACCTGGCCCAGCGCTGTCTGCGCCTCCCGCTCAGTCATCCCCACAATCGCCCTGTGTTCATCGACAGCCTTCCAGATCTCCGGCCCCCAGTGTGCAAACAACACATGCGGATCGTCGTAGAAGAAAATCTGGTCCGTCGAAAACGTGTAATCCGCACCCTGCTTCGTGCCCACCGGCACCGCATATTCCTTGGCCGGATCCTTATCGTTCGGTTTCGTAAAGATGACGAAGACCTGCTTGTCACCCAGCGGAATCCGGTTGTACCGATCCTTCGCCGCCACCTGCTCCACCGCGTCTTTCACCAGCACTTTCTCCGTGCTCAGCAGCATCCCCAAGCTATGCCCAAAGTCGATCGAGTGGCCGTTGTAAGGGTAGTAAACCATCTGGCCGCCGGCGCTGATCCAAAGCGTGCGCCCCTTCAAATCCTTCGCATCCTTGAACGTCATCGGATGCTCGCTCTTTACGAACACGAGGTCATCGGGATCGCTCTTGTATTCCACCTTCTTGAGGGGCACATCGCCTTCTGCGTTCTTGTGGTGAATCCAAAGAACCTCGCCACCCGCTGCAAGAAGCAACACCAGCAATCCACCCAGACTCCACTTCAATCCGCTGCTCGCCATCGATACACCCCTCTCACGGGCATTCTATCTACTCAGGAAGGGCTGCGGTGATGTCTAGTCGATCGGCTCGGCCATCGCCAGTTCCCGCTCTGCCTCAATCAGGCTCTCTGCAGTCAATTGATTCGCACGCCTCAACGCTGGAAACGCTACCGCCGCCATCACCGTCACGGCCAGGGAAGCTACACCTCCGAATACGACCGCCGGAACCGCACCCCACCAATGCGCCGTCAAGCCGCTTTCAAACTCGCCAAACTCATTGGACGCGCCGATGAATAGCCAGTTCACAGCGCTCACCCGGCCACGCATCTCCTCCGGCGTCGCAAGTTGCAGCACACTGGATCGAATCACCACGCTGACCATATCGCTCGCGCCCACCAGCAGCAGTGCGATCATGCTGACCCAAAGGTGCCGGCTCAGGCCGAACAACACCGTCGCCGCACCAAAGATGCCAACGCACACCAGCATCGTCTTGCCCGCGCGCCGTCTGATCGGCCGCAGAATCAGCGTCAAGCTCACCGCAAGCGCACCCAGACTCGGCATCGCACGCAGCAACCCCAGTCCCTTGGGCCCGGCATGCAGCACGTCATGTGCAAAGATTGGCATCAGCGCGACGGCCCCACCCAGCAGCACCGCAAATAAATCCAGTGAGATCGACCCCAGCAACAGCCGCGTCTGCGCAACGTACTTCAATCCCGCAAGCACGGTGCTCAGTTCGAACCCGCGCTTCTTGTCCGTCACAGGGCGTGCGCGAATCGCCGCAACGAGCACCAGGAATCCGCACATCATCGTCAGGGTGAACAGGTACACAATCGGCGCACCCTGCCACCGCCCCAGAGCCGCAATCCCGGCAGTAAATAAAAGTCCACCAACCATGGGACCAGTCGCATTCGCAGTCTGGTAGACCGTTGCGCCCCAGGTAACGGCATTGACAAAATCTTCCTTCGGCACCAGCGATGGAAGCATCGCACTCGCCGCAGGTCCGCTAAAGCACCGCCCCGTGCCGATGAGAAACAGCACGCCATAGATCGGCAGAATGCTCGTAATCGGGCGCAGCGAAATCGTAAGCAGCACAATTGTGCAAACCGCCTGCAACGTGTAACAACCAAGAATGATGTTCCGCTTGTCGTACCGATCCGCGACATGGCCGGCCGGCAGCATAAAAAACAGCCCAGGCAGAAACAGCGCCAGCCCCGTATATCCAAGGCTCAGCGCTGAATGCGTTATCTGATAAACCTGCCAGGCTACGGCGACCGACTGGGCCTCAGCGCCCAGAATAACGAACAGCCGCGCGGTCTGATACAGCCGAAAGTCTCGCGACTGAAACGCGCTGGCTTTCGACAAATCCGGTACTTCATCCTCACTTGCCATGCCCGACTATCGTTTCACACTTGGCATGGAACGGCTCGCAACATGTCATCTAGCGACCCAGATACCGACGGTACTCCGTCTCTACAACACCCGTGTTCCGAGCCAGTTGCAGCTTTGCATAGTTGTACTGAAACTCCGCCTGAATCTGCCGCGCCTGCGCCCCGACCAGCGTCGCCTGCGCCCGCACCACTGGCAGATTGTCGTCCACACCCGCCGTGAATCGCTGCGTCGCATCGCCCAGTGCCTGTCCTGCAAGCTCCACGCTGCTTCGCGCCACCTTCACCAACTCCGCGGCCGACTGAACATCCAGCATGCTGGATCGGATGTCCCCTTCAATCGACGCCTTGCGCCCGTCAATCTGGTGCTGTAACCCGATCACCTGGGCCTCCGCAACTTCCTTCTGTCCACGCAACGTCGCTTCCAGAAAGACCGGTACGCTCAACTGCCCTTCTGCGGCGAACACCCCGTGATACAACCCGGTCGTCTCACCCAGCACTCCGTAAAAACCACCGAACCCAAGCGTCGGCAGCCGCTCGTACTTTACCGCCTGCCTCGTCTTCTGGGCGACTTCAAGCTGAGCCTCCAGCCCTCGCAGATCTTTCCTGCTTTCATAAGCAAGCTTGAGCGCGTCATCCAGTTGCATCGCGTCGAACTCGGCAAACGGCACCGTATCCACCAGCGACAACTCCTGTCCCGCCGGCTGACCCATCACCCGGTTCAGCTGGATCTTGTCTTTCGCCTCTGCGTTCTCCGCGCGAATCAACTGCTGCTGCTCATTCTGCAGTTCCACCTGCGCGCGCAGTACGTCGAGATTGATTCCAACCCCAGCCTCTTTCGCGGCCTTCGCATGCTGATACACAAGCTCGTCCTCTGTCACAAGCGCCCGCGCATTGCGCACCTGAGCCGCATCCGCAAGCGCCTGCAGATACAGCCCACCTACCGCCAGCACCAATTGACCCCGCGCGCTCCGAGTAGCCCAATTCGCCGCTTCGCCCGCTTTCTGCGCCGCGCGAAACAGAAAGTACGCCGGCACATTAAATAGCGTCTGCGAAACTGACAACTGCGCGCTCGTCGTATTCACCTTCACAATTGCCGGAATCGTGCCGGTAAACCCAGGAATCTTGATAGTGCCCGGCTTGAAACCCCTCGCAACCAGGTCGATCTCCTGCGCCTGCGTGTACGCCGTGGCCTGGATAGTCGGCGTCAGCGCACTGCCGACAGACAAAGTCTGCCCATGCACATACTTTTCCTGTTGGGATCTGACAATCAGCTCCGTATTGCTTTTTAGCGCGATCTGCACCGCATCATCCAGCGTCAGCGGAATCGCACCGGGCCTCTCCCGCTCGATCGAAACCCCACGCGTCAACTGCAGCAGGCGAACCACCGCGCTCGGCGCCGCCGGCAATGCCGTGCCCTGCGCTCCCGCACCTCCACACATAACAACAAAGAGGGCAACCGCCGTACCCGCCCCGGCCCCTTGGCTCACGCTATTCCGCATCATCACCACTTTAGAGTGCCATCCCCCCTGCCCGGTTGCGAAATTCACAACTTTTCTCCCACACCACTAACATCACCTGCAACGACCGGCCTTGGCCATTCAGGATTTACTTCCCTTGCCGCAACTTCCCGCTAAAATAAAAGTCATATAACTTATGCGTCTTACACCTATGATCCTTCGCGCTCTCCGCCTCCCCTTCATCGCTCCTGCTGTGCTTGCCGCTGCCCTCCTCGCCGTTCCCGCCGTCTCGCACGCGCAGAACGTCGCTGGTGCCGCCGGCTCTGGCACGCCCTTCAAGGACACCTCTTCCTTCAAGCTCGCACCCGGCCAGAAAGCTGCCATCATCGTGTTCGAAGACCTCGAGTGCCCCGCCTGCGCCCATGCCGCCCCTATCGTCCACACGGCCATCGAGCACTACAAGATTCCTCTCTTGCGTCATGACTTCCTCATCAAGTCACATGAATGGAGCAGGGACGCCGCCATCACCGCGCGCTACCTCCAGGACAAGGTTTCGCCTGAGCTCGGCGACCAGTTCCGTAGCGACGTCTTCTCCGCCCAGCAGACCATCTCCGGCAAGGACGACCTGGCCGGGTTCACCCGCAAGTGGTTCACCGACCACAAACAGCAGCTTCCCTTCGTCATGGATCCCAGCGGCCGCTTCGCCGCGGAAGTCCAGGCTGACTGCACCATGGGAGAGCGCATCGGCCTCAACCAGACCCCCACCATCGTCGTCCTCGCACCCAACGGCTGGACCCAGGTCATGGACATAGCCCAGCTCTACACCACCATCGACAGCGCCCTCGCACAGTCCCCGGCCAGGGCCGCCATCCCCGTCAAGAGCGCAGCCCGCAAGCCCAGGCTCGCCCAGAAGTAGTCCATCCTACCTGGAGCTTCAGCGGATCGGAACGCCTTACCGCCTTCCGATCCGTGTTGCAGCTTCATAGACATTTGTTCGGGGTGAACCGAGCACTTTTTTCCGGTCCGATATACTGAAGACTTGGTCAATCAACTTATCTTCGCCAATCTCGTCCACCGCCCGCTCCGCACTTTTCTCTCCGTCCTGGCCATCGGGGTCGAAGTCACCATGATCCTGACGCTGGTGGGCGTCTCGTATGGCACGCTCGACGCAAGCGCGCGTCGTGCCCGCGGCATCGGCGCAGATGTCTTCGTCCGGCCCCCCGGCACCTCGGCGATGAGCCTCTCCTCCGCTCCCATGAGCGACAAGACCGTCCCCATCCTCGCCAAAAAACCGGGTGTCGTCCTCGCCACCGGCACCATGGTCCAGTCCATCGGTGGTTTTGACACTATCCAGGGCGTCGACTTCGACTCCATCAACCGGATGGCAAGCACCTGGCGCGCACCCGGCGACAAGGAAAAAGATGGCTTCAAGTTCATTGAAGGCACGCCCTTCCAGCAACCCGACGACGTCATCGTCGATGAGTTCTATGCCAAACAAAAGAAGGTCCACCCGGGCGATCACCTTACCCTCATCAACCATAGCTGGCGTGTCGCGGGCATCTACGAGTCCGGCAAGCTCGCCCGCATCCTGGCCCCCATCGACACACTGCAGCGCCTGACCGGCAACGAAGGCAAGATCTCCGCCGTATACCTCAAGCTCGCTGACCCCAGCCAGGCCGACGCCTTCGTCGTCCAACTCCGCAAGGATCTCAACCCCGGCGACCCCGAGCACGGCTACCAGATCTACACTGTTGAAGAGTTCACCTCACAGCTCTCCCTCAACAACGTCACCATGCTTAAAGACTTCATCTACGTCGTCATCGGCATCGCGTCCATCGTTGGCTTTATCGTCGTCTTCATGGCCATGTATACCGCCGTCCTTGAGCGCACACGCGAGATCGGCATCCTCAAAGCCGTCGGCGCAGGCCCCGGCTACATCCTCAACATTCTCTTCCGCGAGACGATAGTCCTCGCCGTCACCGGAACCATCGCCGGAATCCTGATGACCTACGGCACCCAGTGGCTCATGCTGCACGCCGTCCCCGCCTCGCTCGTCCAGGAGACGGTCTACAAGTGGTGGCCCATCTCCGGTGGCATCGCTATCGTCGGCGCCATCATTGGAACCGTCGTCCCCGCAATTCGAGCCGTCAGGCAGGATGCAACCGAGGCCCTCAGCTATGAGTAACCTCCCCCTGAGCGAGCAGACCTGGTCGCTCAAAATCGACCAGGCCTCTGCTGGCGTCTATGCCGCCCGCGCCACCCACCCCGACGGGCGCATCATCGAACGCACCGGCACCGAGGAGTCCAAACTCCGCCGGGAAATGGAAGAAAGAATGGCAAGCACGGACTTCGCTCACCAGACCCTGGAGCCGCTTCTTTCTCCCATGGACAACGCACCCATCATCGAGGTCAAAGACCTCTTCAAGACTTACACCGTCGGCGAAGTCGACGTGAATGCGCTCAACGGCGTCTCCATGAATGTCGCCCGCGGCGAGTTCCTCTCCATCGTCGGCACCTCCGGCTCCGGCAAGTCGACCCTCTTCAACATCCTCGGCGGCCTCACCCCGCCCACCTCCGGCAGCGTCTCCATCAACGGACGCGACCTTTCCCACATGACCAATACCCAGCGCAACGATCTTCGTAAGCGCACCGTCGGCTTCGTCTTCCAGAAGTACAACCTGCTCCCCACCCTCACCGCCGAGCAGAACATCCAGATCGTCCGCGACGTCGCCGGCCGACCCCTCAAGTTTGACGATCGCTTCACTGAGATCCTCGACATGCTGGGCATCACCAAACGCATGCACCACAAGCCCCGCGCTTTGTCAGGGGGCGAGCAGCAACGCGTCGCCATCGCGCGTGCCATCGTCAACGGCCCCGCCATCCTGCTCGCAGATGAGCCCACCGGCAACCTCGACAGCAGGAACTCGGACATCGTGCTCAACCTGCTGCGCGACCTCAACACGCGCATCGGCCAGACCATCCTGATGATCACCCACAACCCTGAAGCCGCCAACTACGCTGACCGCACGATCCAGATGCGCGACGGCAAGGTAGTCTAAAGCCCCGTTGCCCCGCACCCAATCCACCTCCGGCAAGTCTTTGTTGGAGTTCCAGCCTCGTGCTCAATTCACCCTGGCGCAAACCCCCATGTACTCGGTGGTCGAACAAACCGAGGGTTGAAGAGCCGACCTGTCGCCATCCGGAGATCTTCCCAGACTCCTAGTCTTTTCCATGGCCGTGGCCGTTGCCGTGACCCTCCCCACCGTGGTCTTTTCCATGGCCTCCGCCATAGTCTTCATCCTCATAACCTTCCCCGCCGTGCTTGCCAAAATGCTTGCCTTTGTCCTCATGGTCCTTGTAGTGACCATAAGCATGGCCGCGCCCGTGTCCCTCATTTTCAAGATAGACCGGCTGCCCAGGATACTCGCGACGATCGATATACCCTTCCGGCGCATAGTAGTACTGCGGACGACCGTGGTTATATTCGAAGAATTGCGAGCGGTCCAGCGAAGCCCGGCGATCCAGGTCGTACTGATAGCCAATCCCATGCTCATGCTGCTCATGTAGCGCCAGCAACTCCGCAGCAATCGGCAGAATCGGAATCCCGCCAAGCCCGCCGTTATAGCTCACGCGACCGTAGGGGAACGCCTGCTGCACTGGCTGGCTGTAATAGTTCTGCCCAATGCTCTGGTTGATCGGAATCACAGCCTGGTTGTACAGGAAGCGATTTCCACTCCAGTAACCACCGTGGTATCCCGTTCCTGTATACCCGCCGCCATACGGCACGCCGCCGTAGAAGCCGACATGACGCCCCCAGTAGCCCGGATGAAAGCGATAGCGTGGTCCATCCGCACCCCAGTAATTTGGTGTCCAAAGCGCTCCGGTATAAGGGGGTTGAACGTAAGCACCCGGAACCCAGTAGTAGCCTGTCGGTGCGTGGCGCCAGTAGCCCGGCGTCCAGATCGTATTCGCCCGCTCGACTCGCGGCTGGTCGTACTCCGGAAGCGGCGGCGGAGCCTGATCAACCTCATCCAGCGCCTGCTGCCCTGCATCAACCTGCGGGTCGTACGCCTGCTGCTCCGGATACTGTTCACCTTGTTGCCCGGTGTAGCCCTGCTCGCGCTCATCCAAAACACGACCACGCGCATCCCGACGAACCTGCCGCGGATACTGCGCCTGCGAACTCACCGGAGCCATGTTCACATTGGCAGGATCATTCGCGTTCGGGTCTTGTGCAAACGCTTCCGGTCCGGTAGCCGCGCCCTTCTTACATCCGCTTACACAGAGCACAAGCGCCAAACCAACTGCCGTTGCCGTTCCTGACAAAATCGATTTCAAGCAAACACCTCTGAATTCCTACTACGTGGGATGCCATATCTCCGGTCCTGGCGAGATAATCTTCCCTGCAAAACACCACAACTCATACATCCGTTTGGGGTTAGCGTGGCTGTCGCAATGCCCTGCTAACATCAGCCTCAACGATGACATCCGACGAACCACACTTACGCGACAGTTATGCAAAGATGTCCGAGCCTGAGTTGTTCGAACTCGCCCGCACCTACGACACCCTCACCGACACCGCCCAGTCCGCTCTCCGCACCGAGTTCGCCCTCCGCAACCTCCTCCCTCCCCTCGTCGACGAGCCCGAATACCCCATCAGCTCCGACCTCGTCACCGTCCGCCGTTACCGCGATCTCTCCGAAGGTATCGTCGCCCGCTCTCTGCTCCAGTCCGTCGGCCTCCGCGCCGAACTCCGCGATGAAAACCTGATCCGCCTCGACTGGCAGGTCTCCAACTTCATCGGCGGCCTCCGTCTCCAGGTTCCAGCAGCCGACGCCGCCACCGCAGAAGAAATCCTGAGCCAACCCGTCCTCGACCCCATCCCCTTGAACGAAGCCGCAGATCCCGACTCCGATCCAGATGAGTACGTCCAGCCCCGCTGCCCCCACTGTGGCTCTAATGAAATCTCCTTTGAAGGCCACTCCCGCGCCGCCGCCCTCACCTCGCTCTACGTCCTTTCGCTCCCCCTGCCGCCGGGCCCCGAAACCTGGCTCTGCCACGCCTGTGGCACCCGCTGGCAGGACCTGCAGGAACCCGAAGAAGACGAACCCCGCTCCTGAGCAGCCCTTAGAAACCTCATCCTACGTTTGTCTGTGACGTCGTTCCTGAACCCCACTTACGAACTGGCTAAGCGACTTGTACCTTCGCACTTCCAAGCTGAAACCAATCAGCATAGAATTAAGCAATGTTGCAGCATGTCCCCTCGCCCGCGTCCGGTCGCGCCCAGATTCAGCGCTTCCGTCATGGCCGTCGCGATCGCGGACGCTTCCCCCGCATAAATGTCCGCCTTACTCGAGACGCCTGTACAGCATAAGTCTGGCTGCGTCGCACTGCTCACTTCGCGCCCCGGCGCCTGAGGACCCTTTGATGAACATCGCCCAGCATCCTGACAGCTTCAGCGCAAAATCCATACTCACAGCCGGCAACCAGCAAGTCACCTATTTCTCCCTCGCCGCGCTCGCCAAATCGGATTTAGGCTACGACCTCACCCGTCTGCCCTTCTCTCTCCGCATCCTGCTTGAGAACCTCCTCCGCCACGAAGACGGCCGCACCGTCACCGCCGACGACATCAAGTTCCTCGCCCAGTGGGATGCCAGGGCTGAACCTTCGCGCGAGATCGCCTACATGCCCGCCCGCGTCCTCATGCAGGACTTCACCGGCGTTCCCGCCATCGTCGACCTCGCCGCCATGCGCGATGCCATGCGCGCCCTGGGTGGCGACCCTGAAAAAATCAACCCCCTCCAGCCCGCCGAGCTCGTCATAGACCACTCCGTGCAGGTCGATGAATTCGGCACCAAATATGCCTACGACACCAACGCTGCGCTTGAGTTCCAGCGTAACCGCGAGCGCTACGCCTTCCTCAAGTGGGGCCAGACCGCCTTCAACAACTTCTCCGCCGTCCCTCCCGGCATGGGCATCTGCCATCAGGTCAACCTGGAATACCTTGCCCGCGTAGTCTTCACCAGCGCCCCGCAGCCCGACGGCACCGTCATCGCTTATCCCGACACCCTCGTCGGCACCGACTCCCACACCACCATGGTCAACGGTCTCGGAGTCCTGGGCTGGGGAGTCGGCGGCATTGAAGCCGAGGCCGCCATGCTGGGCCAGCCCGTCTCCATGCTCGTCCCCCAGGTCGTCGGCTTTCGCATGACCGGCAAGCTCCAGGAAGGCACCACCGCCACCGACCTCGTCCTTACCGTCACTGAAGCCCTGCGCAAACTCGGCGTCGTCGGCAAGTTCGTCGAGTTCTACGGACCCGGCATCGCAGAGCTTCCACTCGCAGACCGCGCGACCATCGCCAACATGGCACCCGAGTACGGCGCCACCTGCGGCATCTTCCCCGTCGACAAAGAAACCCTCGCTTACCTCCGCCTCACCGGCCGCTCGGAAGAGCACATCGCCCTCGTCGAGGCCTACCTCCGCGCCCAGGGACTATTCCACACCGCCGACGCCCCCGAAGCTACCTACTCGGCCACCCTTTCGCTCGATCTCTCCACCGTTGAGCCCTCCGTCGCCGGCCCCAAGCGCCCTCAGGATCGTGTCCTCCTCTCCGACGTCCCGGCCAGCTTCCAGCAGCAACTCCCCAACCTCCTCGGTCTTACCGGCAACAAGGGCGTCGCGCGCCAGATGGTTCGCTGGGAAGGAGAAGGCGGCCATACCAGCGCCACCGGCGACGCCACCAGTGCCATCGCAACCCCGGCCCCCACCGTCAATAGCCCTCTCGTCCCGGTCGCCACCCTCACCGCCGGCCCCGCCAGCATCCACGTGGAAGCGCCAATCACCAGCGTCAGAGCCCGTTACGGCGTCGATCCCGACCAGTATCTTGACCACGGCTCCATCGTCATCGCGGCCATCACAAGCTGCACCAACACCTCCAACCCCTACGTCATGATTGCCGCGGGCCTGCTCGCCAAGAAGGCAGTAGAAAAGGGCCTGCGCACCCCGCCCTGGGTCAAGACCTCGCTCGCTCCCGGTTCCCGCGTCGTCACCGACTACTACATCAAGTCCGGCCTCATGCCCTACCTTGACGAACTCCGCTTCCAGGTCGTCGGCTACGGCTGCACCACCTGCATAGGCAACTCCGGCCCGCTCCCCACGGACGTCAGCAAGTCTATTGAAGACAACGGCCTCGTCGCTGTCTCGGTGCTCTCCGGAAATCGCAACTTCGAGGGCCGCATCTCCCCCGAAGTCCGCGCCAACTACCTCATGAGCCCCCCGCTCGTCGTAGCGTACGCCCTGGTCGGCACCATCAACCACAACTTCGCCACAGACCCCATCGGCCTCGACCCGGCCCGCAATCCCGTCTTCCTCAAGGACATCTGGCCCACCCAGCAAGAGGTCCTGGACACCGTCCAAAGTTCCATCAGTGCGGACATGTTCACAAAGCAATACAGCACCGCCAGCGAGGGCGACCAGAACTGGCAAAACCTCACCTTCCCCTCGGGCGACACCTACGGCTGGGAGTCCGACTCCACCTACATCCGCAAGGCTCCCTACTTCGACGGCATGCCCGCCACGCCCGCCCCCGTAGAAGACATCCGCGCCGCCCGCTGCCTCGCCGTCCTCGGAGACTCCGTCACCACCGATCACATCTCCCCCGCCGGCTCTATCAAACTCAACGGCCCCGCCGGTAAATACCTGATCGAGCACGGCGTCGCCCCCGCCGACTTCAATAGCTACGGATCCCGTCGCGGCAACCATGAAGTCATGGTCCGCGGCACCTTCGCCAACGTCCGCCTGCGCAACAAGATGGCCCCGGGCACCGAAGGCGGCGTAACCCGCCTCCTCCCCGAACTCACTCCCATGTCCATCTATGACGCCTCCATCGAATACGCACGCCGCGGCACACCGCTGGCCATCCTGGCCGGCAAGGAATATGGCTCCGGAAGCTCACGCGACTGGGCCGCCAAGGGTCCGCGCCTGCTCGGCATCCGCTTCGTCATCGCCGAAAGCTACGAGCGCATTCACCGCTCCAATCTTGTCGGCATGGGCATCCTCCCGCTCCAGTTCGAGCAGGGCGAAACCGCCGAATCCCTCGGTCTCACCGGCGAAGAGATCTTCCACATCGAAGGCCTCAAGAATATGCTCGACAGTAAGTTCGCAGCCGGAAAAAACATCCTCGTCAAGGCCGAGAACATGACTGGCACCACCCACGAGTTTCCCGTCACCGTCCGCATCGACACCCCCCAGGAGATCCTCTACTACCAGCACGGAGGCATCCTGCAGTACGTCCTGCGCCAACTAGCCGGCAAAGCCTGACGCTTTTATCGGCGTTCCCACTTTCATGTAATCCCGTAGCAAAGCTCAACCACCCAAAGAAAAAAGGCCGTGCCCCAAAAGGGTATGGCCTTTATCCTGCGCGAACCAGCAAGACCTCAGGGGCGTGTCCCAAAGGTATTGTTCGTCGCCTGGGCCAGCACCGGCGTAGACACCGGCGCTGCTGCCCCCACCAACTCGATCAGAGTTGTATTGGAAAAGCCGGTCACCCAGACATTCCCCGACCCATCAATCGCAACCCCGCTGATCTGCGCCGCCACTGGAGCCACGCTGTATCCGTCTCCCACCACCGGAACGCCCGCCGCCGTGAACTCACTCACAACCCCCGTTGAAGATGATGGCGTCCACGCATTCCCCAACCCATCGATCGCCACAAACCCATTCGACGTCGTCATCCCGCCACCCGCATAAGTCGCCACCGTCTGCGTCGAGCCACTGTTCGTAAACTTCACCAGATTCGCATTGTTCGAGTTCACAATCCAGACGCTATTCGTGGCGTCGAACGCAAAACTGCCAAGCCCGCTGAACCGGCTGTCCTTGAAACCCGACGCGCTCACCGCATCACCCGAACCAGACAACTCCGACACCGTATTCGTGTTGTAGTTCGTCATCCACACATTGCCCAGGCCGTCGATCTTCAGATCGATCTCCGCATTGCCCGTACCGCCGCCTGAAAACGTCGTCTGCAACCAAGGCGCGTTCGCAGAGAAGCGCATCGGCGCTCCATAAAATCCATTGCCCATCCAGACATTTCCGGTCTTATCCAGAGCCACGTAGTCATTGCCAAAGTAGTTGGTCCCGTAACCCGTCGCCGGACTAAGGGCCACGCCCGCGTTCGACAACTCACTCACAGCCGAAGCATACCGGTCCGCGATCCACACATTCCCCTGCGCATCGAACGCCAGCGACGTGGGCGAAGAGATCCCACCACCACTAAACCCGGTCGCCGATGCCGGCACACCCAGCGGACTGAACTTGTTCACCACCGTCGCGTAGCCCGAACCCGATCTCGTCTGAATATTGCCCGTCCAGACATTTCCCTGCGCGTCGATCGTCGGACTCTGAGGCGTCTGCATCCCGCCACCTGTATACGTAATCGCCATCAGCCACGAGCCAGGCGCCGTATTCAAAGCCGGCATAAACGGCTGCGCCACCCCACCCTGCAGCCCAAACAGCGCGTTAACATTTACACCCGGATGCCGCGCAATATTTATCGCCGCCGTAGCCGTATCGCTTGGATTGGACGTCCCGTTCGTCGCACTCATAAACATCGCGCCACAAGGCGTAGACACCCCTCCATTCGAGTTCACACAAGCCGCCAGCACATTCGCCAGCGTATTGATCTCCGCCTGCGGCACCATCCCATTGCCAGCCGGAGTCGTAGCCAGCGCGATACCCGTATTGATGGTCACCAGGTTACTCACACCCGCGAATGCATTCGCAATCCCCGTCAGCGCCAGCGGACTTCCCGAAGATCCAACGTGCGTTGCGTCCGTGGCATAAGGAGCCAGCGCATACGCCGCGGCCACCGTCGACACTTCATTGATCCAGATATACGGCACCGTCGCTGCAAGATTGCTGTCACCACCGCAGGTTCCCACCGCCGCCATCAGCCCCGCCGCGTTATTGTTTCCCGCCCCACCATCCCCACCCAGCACGTAGATATACAGTTGCGACGTGCTCGCACACGTATAGTCCCCGGTGATCGAAAAGCTTCCATCTTTATCCGTCGTTACATACGCCCCAAGGCCATCGGTATAACCTGTAGCCGCGGCATTCAACAACGAAACCGAAGCGCCGCCGTATCCGGACGTACCCGCCGCCATCAGGTAAACATGTGCCCCTACGATGGGCTGCTGACCTCCATGCGCCCCACCCTTGTACGGCAGCACCTTCACGGCGCTCGCATCACGCGCGACCATCGTAAACACATTCGAGCAACCACTCAGCAGCATCGAGCCAGAAAGCATTGCAAGAACAGCAAATGAATAGCGCATGATTGAAAGTCCTTCACTGGATCTGGATTTTGCGGTCAAAACAGATATACTGCCCAACATTATCAGCCCTGTATGCAACGTCCATCCCCCGAACGTGACACATACAAAAAAAGCCTGCCAGCGAGAATCTCGCTGACAGGCTTTTTTTGACATCAGATTATTTCAATCGACTATTTACTTTTCTGTACCGGTGACCAGCGAAGACCTCCACCAAATGTCGGCTTATAGAACTCTCGCTGAACCGTGTAAGGCGTGCTTCCGTTGTAGAAACCGAATACTTCATTATTCAGATTGAGCCCATACGCTACCACCGTGAAACCCTTGGGCAATTGATAAGTGCCCTGCACGTCAATCTGCATATGGGAGTAAAAATATTGATCGCCGTTCGGTCCCTTTGGTCCGCCGCCGTTACCGCCCTGTGTGATCGGACCGTTGTTATCCGTCGTGTACTGGTAGTTCGCAATATTGGCTTGGTTGTAGGTCATGCCCAAACGCAGCGATAGCCCCTTTTTGTCGTAAGTCGGCGAGAAGTTATAGCTGTTCGGTGCTTGTCCGATAAGCGCTGGATTAGCACCCTCCGTTCCACGATTCGGTCCGCTGATCTGTCCCGGCTGAATGACGGACGCATCGATGTACGCTGGCAGCTTCGCCTGCGACGCCGTGAACCCGTAGTTAGCCGAGACACCAAGACCATTAAGCATCCCAGGCAGGTAGGTAAAGTGCTGCTGAAAAGCGATCTCCAAGCCATAGACATATGCGCTTCCCGCATTGATCGTCTGTGTCAGCAGGTAGGGATTGTTGTTTCCTGTCAAAGCTGGATTCGCCGGCGCAAGCGTCTGAGTGCCTACGATCGGATTGCTTAAGCGCTTGTAGAAGAAGCCTGCCTGGAGCAGCCCCGTGCCTGGCAGGGTGCTCTCGTAAAGTACGTCGAAGTTGTCCGCGTATTCGGCCTTCAGCGCTGGATTGCCCTCACTTACAGTAGTTCTCGCCGACCCACTGCTGGATACCTTCTGGTAAGGAACCAGGTCCGAGAAGTTAGGACGCGAGAGTCCACGGCCATACACAAACCGGATTCCAGAACTGGCCGTAATGGCGTAGCGTACCGAGGCACTCGGCAGTACATCCAGGTAAGAACTCGTAACGATATTCGGCACAAGTCCGACGGCGTTTGCATTCCGTGCGCCCAGATAGCCCTTGTTGTTCTCGCTCGTGTTCTCAAACCGCACGCCAAGCACAACCCTTGCCTTCCCCAGGTTCGTCGAGTTCATCAGATACCCGGCGGATACTTTCTCAATCTGGTTGAAGGAGTTACCCACTGTATCGTTGATGCCGCGGTCGCTCTGTGCACCGAACGCACGGACCTTGTCATATTCAACGGTAGGTCCGAACTTGTAGTTCCCCCCGTAGTAATTAGGATCCTGAAAATCCCCTAGGAAGTTCGTCATCGCCGTCGAAGCATCTTCAAACGGCTTTATGTGTCCACCCACGACCGGGTAAATGTTGGGATAGTAGTTCCGCGTGTTCTGGTTTTCAAACTTGTGTTCATTGCGGAATCTGCCTCCAAACTCGAAGGTGCTGGCATGTCCGGCAAACGTATAAGGCGTTATCAGCGATCCACCAAGGCCAAGATCGACCTCCGGGCTATACAGGTTCTGAACCGTCTGGCCCGTATAGAAGTACTTTGTCGGATCGAAGATATTGACGCCATTCTGAACATTCAAATGCGGCAACAAGGGATTCGAAACATCCAGGTTGTATTGCACGTTGTTCAACGGGTTCGCATCCGCTAACGGCGAAAAGTGCGCCACGGAGTATCCGTCATCGCGTGTGCGACCAACAGACGACTCCAGGTCCCATGAAAGCGCCGAGCGACGAATCAAATGGTGTCCGCCAAACTGCAACCCACCAATATCCTGCACCGGCCGGCGACGCAGCGCGGTGAACGTTACATTACCATCCGACCCGCCCTGGGTCAGCGTCGTTGCGTCGGCAAAGCTATTGATCGTCGGGGTATAGATCCAGTCATCGCCAAAGTTGTCGAAGTGCGAGTAGAGGCCCTTCAAAAAAATGCTCGAAGTATCGCTCAGCCGATAGTCCAGCGTGCCACCAAACCCGCGGCGATCGCGATAGTAGCGATAATCGCGTAGGTCATACGTGCCTGCGTAAGCTGGCCCGGGCTCCACATCATTAATGCCGAGGCCATTCCAGTCATAAGAGCCGCTGATCAGCGCGCCCAGCTTCTTTCCTCCCAGAAACCGACGACCCAGCGTCCCATCGAACTGGTACTTGGGTCGTCCGCCAATAATCGGGGTATAACCACCCAGAGACTCCAGGACTATCGTCGGCCGATCTTCGGCGCTTTTGGTCCGCAGGTCCACCGACCCGCCAATACCATCGCCTTCCATATTGGCCTGCAGGGTTTTATTGATCTGAACCGACTCCACCAGATCGGCCGGAATCAGGTCAAGCTTGATCTGCCGCACCGTCTCAGGCGACGCAATCCTCACCCCATCCAGCGTCGTATTGGTCAGCCGTGGCTCCGTTCCGCGAATCTTTACGTACTTGCCTTCGCCCTCGTCGCGCTCCAGCGTCACGCCTGGCAGGCGCCCAATCGCATCAGCAACGTTCGCATTCGGAAGGCTCGTAATCACATCCGCCGGCAACACGTTGATGATGTTGTCCGCGGTAAACGTCCGGTTGATTGCCTCAACCTCGCCCCCCTGCCGTCCGGCGTAGACCACCACACCTTCAATGTTCGAGGAGACCTGCAACGTCACATTGGCCCGCGCAACCTGCCCAACAACAATCGTGATCTTCCGCGTAGAAATCGCAAAGCCGGAGTAAGTGACGTTCAGCGTGTACTCTCCTGCCGTCAAAGCCGGCAGCGTGAACTGACCCTGCGCATCGCTCAGCGCGCTCACCGTGCCCGGCAAAAGTGTTATTTGCGCACCCTGCAGCGAGCTGTCCGCCGCATCCGTCACCGTGCCTGTCAATGTTCCGCGGCCCGCCTGGCCAAAGCTGTTCGACGCCGCGGCTGTAACCATCACAGCCGCAAAAATTCCTGTTCTCACTCGCATACGAGTCCTTAAACTTTCATTCTTTTAAGAGAGTCCTTCGGAGTTCCGGTGCACGCCTGCGCGCAAACCGGACTGATTGAGAGGCAGCAGAAGATCCGCCTCCTCGCACGTCGCTCCATCTTGGGAGCCTTCGGAAGGCAGACCACTGCTTCGTGTCTTCACACCTTCACGTCGGATCAAAACGATGGTAGCCAGCCATGTTTACTGTACGTTCACTAGAATGTGAATCTCCTGCAACAAACCTTAACGCAACCTTAAGATTGGCAGTGTAAGGGCACGCCGTTGCTTGGGGCTTGTTACGCTACGCCAAACCCCGTCGCCGGCTCAGCAAAAACATCAGCCCCGCAGCCAACACAGATGGCACCGCCAGCGTCAGCAACCCACGCTGATAATCTCCCGTAAAGTCCCGCGCGCGTCCCATCCAGTACGGCCCCACAAACCCGCCCGCCACCCCGATCCCCGTGATCGCCGCGTATCCAATCGCCGCCGCTCGCCCGGTAAGAAACGTCGCCGGCAGCGTCAGCACCGGCCCCTGCGCCGCGTTGTAACCCGCAATCGTCAGCGCAAACGCTGGAATCGCAAGCCACGGATCCCGCGTCAGCCCACCCACTAAAAAGCCCGCGCCCATCAGCAGGCACGGCACCACAATATGCCACGTCCGCTCACCCGACCGGTCCGAACTTCGCGCATTCCAAAGCATCGCTCCCGCCCCCACCACTCCCATCCCCGCAATCAGCCAGCCCACCCGCCCCACGGTCCACCCCGTCAATCCCTGCAGGATCACCGGGGCAGAAAAGGACCATCCATACAACACCGTCAGAATGCACAAAAAGAACAGCGCGATCAGCCACATCCGCCCATCCGTCATCACGTTCCGAACATCCGCCCAGGCATGCCCTTCTCGCACCTTGCCCGCACCCGCCCGAGCCTCCAGCCAGTCCCGTTCCTCTGGCTCCAGCCACTTCGCATCCTTCGGCGCATTCGGCAGATACAGCCAGAACATCAAACTCAACAGCAGCGGTGGCAGCCCTTCCACCAGGAACAGCCACTGCCATCCCCGCAGCTTCAGCCATCCATCCAGCCCCAGCAGCCACCCCGCCAGCGATCCCATCACGGTAGAACTCAGCGGCAGCGCAATGTAAAACCGGCTGATCGCCCGCGCCCTGTACTCAGCGGGAAACCACTCCGTCAGGTAATAGACCACGCCCGGAAAGAAGCCCGCCTCCGCCATCCCCAGCAGAACCCGCATCGTATAAAACTGCAGCGGAGTCCGCACAAACATCATGCCAATCGCAAGCAGCCCCCACGTCAGCATGATCCGCGCCAGCCACTTCCGCGCTCCAAATCGCACCAACATCAAATTTGAAGGAATCTCGCACAGCGCATAGCTGACAAAGAAGAGCCCCGCCCCCAGCCCATACATCGTCGCCGAAAAATGCAGATCCCGATTCATCGAGATCGCCGCAAAGCTGACATTTACCCGGTCGACATACGCTGCCCCGTACCCCAGCCCAATCAGCGGAATCAACCGCAGCGAAGCCTTCCGCAGCGCCCTGCGCCCGGTCTCGTCCGCCGTCACGCTCAACTCCGAAACCACATCCGTCGGCAAGCTACCTCCTGCAATAAAGTATTGCGCGAAGATACCACCCTTGACCCTTAAAGCCCGCTTGCTTTGCAGAGCGGCTCAGCCCTCAGCAACCCCTGCCACGCGATTCGCCTGCCCGAGCTCCGTCCGCCTCTTTCAATGCAAATCGGTGTCAATCCTCTCGGCTAATCCAGCAACTATTCAAATCCCAACCCCGGTCAGTTCCGAGCAAACCTCCCAAAGCCGTCTCTGCGCCTCGCGATCCTTCGCCTGTGGCGCCATCTGCGCCAGCCCCACATCCCCTCCGCGCATCTCGTTCAGGCCCTGCGGCCCGTAATAACCGCCACCCAAAGCCTCTTTCGCCGTCGCCGCAAACAACGTCGGCAACGCGCCACCAACGGTCGAGTTCAGCGTCGCACCGATCCCCCACTGCAACACCTTCTCCGCCATTCCAGCCAAGCCCGTACTTGAGCCCACCTTGAACAGGCTCGTCTGCGCGACCCCTGGATGCACCGCAATACTTACGGACCCCATCCTCGCCGCGCGCAGCCTGTGCTCCAGTTCGAATGAAAACATCAGATTGCCAAGCTTCGACTGCGCATACGCCTCCATCGGCTGGTACCCCTTGACCGCTTGCAGATCGTCAAAGTTCAACCTCCCCCGCTTATGCGCGATCGAAGATACCGTCACCACCCGCGACGCCTCGGAGATAGACGCAGACCGCCCCAGTTCCAACGCCCGCATCAACCGGCACGTCAGCGCAAAGTGCCCCAGCACATTGGTCCCAAACTGCAGCTCGAATCCATCCACCGTCTCTGTGCGCTTTGGCGTACTCATCACGCCAGCATTGTTGATCAGCCCATGCAGCGGCGTGTTCCGCTCAAGCTCCGCCTCCGCCACTCGCCGCACCGAATCCAGCGACGCCAGGTCCAGCAACACCAGCTCCGCCTCACCCGCAGCCGACCCATTGCCCGTCGCCTCCGCGCGCAGCAGCTTCAGCGACTCGCGCCCTCGCGCCTCATCCCGGCACGCCATCACCACCACCGCGCCATGCCGAGCCAGTTCCACAGCCGTCCAGAATCCAATCCCACTATTGGCTCCCGTGATCAGGAACCGCTTACCCGCCTGCGACGGCATGTCACCCAAACTCCAACTTTTACTCATAGCGATTCGATATCCTCTCCCCTCGTAAAGATTCGCACACCGAGCCGTATAGTCTGTTGGGGTGATGCCATATCGTAAATGTCTGCTCGCTCTCATTGCAGTTAGCTGCCTCACGCTGTCGCCCACCGCCGCACAAGAGCGCATCGCGAACACGCCGCAAAAAACCCTTGCCCCCGCTGACCGAGATCTTCTGCGCAAGTCCTTCGAGCAAGCCACCTTCCCTAACCCCGGCCGCGCCAATCTCCCCTACCGCCTCCTGCGTCCGCAGCCAGCAGGCACAACGGAGAAGTTTCCACTCATCATCATGCTCCACGGCTCCGGCTCCATCGGCACAGACAACGAGTCCCAACTCGACTCCCTCGCCGTCTCCTGGGCCCAGCCCGAGCTCATGCGCCGTTACCCGGCCTTCGTCCTCGCCCCCCAGTTCGCCACGCGCAGCGCCAACTATCAGATCTCCGAAACCGACCACCTTCGCTACTCCTCCCCCGGTGCCAGCCTGCTCCCGCTCTTCGGCCTCATCGATCAACTCATCGCCACCCAGCCCATCGATCCCAATCGCATTTATCTCATCGGCTTCTCTATGGGTGCCTCCACCTCCTGGCACTCGCTCCTCCTCCACTCAGAGGACTTCGCCGCCGCCATCCTCCTCTCCGGTGTCCCACCCCAGCGCATCCTCGCCCCTGCCTTCGCCCAGATACCTCTCCTCATCTGCCACGGCGACGCCGACCCTGAAAACCCCTACGCCCCCGATCTCGCCATGTTCAAAGCCCTCGGCCCTGACTCCAAAGCCAGCTTCCGCACTTATCTCGGCATGGCCCACGTACGCCCGCCCGATATAGAAGATCCCACCTCTACCTGGTGGCGCGACTGGCTCTTCACCCAACACCGCTAGCCTACCGGGGCCTGGACCTTCAATACAGGGATATTGCTTGATGCGATAGGTCAGTTGCTGCAATATGTCAGCCGCTGCAACTCAATCTTCGGAAAGAGAATATTCGTCTCGAATCATCCCCGAGACTCCAGACCGTCCCACGGCGCTACAAACCAAATAGTCGGCTCCCGCCTACATGCGACAAATGTAAATTGACATTTGCAAGTCACAGGACGAGCATCAGGGGCGACAGAATCAGCCTGAGCTCCATCGAGTCAAAACTTACTGTCTCCACCTTCCGTTGTCTCTTCGCAGCGCACCGCAGGGCCCTCCGATTGCATCTTGCGCATACCCATCCGCCAACAAAATTACTTCAGGCCCCTTGAATCAAGGAGAAATCATGAAGAAAGTCGGATCCATCATCCTGGCCCTCGCCACGACGGCCGCGCTCCTCACCCTCACACAGCAAAATTTGCAAGCCGACCAGGACGATGACGGCTTCAATTCGAGCGATCGAGCCCGGATCGAGCAAGGCTTCGATATCACCCCCGTCAAATTGACCTTCCACGAAGACGATCGCAAGTTCGTCGGGCTTGGAAGTTATCTGGTCAACGCCGTCGGTGGCTGCAACGACTGCCACACCAACCCTTCCTACCTCGCGGGCGGTGATCCGTTCAAGGGAGAGAAGAAGAAGGTTAATGCCAGGTATTATCTGGGTGGGGGCCAGCACTTCGGTCCCTTCTTCGTCTCCCGTAACCTGACCCCGGAAAATGGGCTTCCCGCAGGCCACACCTTCGCCGAGTTCAAACTCATCATGCGGACCGGTATTGACCTCGATCGCGCCCATCCACAGTTCGGTCCGTTCTTGCAGGTCATGCCTTGGCCCACATACCAAATGATGACCGACCGCGACCTCCGGGCAATCTACGAGTACCTGAGAGCGATCCCACCCGCCACCTCCGGCGTCGTCCTCCCTCCACCCTCCTAACCTCACAAACTAGAAACACAATAAGGAAGGGAGCAGGCATCGTCCGCCCGCTCCCTCCGAGATCTCTAAGTGCTACCGTGCCGCGCAGGAATCTGCGTCTATCTCGCCCCCAGCCTGTCGGCAAACCCCTAGATTGCCAGCAACGCCGCTTCAATCCCCGCATTCACCTCGGCCTGCGCAAACTCCGCCGCCACGCGAATCCCGTTCATCACGGCCTTGTCGTTCGATGACCCATGCCCCACAATGCACACACCCCGCACCCCAAGCATCGGCGCCCCGCCGTACTCCGAGTAATCCAGCCGCTTCTTGAACGCGTTGAATGCCGTCCGCGACAACAGAGCCCCCACTTGCGACGTCACCGTCGACTTCAGCGACTCCCGCAGCGACACACTCACCAGTCTCGCCACGCCTTCCATCGTCTTCAGCGCGACGTTCCCCACAAATCCATCGCACACTACAACATCCGCAGTCCCGTTGAAAAGGTCGCGGCCTTCCACGTTTCCAATAAAGTGAATGCCCTTCAGCGCCCGCAGCATCGGCAGGGTGTCCCGCGTCAGCGCATTGCCCTTCGAGTCTTCCTCGCCAATCGACAGCAAACCCACCCGCGGGTCGCGCACCTTCAGCACGTTCCTCGCGTACATTGAGCCCATTACCGCAAACTGAATCAGATTCTCCGGGTCAGAGTCCACATTCGCCCCAACATCCAGCAACAACGTTGGCCGCAGCAGGGAAGGAACAATCGTAGCCAGCGCCGGCCTGTCCACACCGCTCAACCCACCCAGCACCATCTTGGCGGTCGCCATCGCCGCGCCTGTATTGCCCGCAGTAAAGAAGCCCTGCGCCGACCCATCACGCACCCGCTTCAATCCCACACGCATGCTGGAGTCGCGTTTGGACCGAACCGCCTGCGCAGCCTTATCGTCCATCGTGATCCACTCGGAAGCGCTCACAATCGAGATAGGATTCGCCGCTCCCGACAAAAAACGCCCCCGCCCGGCACTCGCGCCATACAACGCAGCCTTGAGCGCCGGCCGCAGAATCTCCTCTGGCCCGACGAGCGTGACATGAACGTTTTCTAAACAGCGGGACGCAAGAATTGCCCCGCGAATCTCCGATTCGGGGGCTTTATCAGATCCCATTGCATCAACGACGATCTCAACTGGCATCAGCTTTGGTCGCGCTCAGCTTCCTTGTTCCCTGGCTGCGGTGCAAGTCCCGGAAATTACTCCGGAACCTTGTCCGGAGCTGGTTGTTAGCTGGCTTTCTGAATCGCGATGACTGCGCGTCCCTTGTACTCACCACACTTGGGGCAGGCACGGTGAGAAAGCTTGCGCTCTCCACAGTTCGGGCAAGCACCCGAGTTTACGGGTGTAAGAAAATCATGGCTGCGGCGCTTGGCAGTGCGCTGTTTCGAGTGGCGCCGTTTCGGATTAGGCATTGCGATTCCCCTTCAAAATAGCCCGGATTCAACATACAACCGATCTCGGGCAGAACTTGATCTCAAAAATTGTAAAACTCAACCGATCGCTTCTACTGCTTCAAGCTGCCGGCAAGTCCTGCAAGCGCGTTCCACCGAGGATCAACCACGGTATTTGCACAATTGCAGGTCCCATCATTCAGATTCTGTCCGCAATGAGCGCAAAGACCCTTGCAATCTTCTTTGCAGAGCGTTCGGCCGGGAAGGGTAAGCAATACTTGCTCACGCACCACGTCCTCCAGCAGCAGACCGTTCTTGTCATAATACCCTATTTCAGTCTCGTCCTCGGTAATCGCTCGCTCGCCTGCATCCGCATCCGCGTTCTCCGGACGAAACAACAGGTCAAACTCCCCCTTCAACGGCACCGAAACCGGCTCCACGCAGCGTGCGCACAGGACCTCGAAATCCCCCTTGTACTCGGCTCGCACACGGATATCCTCAACCTCTTCCGCGGGTCCACGATGCTCGACAATCAGGTCCGCCTTGCCCTTTATCGGCAGCGGTCCCACCTGCCGCGTGTCCGGCGCGTATTCAATCGTCCCAGCGGCAATCTCTTCCCGAAATACAAGCGGCTCGTTCTGTAAGTCAAATGGAGTAATCAGCACTTCTTAACGTTAGGCCGCAAGCCCCCGCAGGTCAAATTCTCCCCTCCAGGCTGCACCTGACCACATCCCCTGCTCGACATGACTTGGCACCACAATATTCACGTCCCGTTAACCGTTCGTTCACACTCCCCTCGTCGCTCCACGGCACAGTTGACCTAGCGCATCGCGCCCGAAACTCGCAGGCGGTATGGAGACGAACTTGATCACAATATTCAGAACAGCAGCCGCGCTTGCGACCATCGCCGCGGTCACCCTCGGCGCCACCGGTTGCAGCAGCAACAGCAGCAACAACACCCCCGCAGGAACCCTCACCCCCAACGGCAAACACCGCACCATCATCTTCGTCTGGGACGGCATGCGGCCCGACTCCATCGACCCCATCATCACGCCCAGCCTCTATGACCTGGTCAAGAAGGGCAGCTACTTCTCGGATAACCACAGCACCTACCCGACCTACACCATGGCCAACGCCGCCAGCTTCGCCACCGGCGGATTCGTCGCCACCACCGGCTTCAACGGCAACAATACTTATGCCGGCCCCTCCACTGGCCTCATCCCCGCCTCCGGCACTGCCTCCAACGGCACCACAGTCAACTTCACCCAGCCCCAATTCACGGAAGACTGGGGTATTCTCGACGATCTCAACGCCTACTACCAGAACAATTACTCACAGTCCCTCCTCACCGTCGGCACCCTCTTCCAGTCCGCCCAGGCCGCTGGACTCAAGACCGCAGCCGTCGGCAAGTCCGGTCCCGCCTACCTGCAGGATTATCTCCGTGGCGGAATCATCCTCGACGAAAATACCGTCTTCCCGCTCTCCTACGCGCAGGAGCTTCAGACCAACGGTTACGCCCTCCCCGTCAACACTCCCTTCATGTACCCCACCGGCTCCGTAGCGCTTACCAGCACCAACGGAACCCCCACCGCATCAGGGGGCAAGACCAACCTCGCCGATGGCGCCACTTCCGACCCTTCCAGCACCACCGGTAGCCGTCAGGCCAACGCCAACCAGTACATGGCCAGCATCTTCACTGACCAGATCCTGCGTCACCATCTCCCCGACCTCAGCCTCTTCTGGCTCCGCAATCCCGACGCCACCCAGCATGACTATGGTCCCGGCACCGCCAACCATATCGCCGCCCTCGCCGCTCAGGACGCCATCCTTTCCCAGATCGTCCTTACCCTCAAGCAGACCGGCCAGTTCAGCACCACCAACATCGTCGTCGTCTCCGACCACGCCCATAGCTCTGTCTCCGGCCCGCAGAGCATCTTCCCCCTGCGCTCGATCGTCGCCAGCAGCACTACCGGCGTCAACACCGTCGGCACTCCTTCTACCAGCGGCTATTCCGTCTCCGGCTACGTCCGCGGCGCAGACATGCTCACCAAAGCCGGCTTCCACGCTTACGATGGAAGTGGCTGCATCAACGAGCCTGTCCTCAACGGCCTCACCGCCGCCGGCACCCAGGTCTACCCGCAACTGGTCGACGCCACTGGCTCCATCTGCGGCACCGCCGGCACCAAATACACCACGCCCGCCTACAGAGCGCCTGCAACCCTCCCGTCTGACGCAGTCATCGTCGTCACCCCCGGCGGCTCGGAGATGTACTTCGTCCCCAGTCATGATCCCGCCGTCGTCGCTCGTCTCGTCGCCTACCTCCAGGCTCGGCAGGAGTACGGTGCCATCTTCGTCGACAAGCGCTACGGCAACCTGCCCGGAACCTTCAACGCCTCAGCCGCCAGGCTCCAGAACGCCAGCGCCCGCAACCCCGACATCATCGCCAGCATGAACTTCGACGAGACCCAGACCGTCTCCGGCAAGATCG
>JAYVZP010000083.1:0-10600 GCA_043783275.1 Rhodanobacteraceae bacterium
CGGCTGGAAAAAGGCATCGCCATCCAGGCCGTGTATCAGTATGGCCACTCCATCGACAACGCCTCTTCTATCGGCGGCGGCTCCGTCTCGCAGATCCAGGACGATAAACGGCTGGATCTGGAAGAGGGTAACTCCAGCTTCGACGTGCGCCAAAAGCTTACCGGTAATTTCGTTCTGGAGCTTCCCTTTGGCCCCAACCGCGCCTTCCTCAGCAAGGGCGGCGTTGCTTCAAAGATTCTTGACGGCTTCGGTCTGTCCGGCGATTTCACTTTTGCCTCCGGCACCTACTTCACGCCAGAGTACACGGACTCCGCCGCGCAACTGGCAGCGGGAGGAACCTACACCCTGCGTCCGGACCGCGTCTTCAGCCAACCCATCTCCGGCGCACGAGGAAAACAACTCTGGTTCAACAAGGCAGCGTTCACCGCGCCCGCCAACGGCTTCGGTACCGCATCGCGTAACTCGATCGAGGGTCCGGGCACTGTCTCAATCAACATGTCACTCGGCCGCACGGTTTCCTTTGGCGGCACCCGCTCCTTTGAGGCTCGCATGCAGGCGAGTAATGTTTTTAACACGGTTCAGTACAGTGGCATCGACACGATTATTAATTCGGCGACCTTTGGCCAGGTCATCAGTACCGCAGAGATGCGGCAGATCTCTTTCATTGGGCGCTACCGCTTCTAACCTGTCGTAATTTTTGTCGTCATCCCGCGGGGATCTGCGTTCAGGTCTTCGCACCACAAACACTCTGAAGGATCACGATGAAGACGCAAGTCCGAACCCGGTTCGCAGCTTTTCTGCTCGGCGCACTGCTTGCCTGGCATCCGTTCACGCAGGGCCAGCAAGCGAGCGACACTAACAAGACCTTCACCCTGAAGATCAACACCGATATCGTCCTCACCAACGTCATCGTCCGCGACAAGAAGACCGGCGAAGTGGTCAAGAATCTCAAGGCCTCCGACTTCACGATTTTCGAAAACAACAAGGCGCAAAGCATTACCAGCTTCGACTATCAAAATGTCGATCAGGCTGCGGTTCTGGCTGAGACGGCACGCACTGTGACCAGCAAGCAGACGATCGCCGATATGCTCAATCGCGATCTCGCCGCCGACCCCAAGGGCCTCCGCGACCACCGCCTCATGGTTCTGTTCTTCGACCTCAGCAGCATGCAACCGGAAGACATCGACCGCGCCGTAACCAGCGCACAGGACTTCGTCAACAAAAAGATGCAGCCCGCGGACATCGTCGCACTCGTCAGCCTTTCTACCTCCCTCTCCATGGATCAGGACTTCACCGCCGACAAAGCCCTACTACTCAATGGCCTCGGCAAGTACAACGGCACGCAGGGCACAGGCTTCACCGCGGGCGGCGACGGCACGACCGCAGGCACCTCTGACGACACGAGCAGCTTCGTCGCCGACGACAGCGAATACGCCAGCCTGAACACCGACCGCGAACTCTACGCCATCCAGAAGATTGCACGGTCACTGGAACGCATCGACTCGCGCAAGTCCATGCTCTACTTCTCCGGGGGACTCACCCGCAATGGCGTGGAAAATCAAGCCAGCATGCGCGCCGCCACCAATGCCGCCGTCAAGGCCAATATGGCCATCTATGCGGTAGATACGCGCGGTCTCGAAGCGCTTTCACCCCTAGGCGACGCGAGCAAAGGCTCCCTCCGCGGGAATGCGGCCTACTCGGGCGCGGCCATGCAGAGCCAGCTCAAAGCCAACTTCGGCTCGCAGGAAACACTCGGCACCCTCGCCTCCGACACGGGCGGCAAAGCCTTCTTCGACTCCAACGACTTTGCCCCCGTCTTCCAGCAGGTCCAGCACGACACCGAGGCCTACTACATCATCGGCTTTCACTCCACCGATACCCACCACGACGGCAGCTTCCGCCACCTTACCGTCAAGCTCAATCGTAACGACGCCAAACTGTCATACCGCCCCGGCTATTACGCTCTCGCCGACTTTCAGCACTCCAAAACCGAAGACCGTGAGGTCCAACTTACCGAACAACTCCGCAGCGACCTGCCCGCAACTGACGTCTCGGTCTACCTGCAGGCTCTTTACTTCCGCCTGGAAGACAACAAGTTCTTCGTCCCCATCTCGCTCATCGTCCCCGGCTCCCAGGTTCCGTTCCTCAAAAACGGAGACAAGGACAAAGCGACGCTGGATGTCCTCGGCCAGGTCAAAAACAACCAGGGCATCGCCGTCGGCAACATTCGCGACACCGTCAAGCTGAACCTTGATCCTGCACTGGGCGTAAAGCAGAGAAACATCCAGTACTCCACCGGCTTTACCCTCGCTCCCGGCCGCTACCATCTCAAGTTCGTCGTGCGTGAGAACCAGACCGGCAATATGGGTTCATTTGAAACCGACCTGAACGTCCCCGATCTCAAAAAAGCGCCGCTCAAGCTCAGTTCGATCGTGCTCGCCAGTCAGCGCGTTCCCAACACCCAAAAGAAGGCCCAAAACCCTCTCGTGCGCGACGGCGTTGAATGGATCCCCAACATCCCCCACGTCTTTCGCCAGGATCAGCACCTCTACTTTCTCTACGAGGTCTACGACCCGGCCAAGGACAAAACATCCGCGACACAGGCACCCAGCACCGCTGGCCTCAAAGCCCGGCCTGCCCTCGGCGGCGTCCGTGTCCTTACGAACATCGAGTTCATGCTCGGCGGCATCAAGGTCTATGAGACCCCTCTTGTTGAAGCCACCACCCTCAACTCACCCACTCGCAGCGCCGTCGCTTTCCAGTTCGACGTTCCCCTGACCCAGCTTAAAGCCGGCACCTACATCTGCCAGATCAACGTCATTGACGACGCCGGGGGCACCTTCAGCTTTCCTCGAGTCGCCCTCCGCATTGCTGAGCCCGCATCCGCTACTGCCCCCATACCCACCGCCGCTGCGCCCGCCGAGTAAATCACCAGCCCATGGTCAGCGTTGCCCATTGACATTGTCCTATTCGAAGGAGAAAGATACTCGCCAGACCGTTGCACCCAGCAGGAGGTCTTTCATGATCACCGCTAGATATTTCTCTTCCCTCCTTCTTCTCGCCATCCCCTGCGCTATCCTGGCCCAGTCGCACACCGCCAACGATGCCTCCGAACGCGAAGCCCGCCACCTCTCCCACGACTGGCAAATTGTTGCGCCCCACCTTCCTGACCCGAAGGCTGCAACAGCTGAGTTACTCGAAACCGCAGCCGATGTTCTACGCGCACGCCGCATGCCGGAAGACGCACTCGACTACTATCGTTTCGCTCTCGACCGCGGCGGCAGCAAGACCCGGTTGATGAACCGCATTGGCGTCACGGAGCTTGAACTCCGCCGCCCCACGGCCGCCCGCATGGCCTTCAAAATCGCCATCGCAGCCAACTCCAAAAACGCCGAAGCCTGGAACAATCTGGGTGCCAGCGAGTATGTCCTCAGCAACTTCAAAGGGGCTATCTTCGACTACCGCAAGGCCGTCAAGCTCAACAAGAAGGCCGCTGTTTACCACTCCAACCTGGGGACCGCCTATTTTGAGGAAAAAGATTTTGAAGGCGCCCGCAGTCAGTTCACAACCGCAGTGAAACTTGATCCGGATGTCTTCACACGCGGCGGTTGGGGCGGCGTAGAAGCGCATGTAATGTCACCGCAGGATCGGGGACGTTTCTGCTTCGAGATGGCAAAACTCGCGGCCATCAGCCATAACGACGAGAACATGGTGGTCTGGCTCGCACGCTCCACTGAAGCCGGCTTCGACATCACTTACGAGATGGGTAACGACAAGGTTCTAGCCCCGTTTCGCCACGACGAGCGGGTGCTTCTCTTGATTCGCAATGCCAAGGCTATGCGTCATGGACAGGTCGCCAGCGCGACCCCCGCGCCCGCGCTGCTTCCCGACATGCCCAAGCAGAACTAATTATTTGTAAGGGCAGTGCAGGCAATCCGAGTTGCAACAATACCCACGTTTCCAGTGATATGCGGAGGTAAACACCATATATGGGCCATCGAAATAGAAGTCCTCTGGAGCAAGTTCCGTTGTCTCAGCCAGCTCAACCTCTACCGTGTTCGCATCGCTCGGTTTTGTCTGTTTTTCGCTTGCCATCCGACCATCTCCGCTTTCTAAAATAATCGTAATTCCGGCGCGACCGCCGTTGCTTCAAGCACCGGCAATCCCTGTTCACCCAATGAAGCGTTCACTAAAGTCGCGCCCTCGTCCGCAACCACCATTCCGTTCCTGAAGCGAACAAATCGCCCCGGCACGGCCGCCACGCGAGCACCCGGCACCGCAATCCCCGCCAGATTCATCGGATCCGCACCTGCGACACGGATCTCTTCGTCGAAAGCTCCATGACGCGCCAGCCGGAGCGACTCCACAGCCTCCGGAAGCGCGAACTGCTCTCCGCCAAACCCAGTCACAAACCGCCCGCCACGAATCTCTCCGCGAGCCTCAAGCCTGCGTAACACGCCCAGCAAATCCCTCCATCTCGGCGCATTCGATTCGCGTCCCAGCAGGTCGCGGAACAATACGCCATAGCGGCAGAGCAACATCCGCGCCGCAGATTCATGCGCCGCATCGAGGCGCCGAGCAACCGCAATCGCCTCTGCCTGCCGCTCCGCCGGAGTCGGCTTCACAGCAGGCATCACCTCAGGCTCATCACAGAGCAGCGACCAGCGCCCCGCCGTAGTCCGCGCCGCCGCACGCTTGTTCAGCGATACAGGCGCAGCCGCAGCCGACTTCCGTCGCGGATCCATCATCCCGCGCAACTGGTCGAAGCCATCCGCCGAAGCCAATCCCGCGGTCGCCAGCTCCCACAGCGCATGCTGCACCTGCTGCCGTGTAAACCCCAGGACGCGCTGAAGATCGTTCGAGAAACAAGCCCCACGCTGCCTCAACAAAGCCCGTGCGGCCAGCGCATCTTCGCTCAGCGCCCTGGCCAGCGCCTCTTCTTCCACACACTGCGCAGCCAGAGCATGCGGCAGCCAGTCCGCTGACTCCCGGACAAAGAACGTGATTGGCGCGGCATTCGTCGGAATAACCCGGCGCGGAGCCGCACCGTCACCCGCAGACCACGCCGGATGCGGCGACACACGCCCCCAACCCACCGCGCCAGAAAGACATAACCCATCCAGCCACGCGGGATCGTAGTTCGCCACACGCGACGGCAGTAGTGTCCGCTCCCACTCCACCGCGGGGGCCTCAAATCCTTCAAGCTGCGATAACACCTGTAACAATCCTTCTTCGCCCGCAAGCTGCGTCTGCGGTGCAAGGTGCTGCCATCCCAGCAGCCATCCCATGTAGGTCGCCGGAGGTACTGCCTCAATCCGCTTGCGCAGGGTGCCAAGCGTCAGCCGATGAATGCGCTGCAAAATCCTTCGTTCGCACCACTCGGTTTCAAGGTCATCCTCCGTCGCCGTATTTTCGAACGTCCCACGCAGTGCCAGGCCCTGCAGCTCCATCGCGAGAAGCGCCTGTAGAATCGGTCGGGGCGCGATGCCCAGCATCACTGCAAGGGCGTTCGTCGTAGTCGGTCCAAGGATTTGTAACCATCCCTGCACACACTTAAGAACTGCATCGGCATGTGTAACAGTTTCTGCACTAATTATTGGAGCGCCACACAAAGACTGCGCCAGGGGCACTTTCTCCGTAGCCACCCAACACGGCTTCCCGCAGAGATCAAATGTGCCAGCCCGTCCGTTACGAGTCAGCCGCTCATAAAACAGCGGCCAATCTTTTGCCATCTCTGTGTCCAAAAACTGCAGAGGCAAAATCACGAGCGACAGCAGCAGGTCGTGCAACTCATGCTCATCCCGCAGATCCGGCCATAACTGGCCACGTACCGTCTCAATCGCCGCTGGATCAAGGGCTCCGGCATCCTCTGCAACTGACGCCGGCAAGCTGCCACGCAGCGTCGTAGCCCGCGCTCGTCGCTCCTCTTTGCCGGCTTCATCCAGATAGGCATACGGCATCGCATTCAACAGTTCATGTGCAAATTGAGAAGGCGCTGGCGTATCCACCGCCAGGCAGCGGATCGACCCATTATCAATTCCACGCAGGATTTCGATCAGGCCTTCGAGGTCCATCGCTTCGCCCAGCACATCCTTCATCACCTCGCGCACCAGCGGGTGATCGGGAATCTCAATATCTCCGACAATGGTCTCAAAACATGCAGCTGCCTGGGGGAATACATTGGCCATCAGATCGTCAGACCGCGTTCTTTGAATCTGCGGCGCAATCCGCTTGCCCTTGGACATCCGCAGCAACTGCAGGCTGCGCCCCGCTGCCCAGCGCCAGCGATTTTTGAAGATCGGCGAAGCAATTGAAGCCTGCTCCAACAGCTCCTTTGCCGTATGCTCCGTAAGAAACTTGAACACATCTGCCAACGGGAAACTATGCTGCTCTGCCAGCGAGATATTGATGCCGTTGTCAGTCGCCGCAGCCTGCAACTCAAAGTTGAACCCACGGCAGAATCTCTTGCGCAGCGCCAAGCCCCACGCCTTGTTTACGCGCCCGCCAAACGGGGCATGCAGAATCAACTGCATGCCGCCGCCGTCATCAAAAAATCGCTCGGCGATAATCGTCGTCTTGGAAGGTACCGCGCCCAGCACTGCCCGTCCCGCAACGATATACACGATCATCTGCAAGGCCGCGGACCGGCACACGCATGTTTCCGCCATGAGCCAGTCAATGCAGGCCGCAACCTCCGGATTGGTCGCATGCACCGCACGCGGCGACACGCTCGCTGTCCGAGCCGAAATCTCTTCCCTGAGTTCACCAACGCCATCGGACAACACGCCCGTCCGCTGCGGCGCCTCTCCCTCCCAGAACGGAATGCTGGGCGGCGCTCCATGCGCATCTTCAACCAGCACGCGGCCCACAGATTCGATCTTCTGAATCCGCCAGCTCGTATTGCCGAGCAGCACTACATCTCCGGGTGATGAATCGACCGCAAAGTGCTCATCAAGCGTTGCAATCTGGACCCCCTCAGGCTGCAGGATCACCGAAAACAGACTCGTGTCCGGAATAGCACCGCCGTTCGATATCGCGATCATTCGCGCACCGCGCCGTGGATGCAGATGCCCCTGCACGCCGTCGCGTAGTAGATAAGCCCCATAGCGCCCACGGCTGGACGCGATCCCTTCATGCAGCAACTGCAGCAGTTCGTTGAAGTGTTCCCATGTCAGATTGCGGTATGGATAGGCTCGCCGCATGACGTTATAAAGCGCCTCTTCCGGCCAGGGCTCGGCCCCACACGCCGCGACGACCTGCTGCATCAACACATCAATTGGCGCGTCCGGAATCTCCAACCGATCCAACTCCCCGGCATTCATCTTACGAATCAGCGCGGCCTGTTCCATCAGGTCGTCACGCGTCGTCGCAAAGAATCGCCCTTTTGGAATGGCTCCACGCCAGTGCCCTGCACGGCCTACGCGCTGCATCGCCACGGCCACTGCACGCGTCGTATTAATCTGGCACACCAGATCGATATCGCCAATATCGATGCCCAGTTCAAGCGACGCCGTGGCGATCAGGATCTTGATCTCGCCATTCTTGAGCCGTTGCTCTGCATCCAGCCGCAGCGTGCGCGACAGCGACCCATGGTGCGCGGCCACATGCTCGATCCCAAGGCGTTGCGATAACTCAAACGCAATCTTTTCCACCAGCCGCCGCGTGTTCACAAAGACCAGCGTGCTGCGATGGTGCTCCGTCATCGCAGCCAGTTTGTCGAAGATCTCCGTCCACATATTCGTTGACGCAATCGACCCCAACTCATCGGATGGAATCTCGATCCCCAGGTCCAGATGCCGTCGCTGCCCCACCTGCACGATCTTCGCCGGTTGACGCTTTGCATCGGACCCAGCCAGAAACTCCGCTACCAGCTCAATAGGATTCTGCGTCGCGGAAAGTCCGATACGCTGCGGCGCCGTCGCCAGACCAACCAACATTGAACCCGGAGCCAATCGATTTTCGCCGTATACCAATGCCTCCAGCCGCTCCAGCGACAGCGCCAGATGCGCCCCACGCTTGTCGTCTGCAATGGCATGGATTTCGTCGACGATCACAGTCCGCACACGACGCAGATTTTCTCGCGACTTGCCCGCCGTCAACAGAATGTAAAGCGACTCCGGCGTCGTCACCAGTATGTGCGGCGGCTTGCGCAGCATCATCGCACGATCCTTGGTCAACGTATCGCCCGTCCGGACGGCCGTACGGATCTCGGTCGAAAGATACCCACGCTCCAGAGCAAGCTGCTGAATCTCTTTCAGCGGCTGCTCGAGATTCTTTTGCACGTCGTTCGATAGCGCCTTGAGCGGCGACACATAGACGACTTCGGTCCAGGGGCCCAGAGTCCCCGCAATGGCCTTCCGCAGCAGCAGGTCGATGCATACCAGGAATGCCGCCAGAGTCTTGCCAGAGCCCGTAGGTGCTGAGATCAGCGTCGTCTCGCCGGCTAGAATATGCGGCCAGCCAGCCTCCTGAGGCTCGGTTGGCGTGCCAAATTTGGCGATGAACCACTCCTGCACCACAGGATGCGCCCAGGCCAGCGATTTGATTGTCGGAGCTCCCTGGAGCGGCATTCCTCGATTCTAGCGCGTTCGCCTGTTGTTCGCTTACATGTTGCCCGTGCCGATATCCGACGACCGTGCCGTGGGATCATCCGCATCGAGATACTGCTCTACCACGCGCTTCAGCGAGCCCTGCGCGTTCAGGATGAATTCGATAGCGTCGCGGCCGGCACCCTGCCCCCCGGCAAGTGGCGTTACCCAATGGGCCTCGTCCTTGACGTGCTGTCGGGCGTTCGCGGTGGCGATGGCCAGTCCGCACTTGCGCATCACGGGAAGGTCAACGATGTCGTCGCCGACGTAGCAAAGCTCGTCCAGCGTAATCCCGGCTTTGGCAGCGATCTCCTGCGCGGCGCCGAGTTTATGGGCCTGCCCCTGGTAGACAAACTCCAGCTTGAGGTCGCGGGCCCGGATCGCGACCGTGGCAGACTGACGCTTGGTGATGATGCCGACGCGGAGGCCCCCGAGGCGGGCGAGCGAGATGCCGAGGCCGTCGTGGGCGTGGAAACCCTTGGTTTCGATCGCCGTTCCATCCAGCTTGGGAATAAAAGTCAGTTGGCCGTCTGTCAGGACGCCATCGACGTCAAAGATCAATACGCGGATTTTGCGGGCGCGTGCCTCAGCGGAGGAGAGCGGAATCATTTCCTCATCATACGTGGCGTCAAAGGTGCGCCTGCACAAAGGTTTCAGCCATACTGTCGCGGGAGCCACGCAGAAGCGGGTAGAGCTACGCAACGCACGAAAAGAAGTCCGTACCCAAAGCTGATTCCCTGAAAACCTCGAGCAGGTCCTGACCGCCTATTCACGTCTTTCGCCGTACCGGGGTTTTGCCGCACACTTCAAATATTTGCGTGGAACCCCGGCACAGCAGACGCTCAGCACTTTCCCAATATCCAGTTGCGCTGGACGAATTCAGCCCTGCTTTATTTACCCAGCGCTGGATTGGCCACGAACCTTGGAGTCTGTTTTGCATCGGCGATATCGAACAGCGTGAGGTAGCTCAACCGCACGATCTTTGTCATCTTGACGAAGTCGATCCTGTCCACCGTGTCGCTTACATGGTGGTAATCCGGATGAAATCCAGTGAAGAACCAGAGCGCCGGAACATCATGCAGGATGAACGGAAACTGGTCCGAGCGAAAGAAAATTCCCAGAGCCGTATCCCGCTCAAAACGATCATCAAGCGTAAGTCCAATGTGCTCGTTTGCCTGCTGAATCGTGTGCAGAAATTCCGGTGAATACAGCGTTCCCACGAGATTGAGCCGGTTGCTCGTGTCAGCCGGAATCTCAATCACGCCATCGGTCTGCGGACTCGGCTTCTCATCGCGACCGATCATGTCGAAGTTCACCATCGCCCGCGTCGTGGCCAGCGGACGCAACGGATGCTGCGCCATGTAGTACGAACCCAGCAACCCTCGCTCTTCCGAGGCAAACACAACAAAAAGAATGGACCGCTTCGGCTTGATCACATTCGCCACAAACGCATGTGCAAGCTCGACCACGCCCACCGTTCCGGACCCGTTATCATCCGCTCCGTGCCACACGTCAAAATGTCGGCGTCCGTCCTGCTCCTCCACCTCCGACGCACCATTGTGATCATGGTGGCCGCTCACGATCAGCGTCTCTGCCGCCAGCGTAGAGTCGCTTCCCTGCAACAGCCCCGCAACGTTATACGTCGTAGCCGCCCGCGTGGAGATGTTGTTCGTCTGCAGGTGTAACTGCACCCCGGCGAGTTCGCGCGCATGAGACTTCAGATCGTGGTCAATCGCACTCTGCAACTCTTTCGCGCTGACACCCGCATTCTTCAGCAGCTCATCTACGACCTCAGACGGCACCGTCATCAGCGCAATGCCCACTTCATCGTTCGCGATCGCCTGCAACGGAATCGGTGTCAACCGCTTCGCCGTGACGCCTGCCAGCACGTTGGCCAATCGCTTGGACGTCGGAACATGGGTTGCATTCGGCTCCTGCATCAGCAGCACGGCCAGGGCGCCATGCCTCTGCGCATTCAGAAGCTTCACGCGGCTTGTGGCGTACCGCGTATT
>JAYVZP010000084.1:0-198999 GCA_043783275.1 Rhodanobacteraceae bacterium
CCGTGACTTGGCCGCACTCGTCGTGGGCCAGATGGTCGGCGGCACGGTAGAAGTCTGTGGCGACGATGAGATCGCCCTGGACGCCGCGTTCCACGAAGGGGGTGGCATCCTCGTCATCGGCGGCACCGGCGCGATCGTTCTGGGCCGCTGTACAGATGGGACACGCTACACCGCCGGTGGGTGGGGACCCATGATCGGCGACGAGGGTTCCGGGTTCTGGATCGGCCGCGAGGCCGTCAAGCGAACTTTCTGGGCCTATGACCGTGGCGAAACCACCAGGCTGCTCGAAGCCATCCGTCAGGCCTGGGGAGTCGCGGACCTCGGCGGAATGGTCGGATTCGCCAACGCCCGGCCCGGCCCGGACTTTGCCGCCCTCGCCCCCGTCGTAGCAGCCTGCGCGCAAGCTGGCGACGGACTGGCCACGCGCGTCCTGACCGCCGCGGGAGACGAACTCGCCGCGCAGGTCGGCGTCGTCTGGCGCAAGATGCTGCACCACGGCGAGATCAAATCCCAGGTGGCCTTCACCGGCAGTGTCGTAGAGAAGATCGCCCGGGTCCGCGACCGCATGCGCGAACAGATCGCCACCGGCTGCGCGGGTCTCAACGTAATCGAAGGCGCAGTCAACTCCATGGAAGGCGCTTTGTGGAGAGCCAGACGAGGCTGAGCTGCCGAGTCCTGGACCGGTCAAGCTCTAGTCCGGCAGCACACGACGACCGCGCAGGTACGTCGCCTCAAGCACCCCTGAGGCGCTGTATCGGTTGAAGTTCGCCGGCTGCCCAACGCGCAGACTCGCGATGCTGTCGCCCATCCCAAGCATCGCTGCCGGTTGCGAACTCGCGCAGCGCACCGCCTGCTCCAGCGAGCATCCCGTAAAGGCTCGCAGATTCGCCACCGCGCGGTCCAGTGTCAGGACCGACCCCGCCAGCGTATCCGGAGCGTCCGTCAATGTGCAGCGGCCATCCTTCACCATCACTGCGAGCGGCCCCAGGTGATACTCCCCATCCGGCATCCCCGTCGCGGAGATCCCATCCGTGATCAGAATCGCCCGCTCACCCTTCAGCTTGAGCCAGAGCCGCACCAGCACCGGCGCCACGTGGATGCCATCGCAGATCAAGTCCGCATATAAATCCGGACGATCGAGCACAGTCCCCACAATTCCCGGCTCGCGATGATCGAGCGCGCGCATTGCATTGAAAGTATGCGTCGCAGAACTGGCCCCGGCCTCTATCGCGGCTCCAGCTTCGGCAGCCGTGGCATTGGTGTGCCCCATGCTGCTCCTTACTCCAATTGAATTCGCATGTGCGATCAACTCAAGCGCCCCGTCCACCTCCGGCGCAATCGTCAACAATTTGATGTGGCCACGTCCCGCTTGCTGAAACCGGTCGAATAAATCCACGGACGGCCGCTGCAGCAGATCCGCAGAATGCACCCCTCGCTTCGTATGCGACAGAAACGGCCCTTCAAGGTGGATCCCGACCGGCTCAGCCTCATCGCCGGGAGTCTGCCGCTCAATCGCATCGGCGAGCGCCTCCAGCGTGCGCAGCGTGTCGTCGACCTTCGCCGTAACGGTCGTGGGCAAATAATGTCCTGTCCCACGCGAGGCCAGAAACCGCTGAATCCGGCTCAGCTCGATCGGCGATGAGTTCATCACGTCGCAACCGGCAGCGCCGTGAATGTGGACGTCCAGAAACGTAGGCGTCAGCACCGCCTCAGACCGTATGGAAACGTCCGTTGAGATGTCCTCAATCAACCCATCCTCGCTCACCGTAATGACCGGGTGCGCAACGGTGCCGATTGCCGTGATCAGGGTGCGTCCAGTCAGCGTAGCCATAGCCCTCCGAGTGTACTCGTGCTGTAGGCGCTAGCGGGTTTGCGGCAAAGCCGGTTCGGGCGTAGTGGGAATCGCAGGAGCCGGCGCAGGAATTCCAACCTCACTAGCGGGTGGAAGAGTTTTGAACTCGCTCATCTGTCGCTGTGCGCTGCGAACCTTATCCATCCGGCTTTGCCACAATGCGATCGCATAATCAAAATGCTCAAGCACCGGGCGCAATCCGTAGGGGCGATTGGTTCGCAACCAGGCCTGCTCATAAAGATCACGTAACTGCGCATAACCCCAGGTTATGTCCTGCAAGCGGCCATTGACGCCGTTGATATCCGACATCTCGCGCCACATCGTCTTGTGCACCTTTGGATCCGTAGAGTACGCAGCCGTGTAGGCCCGCGCATAGGCCGAAGACATCTCATCCGCAAGCTGAAACTTCAGTGCCAGAAAATCAATCCTGCGCGCCCCCAGCTCCATCGCATCGATCGCGTTGGTTTCGCGCAGCGAAGTCGCGGGCGAAGCGTAATCGTTCGGGACGTTCACATTCTCCCCAGTCCGGAAAACGGGCGGCGCCGCGGCTCTGGCCTGCGCAATCAGCGTGATGGCGGCCTCCGCGTGCAGCCGAATACGCACACTGATAGGCCGCATCCGCTCTGCAAAAAGCTGGCCGTCCTTGGTCGGGCTTCCGGACCACGGATCGACCCAGAACAATCCGTCGGTCCCCTCTGTGGCACCGATCACTTTGGAGTCATGCAGAATCGCCATCGCCGCCGTCAACTCCATCTGCGCCTGGTTCAGCAACCCTGTAGAGTCGCCATGAAACACCTGCGCGTAACTTCCCTGGAATGCAGGAATGCTCGATTCTCCGCTCTGCCACGCCGCCGCCGCACCGAAGAGTATCCCGTACCAATTCTGATCAGCCAGCGATTCGCCATCATCGTTCCATAGCGTATTGAGCTGGCCCGTCGCACCAAAATGCTGAGCATCCCGGGTGAACTGCTGGATGTCTTCGAGGGCAACCTGCTGGTTCGGGTACACCTGTCTGTAGTTGTTGATCGAAGGCGCGGCCCACACTTCAAATCCAGCGTCTTTATACGGCTTCAAAATATGGCCAAAGCCCTTCGGATCCGGAGAATATCCCCACGCCACCGCAATCGTCTGCGACTTGAAGCTCTGGGGCATCGCCTTCAGCAGGCCTGGCGACCCCTCAGCAATATCGCCCCAGAAAAGAATCTTTCGGTGTAGCGGCTCCAGCTTCGTCACAATGCGCTGCAGAAAGTCCAGATACACCAGCGGCAGACCACGCACGTCAACATCGGCCTTGGTCGCCCCGACTCCCAGGTCGGTCGTCTCATCCGCTCCGATATGCAGAAATGGCCCCGGATACATCGCTGCCAACTCCGTGAACCACTGGTTGATCAGGTCAATCGACCCCGGCTGCGTCGGCGTAAGTACCGCTCCGTGCGGTGTCTCCGCCAGTTGCTGATACTGCTCCCAAATGAGCGAGTGCCGCAAATGTCCAAAGGCCTCCTGTTCGGGAATCATGGTCACGTGGAATTGTGCTGCATAAGCGGTGATCGCACGCGCATCCTCAGCGGAGATACTGCCACCCACAGGCGCCAGCAGCGGATTCGAGGTGTACTGCTGCGTGTGCTCGAAGTACGGCGAGTACACATTGACCTTGTAGGCCGCCAGCGTGCGGATCAAGTGCTTCTGGAACGCGAGCGTGGGTACCGGGCCGCGCGACAGGTCATCGTGCAGACCCCTGTACTTCATCGCCGGCCAGTCCCGAATGGTTGCCACATGTAATACGGCGGCAGCGCCATCATGCTCGATCAACTGCTTGAGCGTCTGTGCGGCATAAAACAGCCCTGCGGAGCTTGACGCCGCCAATACCATCGAGTTGGGACTGCTGCCCGGCGTGACCGTATACCCTTCGGCCTTTATCTCTTCCGGCAGAGTCTGTGTACGCGTGAGGCTGACGGTAAAGCTGCCGCCGGAAGGGATACCCCTCGCCGCCAGCGTCTGGGTCAGATCCTGCATGGTGAAGTTGTCCTGTGGATCAGACAAACAGCTGGTGCAGATAATGTGCACCCCTTGCGGAATCGCCTGCACTCCCCCTTCCTGTATCTCCCTGGGCAGCGGAATTAGATGGAGCACTTGGGCAGGGGCGCAGGATGCGCTCAAAATGGTCAGGAGTGCGGCAACTCGAACGCAGAACATGTCGTTCAGAGTAAATCGTCGGCCGTCGATCCATCGCGGCCATCGTGCATCCACCTTGTTGGCGCTGTGAATTCCTCCGGGCAATTTTCAGGCAAAATGCCAAAATTCTCCGTCCATTCACACAGTTAGGGCAACATGAAGGGACGGACTCGAGAGCGACCTTTCAGGCAAGCCGCAAGGTATTGCCAAAAATGCGTCTGTATCGGTAGAGCCTGTATTTCAGCGAGGTTCCATGACGAAGCAAATGAAGGCGGCAATGGCGGCGATGCTGATGGTTGGCGCTGTTTCCATCCAGGCGCAACTCACCACCACCACCAAGACCACCAAGGTAGCACCGGGCGAGACCAAGACCACGGTCACCACGAAGGACACCGCAGGCACCCGCACGACCAGCCAGCGCAAGAAGCCCGTAGCCAAGAAGCGCGCGAAAAAAGAGCCGGTCGAAAGCACGACCGCCCGCGAACTCCGCGAGTTGCGTGAAAAGCAGACTGCCCAGCAGGCACAGATCGATGCGCTGACCCAGGCCGGTGCGGCCAAGGATGCAGCACTCGCACAGGCTCAGCAGGACGCCAAGAGCGCCGAAGCCGAGGCCCAGGCAGCTACCGCAGCAACGCAGACCACCAACACCACCGTCCAGCAGAACACGGAATCCGTCAAGGCCCTCAAGAGCAACGTGACCGACCTGCAGACCACCAGCACCGGCCTTGCCACCACAATCAGCGCCAATAAGGTTGAGTTGGCCGACAAGATTGAATCGCCCAGCGTTCTGCACTACAAGGGCGTCACCATCACCCCTGTAGCCTTCTTTGCCTTTGAAGGCGTCCAGCGCCAGCGTGCAATCAATTCGGACATCAACACTCCGTTCAACACCACCCCCTTCGCGGGCGCAACCGATGCCCATACCACCGAGCTGAACTTCTCCGGTCGGCAGAGCCGCCTCGGTGGCTTGTTTGAAGGCAACACCGGTCCGGTCAAGCTCTCTGGTTACTTTGAGTCCGACTTCCTGAGTGCCGGCGCTACCTCCAACAACAACCAGTCCAACAGCTACAGCCTCCGTGTGCGTCAGATTTGGGGCAAGGCAGAGACCAAGTCCGGCTTCGCCGTCACCGGTGGACAGACGTGGTCGCTGCTGACCGAGACGGGCAAGTCAACCGACGTTCGTACTGAAAAGCTGCCGAACACGGTCGATCCTCAGTACATGGTCGGCTTCACGTGGGCTCGCCAGCCTGGCATCCGTCTGCAGCAGAAGTTCGGAAACCCCATCTTCGGTTCCGCCCTCACAATTGCAGTCGCAGCTGAGCAGGCGCAGATTATCTACAACGGAACCACGAATGCTCCAACCAACTTTGAGTTCGGCGCACCTGGTCAAAGCGGCGGTTTGTATAACGCGTTCAACGGCAACTACACCAGCAACATCGCTCCGGACATGATCGCCAAGATTGCTCTTGACTCCAAGCATGCCCACTTTGAAGTTGCCGGAATCGGCCGCTTTCTCCGTGATCGCTACTACCCTGCCGTAACGGTTGCATCAACCGGATACGCTGGCGTTGTCGGCGCGGCTCCCGTAAACGACACCAAGTTTGCCGGTGGCGTGGAGGCTGGTGTCCGGGTTTCGCCCAGCAAATTTGTAGACCTGGCAATCGTCGGCATGACCGGCGATGGAATTGGTCGCTACGGATCGTCACAGCTCTCAGATATCACTGTTCACCCGAACGGCAAGCTGGAGCCGATCCGCAACTCGCACGGATTGCTCTCCGTCGAAACGCATCCCGCTCCTAAGCTCGATCTCTACGCTTATTACGGCGGCGAGTACGCCCAACGTACCGTCTACGCGACCGGCGTTGCAACGTCACCCTACACCGGCTACGGTGCCATCAACGCCAATGACACGGGCTGCACTACAGAAGTCGCTCCGGCCAGCGGTGGTTTCACAGGTTCCGTCACCCCTGCAGGCCCCTGCGCTGGACCGACCCGTTACATTCAGGAAGGCATGATCGGCTTGACGTACCGCGCGATCAACACCCCGAAGTACGGCCGTCTCCAGTACCAGGTCACCTACAGCTACCTGACGCGTTCGCTCTGGACCGGCCTCACCAGCGGCACTTATGGATCGCCCACGGCAACCTTCGGCAGCCCCAAGGCCACCAACGGAATGATCCACTTTGGCATGCGCTACTACATCCCGTAAACCGGGCTGTTTTGCAAACGGGCACCTGCATTATGGGGTGCCCGTTTGCTTTTGCTCGTCAGCGCGACATTGGTTGGTCCAATTTGGTACGCTGCAAAGGGTTGAACCAGGGTTCAGACTCTTGCTCCCAGGATGAGGGTGGTCAGGTGTTGCATAAAGACAGACTTTTTCCGTCAGAAGACGCAGCCCGCGCGGTGGCGGCAAAGTTGTACGAAAGCATCAAGGATCTGCCCATCATCTCCCCCCATGGGCACACCGATCCGCAGTGGTTTGCCGAGAACAAGCCGTTCCCAGATCCAACCGCTCTCTTCATTCAGCCCGACCACTACATCTTCCGCATGCTTTACTCTCAGGGCATCCAGCTTGAGGCCCTCGGAATCCCCCAGGCCGGCGCCAAAGGCGACCCCGCCGCTTCTGCCGACCCCCGGGAAGTCTGGCGCATCTTCGCCAGGAACTATTACCTCTTCCGCGGTACCCCTACACGCATCTGGATCGATTACGCCTTCTCCAACCTCTTCGGCCTCACCGAGCGCCTTAAGCCAGAGAACGCCGACGAATACTACGAGACCATCGCCAAAGCCCTCAAAACGCCGGAGTTTCTGCCCCGCGCTCTCTTCGACCGGTTCAAAATCGAAGTTCTTGCCACCACCGACGCCGCAGTCGATGACCTCAGGTGGCACAAGCAGATCCGCGAGTCCGGCTGGAAAGGCCGCGTCATCCCCACCTTCCGCCCTGACGCCGTAGTTGACGCCGAATACCTTGGTTTTCAGGACAACCTCAGGAAACTAGGCAAAGTCACCGGCGAAGATGTCTCCAACTTCAAGGGCTACCTCACCGCCCTTCGCTCCCGCCGAGCTTTCTTCAAATCCATGGGGGCCACCGCGACGGATCATGGCCATCTGACCGCGCTCACTGCCGATCTCTCGCCCGAAGAAGCGGCACATCTCTACAGCCGGATCTACACCGGCAATACAGAAGCCGGCGACGTCGAACTCTTCCAGGCCCAGATGTTGACCGAGATGGCCGGCATGAGCGTCGAAGACGGCTTGACCATGCAGCTTCACCCCGGCAGCGTCCGCAACCACAACCTCAAGGTCTACGAGAAGTTTGGCCGCGACAAGGGCGCCGACATTCCTGCGCCCACCGAGTACGTCCGCTCGCTCCGTCCGCTGCTCTCCAAATACGGCAACGAGCCCAACTTTACCTTCATCCTCTTCACCTTGGATGAATCCACCTACTCCCGCGAACTTGCGCCTCTCGCCGGGCACTACCCCTGCCTTCGCCTCGGACCAAGCTGGTGGTTCCACGATTCACCCGAAGGCATGATGCGTTTCCGCGAACAGGCAACCGAGACCGCCGGCTTTTACAACACCGTCGGCTTCAACGACGATACCCGCGCCCTGCTGTCTATCCCGGCTCGCCACGACGTAGCTCGCCGCGTCGACTGCGCCTTCCTGGCCCGCCTCGTCGGCCAACACCGCCTGGACGAAGACGAAGCCTTCGAACTGGCCTTCGAACTCACCAACGGTCTCGCCCGGAAGGCCTACCGCCTTTAAACCGCGCCAGCGTTTCACCACATGCAAAGTGTCCTGAGGCCAGGAACAATCATTTTGGCAGGGATGGTCCGTCATCACAAGACTTCCGCCGCATCAGAACAAGGGACATCACACTCATCCCGATCGACAGCCCCACACCCAGGCCCATGAGCGCGTCATTCACCGGCGTATGGGCGTGGCGAGAGAGCAGAATCATTACCGGAATCACAGCGGCCAGGAAGGCCGGGATAACTACAGTACGGCGTCGTTGTGCAGAGAGTTTACGCATTCCGCGAGTTTACACCTACTAAGGATGGTCCATTTTGAGCTTGTTCTTTGCAGTTGGTTCACCCGAAACAGAGTTGTCCCCCACTGAGATTAAAGCCGGTCTCTTCGCCGCGCTGGACGCTCTCGGCGACCGCAGGCGTATCCTCGCGGTCCCGCCCGACTTCACCCGCATGCACTCTCAATCCGGAATGCTGACGGAACTGGCATACCAGTACTACGGAGAAAAGCTCGTCGACGTCCTGCCTGCCCTCGGCACCCACAAGCCCATGACCGATAGGGAGATCTCGGCCATGTTCGGCTCCACGCCTCGCGATCTCTTCCGCGTCCACGACTGGCGCAACGACATTGTCACTCTGGGCGAAGTCCCCGGCACCTTCATGCTCGAAGTCTCTGAAGGTAAGCTGGACTACCCCTGGCCCGCCCAGGTCAACAAGTTGCTGCGCGACGGCGGCCATGACCTCATCCTCTCCATCGGCCAGGTGGTCCCGCACGAAGTCGTAGGCTTCGCCAACGGATCCAAGAACATCTTCGTCGGCACAGGCGGCGTCATGGGCATCCATCGCTCGCACTTCCTGGGCGCCGTCTACGGCATGGAGCGCATGATGGGCCGTGTCGACACGCCCGTGCGCCGCGTCCTCGACTACGCCAGCGAGCACTTCACCAACGTGCTTCCCAGAATCGTCTACGTCCAGACAGTCGTCAATAAGAACGCCGCCGGCAAACTTGTCATGCGCGGTCTCTACATTGGCGATGACAACCAGCCCTTCGAACTCGCCGCCGCTCTCAGCCTCAAGTGCAACTTCCTCATGATGGATCGCGAGATCAGGAAGGCGGTCGTCTTCCTCGACCCGCACGAGTTCCGATCCACCTGGCTCGGTAACAAGAGCATCTACCGCACCCGCATGGCGCTCGCCGATAACGCAGAACTCATCGTCCTCGCCCCCGGCGTCCACGAGTTCGGCGAAGATTCTGCCATCGATACCCTGATCCGCAGATACGGTTATTGCGGAACCCCCGCAACGCTGGAAGCCGTCAAGCACGATCCCGACCTGGCCGCGAATCTCAGCGCCGCCGCCCACCTTATCCACGGCTCCAGCGAAGGCCGCTTCACCATCCGCTACTGCCCCGGCCACCTCACCCGGAGAGAGATCGAAAGTGTCCACTTCGAGTACGGCGATCTCGCCACCTACACCGCCAGGTACGACCCCACCCAACTCGCCGACGGCTGGAACATCGTCGACGGTGAAGAAATATTCTTCATCTCCAACCCCGGCCTCGGACTCTGGGCTTATGAACGCCGCTTCAACAACTAACAGGTAAGAGCCAAAAATATGGGTGGCCCCAGGTCTCGCTTCTTCGAGATGCCCGGTACGGTCCAGGCCTGAGATTTGCTCTTCCACCCAGCCAATGCGTAGGCTGATGCGGTAGGTTGGTAAGACCAATGGTTTCCGCGGAAAGTGGCCTTGGAATCTACGGAGATATTTAGATGAGCGATATTTTGGAATTACCGCGGTTCTCGATCGGCGTAGGCGACCGTTTTGCCCATCAGGCCAAGGCTCAACTTCAGGCCTGTATCCTGGCCGCGGACGCCGGTGTCGAAGTCGTCCCGGTATGGAACAAGTCCAACCGCGAGCACATGATCATTGGCTCAGAGCCCAGCGCCACCCGCGCCGCGGCTGATGCTGCCGTCAAGGAACTTGGCTGGACCAGGCCTTACTTCCTCGATGCCGACCATATCAATCTCAAAACCGTCGGGCGCTTCCTGGACCCCTGCGACTTCTTCACTCTCGATGTTGCAGAACTCATCGGTCAGCCGGCCAGCCCGGAAGACGTTATGACTTTCGTCCACGCTCATCCCGAACTCCTCGGACAGGTCGTTATCCCATCCATCGATCAGCCCTTTCACACTGACTTCAAGTTTGTCGAAGAAGTAGCCAACAAGTTTTTCACGGCAGTCAAGCAGGCTGGCGAGATCTACCGCCTGCTGGTCGAAAACAAGGGCCGCGGCCGCTTCGTCCCGGAAGTCTCCATGGATGAAACTGACAACCCGCAGACACCCGTTGAACTCTTGATCATCCTCGCCATGATCGCCGACGAAGGTATTCCGATCCAGACGATCGCCCCCAAGTTTACGGGTCGCTTCAACAAAGGCGTGGACTATGTTGGCGACGTCGCCCAGTTCACCAAGGAGTTCAACGAGGATCTCGCCGCCATCGCCTACGCGGTCAAAACCTACGGCCTGCCGCACAACCTCAAGCTCAGCGTTCACTCAGGCTCGGACAAGTTTTCTATCTACAAGGTCATTCATGAGGCCATAAACAAGTTCGGCGCGGGCGTCCACTTGAAGACCGCCGGAACCACGTGGCTTGAAGAACTCATCGGCCTGGCCGAGGCTGGCAGCTCTGGTCTCGAGATCGCCAAGGAAGTCTACGCAGAGGCCCACGCTCAAGCGGAAGAGCTATGCGCACCCTACGCCATGGTCATCAACATCGACCCCGCCGCGCTCCCTCAGCCGGAACAGGTCAATGGCTGGACGAGCAAGCAGTACACCGACGCGCTGCGTCACGACCAGAGCAACAAGGGCTATAACCAGAGCTTCCGCCAGTTGCTGCATGTCGGCTTCAAAGTAGCCGCCAGGATGGGCCCGCGCTACCTCGATGCGCTCACGGCCAACGAAGAGATCGTGGCGAAGAATGTCACGGCTAACCTATTCGAACGTCACATCAAGCCGGTCTTTCTTGGACTGTAGGAAAGGCCACCGATGATCGTCGTCCTCATGGGTGTAACCGGGTCGGGAAAGACCACAATCGGTACGCTGCTCGCTCAGCGTGCCGGCGTGGTCTTTGCCGATGCCGATGACTACCACCCGCTCGCCAACAAGCAGAAGATGGCGGCCGGCCACCCGCTTGACGACGACGACCGCCAGCCGTGGCTGGAGACGCTGAACCGCCTTCTGCTCGGCTGGCAGCATGATGGCGTGAGCGGCGTTCTCGCCTGTTCGGCTCTCAAGGAACAGTATCGCGTGACGCTCACAAGCGGTATCCCCGAAGGCTCAATACACTTTGTGATTCTTGCTGGCTCACGTGAATTGATCGCAGAACGACTTGCCGCACGCCACCATGAATATATGGATCCAGCCCTGCTGGACAGCCAGTTCAAGACCCTGGAGCCTTCGGCGAACGCACTCACCATCAAGAACGATCGCGCACCAGATATCGTCGTGAACGAGATACTGGAGCACATTGGAATTCCAGGCTAAACGTAGTTATGAAACAAGTAGTCATGAAACAAGAGGTGTAAGAATCGATGGGACATTCGCTGTTTGATTTGACGGGTAAAGTTGCGGTCGTCGTAGGCGGAACGTCGGGCATTGGCCGGGCGATGGCGGTTGGGTTGGCGGAAGCCGGTGCGGATGTAGTCGCCACTTCACGCCGCCGGGAGCAGGTCGATGAAACTGCCGCGGTCATCGAGTCCAGGGGCCGCAAAGCTCTGCGTGTCACCTCCGACGTAAGCAACCGCGAAAGCATGCAAGCTCTTCTCGATCACACTCTGAAGGCCTTCGGCAAAGTCGATATCCTGATCAACTGCGCCGGCAAGATCAAGCGTGAGCCCACCCTGACGGTGTCCGAAGAGACGTGGGACGACATCATGAACACCAACGTCACGGGCACGCTGCGCGCCTGCCAGATCTTCGGCAAGCACATGCTGGAGCGTGGCTCGGGCAAAATCATCAACATCGCCTCGCTCAATACCTTCGTCAGCCTCAAAGAAGTCACGGCCTATGCCTGCTCCAAGGCTGCTGTCGGCGCGCTCACCAAGTCGCTTGCGGTGGAGTGGAGCGCGCAGGGTGTCACGGTCAATGCGATTGCGCCCGGCGTCTTCCGCACCGCACTCAACGAGACCTTGCTGGACGAGAGCGAGCGTGGCAGGGAACTCCTCATGCGCACCCCGATGAATCGCTTCGGCAAGACGGAGGAGCTCGTCGGGGCGGCAATCTTCCTCGCCAGCGAAGCCTCGAACTTCGTCACCGGCGAGATCCTCGTTGTGGACGGTGGCTTCCTCGCCAGCGGCGTCAACCAGTAGTTCGAAGACGCTTTTTGTTACTGCTCTTTGTAGTTACGAATCAATCCGCCGTCCACATAATACGTGCTGCCTGTGACGTAGGCGCCATCCTCTGAGGCCAGGAACGAAACTACGCCCGCGACGTCCTCCGGTGTCCCCATGCGGCCCAATGGAATATTCTTAAGCAGGGCATCGAGCTTCGCTTTGTCTGCCAGCAGCGACGCGTTGATGGGTGTGCTGATTGCGCCGGGAGCGACGTTGTTGACCGTAATCTGCGACGGGCCAAGCTCCATCGCAAGGTCGCGCATCAACATGCGCATGCCGCCTTTGGCCGCGCAGTAGCTCGCGAAGTTCGGAAAGACCATGTCTTCATGCACCGATGAGATGTTGATGACGCGGCCTGGCTTCTTAGCCGCAATCAGCTTCTGGACGAAACGCTGTGTCAGGAAGAACGCACCCTTGAGATTGGTATTCATGACGAGGTCGTAATCAGCCTCGGTGGCCTCTGGAAACGGCGCATGCTTTTCGACCCCGGCGTTGTTGACCAGGATGTCGCATCCGCCAAGCTGCTGCCAAGCCTGCTCCACGAGATTCTGCACGTCCGCTATAGTCGTCACGTCGGCGTGGACGATGATGGACTTGCCGCCCGCCGCCGCAATCTTGCCTTGCGTCTCGTGCGCGCCGTCGGGGTGCGAGTGGTAGTCGATGACGACGGCACAGCCTTCCGATGCAAGGCGCACGGCTATAACCTGACCGATGCCGGATGACGAACCTGTGACGATTGCGATTTTGCCTTCAAAGCGTGCGGACATAGTGTTTCCTCGGATGGAAATTTCTACTCTCCACCGTTCGATGCCACTTCTTTCGGCTTCGTGCGCCGGGCACGGAAGAAGTTCGAAACGAGAGCGCTGCATTCGTCCGAGAGAACGCCGGCAGTCACTTCAACCCGATGATTCAGCTTTGGATGATTTATCACCTGGAGGACGCTTCCACAGGCGCCCGCCTTGGGGTCTGACGCCGCGTAGACGAGACGCCGAATGCGTGCATGAAGAATCGCGCCCGCGCACATCGCACATGGCTCCAGCGTGGAATACAGGTCGCAGTTCTCCAGACGATAGTTGCCGATCAATCGGCCTGCCTCGCGTATGGCGACGATCTCCGCGTGGGCGGTGGGGTCACAGTCGGCGATGACGCGATTGCGTCCACGCGCCAGCACAACTCCATCGCGGACGATCACGGCGCCTACCGGAACCTCTCCTGAGAGCTGGGCGTGATGCGCTTCGGACATCGCCTCGCGCAGAAACGCTTCGTCGTCGCTCACGGGGAATACGGACTTACCGTGCATAGACAAGAATCGCCGCCGTGTCCGGAATTACGGTGTCCTTTGGCTTGGTACCTGCAGGGGCTCCATGGGGTACCGGCTCAGTCTTGTACATGGAGGTTGCGGTATAGAACTTGTGGGTCTTGAAGTCGACGGCCAGCGTGTTGGCATGGCCTTCAGTATCGACCGTCTGAACGACGCTGTACTTGTCTTTACCGTCCTGATGGATCACCGTGACTGTCGAACGGTTCGCGTTGAAGATAAGGCCCGTGCCGGCGTCGAACCAGGTCGCATCCACGTGGATACCGATGGGCTGCGTCGTGATGACTGCGCCCGTGTCCGCGTTTACGACGGCCATCTTCTCATTGCCGCAGCCGATGAACAACCGACGGTTCCTGCGGTCGAGATCCATGCTGGTCGGTCCTTCGCAAGGCGCGCCCGGATAAGTGTTCAGCACCTTCATTGTGGCCGCGTCGATCTTCACGAGCGTGTTCCTGTCTTCCTGGTTAACCCAGACGATGCCGTTGCCATTGGTGACAGGGAACTCGGGTATCCCGCCGATATCGAGGGTACCCGCAACCCTGGCGGTTTTGGCATCAATCACCGTAACGACACCGCCGCGATGATCGAAGGCGAATATACGCTCGGTCTTTGGCTCGAAGACGATGCCGTCAGGGCTTCCTGCCGCAGGCAGGTCAACGACCGTGGCAAAGGTCTTGAGGTCGAAGACGCGGACGGTGGAGTTGCCGCCGCTGGTTATGAAACCTCGGTTGTATCCGGGTGCAATCGCGATGCCGTGCGTCTGGTTCATGCCACTGATGATCCCGACGACTTTGTCCGTGGCTACATCGACTACGTCCACTTCATTACCGTGCGAGACGTAGAGTCGACGCGCGGCCTGATCGATATTGAGATAATCCCAGTCGCCCTCTGCAGCGATAGGGATCTTTGCCACCAGATGGTACTTCACCGGCTTCTGGGCGCTGGCCGGCGCAATAGATGCTGCAAGAGCCAAGGGAACGAAAGCTTTCAGCAGCATGAGGCCTCCGGGAACGATCCCGATACTAAAGGTTTGCGTTCTCAAGAATCTGACTGCGCGTGCGAGGCTTCGACTCCGGGCCGAAAAAGCGCTCGATCTCCTTGGCCAGGGAGAGGAGTGCGGGACGGCGTTCAGCGAGGCCTTCAGCGTCCAGCGAGAAGGCCCCCTGCCAGATGCGCTCAAGGATTGGCTCGATGTTGGTGGAGAGCAATTGATCTGTTGTAAAGTTGCGGATCGCTTCGAAGAGTTCTTCTTCTTCGGGCTCATACTCATCCACCGGCGCGCCGTCGGCAAGATGCTTCTCCGGGTCGGCGGCGCGGACTAGTTCTTGAATGGAAGCAAGGTCGGGGGGTGGGGGCCAGGGTTGGCTCATGCGGGCTCCTGCTGGCTCAGGCAATGCAGCGTGCCGAGGCCCCAGACAAGGTCCACCGAGTGGATGCCGACGACTTCACGGTCGGGAAAGCACTTGGCAATAATGTTCAGAGCGTGTCGATCGCTGGGGTCGTTGAAGGTAGGGACGAGCACCAGGCCGTTTGCGATGTAGAAGTTGGCGTAGCTTGCGGGCAGGCGTTGGCCCTCAAACTTGACCGCGCAGGGCATGGGAAGCTCGACGATTTCGTACGGCTCGCCGTCAAGGTTCCGTGCCTGACGGAGGCGGGCGAGATTTTCTGCAAGCGGCAGGTGGTTCTCGTCCGCGGTGTTGGGTTCGACGCAGGTGAGGATAGTGTTGGGGCCGACGAAGCGGGTAATGTCATCGACGTGGCCGTGGGTGTCGTCGCCGGCACAGCCGCGATGGAGCCAGATGGTCTGCGAAATGCCGAGGTGATCGCGGAAGCTCTCTTCGAGCTCCTCGCGTGTGACGCCGGGGTTGCGCTGTTGAATCTCGGAGAGCAGACATTCCTCGGTGGTGATGAGGACTCCCGCGCCATTCACGTCAATGCTTCCGCCTTCGAGTACGAGGCGATGCGTGCCGACCATGGGGCGGCGTTCGGGCATGTTGTACAGCTTGGCGACTTGCTGGGGGACCTGATCGTCGCGGCGCCAGTTGTCGTATTTCGCCCAGGCGTTGAAGCGCCAGTTGGTGATGGAGACCTCGCCGGCCGGATCCTTTGTGAAGATGGGGCCGGAGTCGCGGAGCCAGACACGGTCGGTGGGCCACTGGTGAAAGTGGAGACGGGCCATGTTGGCGCCGCCGCGCTTGAGGATGGATTCGGCACGGCGCTCGGCGGGCTCGTTGTTGACGAGGATGTGGACCTCTTCGACGCGGGAAAGGTGGCGGACGATCTCGGCGTAGACCCAGGGGATGGGCTGGAATTTGCTGGGCCAGTCCTCCGGGTTATGGGGCCAGGCTATCCACGTGGCGGCGTGTGGTTCCCACTCGGCGGGCATGCGAAATGCGGGCGGCGATTTGGGCTTATCTTCTCGCATCTGTGTCTTTCTGTCTCAGGGGAGGCACCGCCCTGATTGTCTAGCATATTATCCACGTTGCACTTGTACGCAAGGGGTTCCGTAAAATCCTCCAGGCAAAGGGGAACGCTAAAGCCATGATTCTAAATAACAAAGCCCCCGCAACGGCAGGAGCTTGTTTGCTTCATCTCTGTTATGAGGATACCAAATGGCTGCCGGGTGTTGCGCCAACTTTGTGTTCAGGACTGAAGCGGGGTTTGGGTGTTTTGAGGCGCAGCAAAATCTTAAAGGGTCGTTCACCGGCAGTTTAGGGTGGGGCCACGGAAGCATGAGGAAAGTTGGAAGTTGCAAAAAATCTGCTGGGAATGGAGCGCTGGTTGATGGATACTCTGACAAAGTGCGCCGGTGGAGAGCAAGGAGCGTTTGAATGTGGGATAGATGGTGCCCTCTACATCCTGGTCCAGGTATGGCCCTCAGTATCACTCGAGCAATGGTTCTTGTGTTGGCGCTTGTGCCCGGGTGTGGCGCTGTGGCGGCGCAGGACGGCGCAAATATCCGCGCTCCACAACAAGCGAGCGTGAGGGAGCGCCGGCTCCAGGGACTTCCGCTGGATGGCGACATTACGCGCCCCGTGGTGCTGTACACAGCGGATCCCGAGTTCAGTGAAGAAGCCCGCCGCATGAAGCTCAACGGAGACGTCCTGTTGAAGTTGAAGCTCGACAATCAGGGTAAAGTGACGGACGTGACGGTTGTGCGAGGTGTTGGTCATGGCCTCGATGAGAAGGCAGTAGAAGCGGCACGAAAGTACCGCTTCACGGCCGCTATGCAGGATGGCAAGCCAATTCCGTGGGAGCTCAATGTGGAGTTCACATTCAGGATTCGTTAGCGAAGCTAGCTGACTCCTCCAAATGGGGTTGGGGTTGACGGACGGGACGGGTTGGGGACGATCAGGCAGGCCTTGCGGATGGCCATGTCCTTAGCGTGGATGCCGCCGGGCGCGAAGTAGATCATGGTTTTGCCATCGGGGATGTAGGCGTTGTTGTTGAAGTATCAGCCGAAGGAGCCGGACTCATCGGTGAGGCACTTGTTCTTCAGGGTATGAGTGCGGATGAAAAATAGTTTCCTGTTGGGAACAATGTTCTACGTAGAACCCCACGCCACCTCTTGCAGTGCCGCTTCCAGATTTGAGATGACTTAGTGGGGAAGGAGGCGGGAGAGAGTCTGGGTGAGCGACCAGGTGATGAACATGCCGAAAACAATGTAGGCGGCTCCGACAAAGCGCCAGGTCCAACCGGTCATGCGGAGAAAGACGGGTTCGGTTTTGGCGTAGCGCTGCTTGCCGAGCAACAAGCGATAGATGGTCAGGGCGCGGGTGGGCAAAGTCATCTGCAGGATGCCGAACAGGACGTAGGCAAGGGCGCAGAGGAAGCCGAGAAGGAAGATGAGTTGGGTGATGATGGGCATGGGGGCTTGGGTATTCTCACCGGATCGAAACCGAGGTCTCAGAATCGAGACCTCGGACGCCCGCATTTGTGACACTAGTCGAGATAACGGCTGGTGATGCCAGTGTAGGCGTCGATGCGGCGGTCACGCAGGAAGGGCCAGTTGCGGCGAGTGTCTTCAAGGAGTTTGGGGTCGATCTCGGCGATGAGGATCTCTTCCCTGTCGTGGGAGGCCTGGGCGATGACCCGGCCGAAGGGGTCGGCGATGAAGGAGCCGCCCCAGAATTCCAGGCCGGTGTCGGGCGTGTGCGGGCCGGGGCCTTGCATCAGCGAGCCGTTGTGCTGGACGTCGCCGTACTCGTGGCCGACACGGTTAACGGCACCGACGAAGACGCCGTTGGAGATGGCGTGGGCGCGCTGCATGGTCTGCCAGGCGGAGTACTGGGCTTCGCCGAACTCTTCCTTTTCAGACGGATGCCAGCCGATGGCGGTTGGGTAAAAGAGGGTTTCCGCACCCATGAGGGCGGTGACGCGGGCAGCCTCGGGATACCACTGGTCCCAGCAGATGAGGGTTCCGATGGGCCCGTGAGAGGTGCGCTGGGTGCGGAACCCGAGATCGCCGGGGGTGAAATAAAACTTTTCGTAATAGAGAGGGTCGTCGGGGATGTGCATCTTGCGGTAGATGCTGGCGAGGTGGTCCGGTGCGGTGCTGGTGTGGTCGAGGATGGCGGCAGTGTTGTGGTAGAGACCGGCGGCGCGGCGCTCGAACAGGGAAGCTATCAGTACGATTTTTTCATCTTCGACGACCTTGCCGAGGATGGTGGTGGAGGGTCCGGGGATGGACTCGGCGGTGTCGAAGAGAGCGTGCTCTTCGCGCTGGCAGAAGTACTGGGCGCGGAAGAGCTCAGGGAGGCAGACGATATTGGCACCGGCGCGGGCGGCCTGGCGGACGAGTTCGGCTGCCTTGTTGAGGTTGTCGAGAGTGTCTACGCCGCAGGACATCTGAATGAGGGCGATTTTTTTGTGAGGCGTTTGCTTTTGCGGTGAGGACACGAGTTGCTCCTTGTGGGTTGGAGGGCTTGCGAATGAATCGTTAGCTCCATTTTAGAGTGAGGGATGGTCGGCTTGCATTGGATTACCTGGGGTCCTTTGTGGGAACATCTGGTAACTTAAGGGTGGGACAAGCCCCGACGCTTCTGGCCCAAGCCTTCCCGAAAAATCTGCAGCTGATGATTTGTGGGGTAGATCCGCACCTATTTGAAAAGGAGCACTATGTCGAACGAATATCGTGACTTTTTGGAGCTTTCTTACTCAGAACTGGAAGAGATGAACCTGGCAGTGAAGGAACAGCGCAAACAGCGCGTGCCGGCGGAGATTATTCAGGAAGAGCGTTTGAATTACCTTCGGGAAGAGAAGCGTATCAAAGCGGTGACGGTGGTGTTTTCTGACCTTGAAGGCCGGTTGCATACGCTGGATTATGACAAGAAGTTTCTGATCAAGAGCTACGACAACCTTACGTTCGATGGCTCGTCCATCCGCGGGTTTACGGCACAGCGTGAGAGCGATTTACGGCTTGCAATTGACTGGGCGGCATTCTACTGGGTGCCGGCGGACGTTTTTGGGTCGGGTAAGGTGCTTGTATTTGGTGAGGTCATCGACAAGAATGGCGGGCATTATGCCGGCGATCTGCGTGGCGTGCTGAAGAGCTTTGCGAACGACATGTTCACGACCAATGGCTGGACGTTGAACGCGGCAAACGAGATCGAAGGGTTCCTGTTTGAGGGCATTGATGCCGAGCGTAATTTCAACGGAACCGGATCCTTTGAGTATGTGAACCAGGGCGGATATTACCATTCGCTGCCGGGCGATCCGTTGCGTGAGTTTATCGATACGACTGCTGAAGTGCAGCGTGCGATGGGCTTTGAGAATGAGAAGGATCATCCCGAGGTTGCGCCTTCGCAGTTCGAAATCAACTATACCTACGGCGATGTGGTGACGGCCGCGGATCAGATTCAACTTTACAAGCTGATCTGCCGTCAGGTTGCGACGCAGATGGGCATGACGGCAAGCTTTCTGCCGAAGCCGGTGACGGGCGTAAATGGCTCGGGCATGCACACCAATGTTTCAATCACGAAGAATGGCAAGAATCTGTTCTGGGATCCGAAGGGTGAAGAGAAGATTTCGAAGATGGGCTGGCAGTTTGTGGATCGGATTCTGACGCATGGCAACGATCTTTGCCTGCTGCTGAATGCGAGCGTGAATGCTTACCGCCGCCTGGACCCGCACTTTGAGGCGCCGAACCAGATCAAGGCTTCGGCCACGGATCGTGGGTCGATGGTTCGGATTCCAATTGGAAACGAGAAGAGCTCGCGTGTGGAGATTCGTTCGGTTGGCCCCGATGCAAACCCCTACATGGTGCTGTACTCGATCTTCCGGAGCGGGTTGCAGGGCGATACATCGAGGATCAAGAATCTACGGCAGGCGGAACGGTATCTCCCGGACAACATCTACACGGCACTGGATGATTTCAAGAAGGCGCCGTGGACTTCGACGCTGCTCGGTGAAGATGTGAAGACTCGGTACGCGGAGTTGAAGCAGGCTTCTGCTGATCGTTGCCCGCGTTTGCTGGGTACGATTGTGAAGCCGTGTGAAGTGCAGTTCCATCACGACGTTTACAACCAGTTGCTTTGGGGCCAGTTCTAGAAGCGGCTCTTTTGTTGGATCAGAAATGGCGCACCCGCTTCGGCGGGGCGCCATCTCTCTTGGTGCGCTGAGTCGTGGGTGGCGGTAGGGATGTACTGTGCGATTAGCGATCGCCTGGGTTGTCAGTCGTGATTTTCAGATGGTACGTTTGCGTCACTTCAAAGTTAGGGAGGTGGCGCTCATGCAATCGATATACAACGGTATTCCGGTCCCCACGGATGGTCAGGCGATTCAGTACGCAAATGGCAAGTACACGGTGCCGGACAGGCCGATTATTCCGTTTATCGAGGGCGATGGAACGGGCCGGGACATCTGGAAGGCTTCGCAGAGGGTGTTCGATGCAGCCGTCGAGAAGGCTTATGGCGGCAAGCGCAAGGTCGAGTGGTTTGAGGTGCTGGCCGGAGAGAAGAGCTACCGGAAGACGCAGGACTGGTTACCGGAAGATACGGTCAAGGCGACGATGGACTTTCGAGTGTCTATCAAAGGGCCGCTGACTACGCCGGTGGGCGGTGGGATTCGCAGCCTGAATGTGGCGCTGCGACAGTTGATGGACCTCTACCAGTGCATCCGGCCGGTGAAATACTATGCCGGCGTGCCGAGCCCGGTGAAGCATCCGGAGAAGCTGGATGTGGTGATCTTTCGCGAGAACACCGAGGATATTTATGCGGGGATCGAGTTCCGTGAGGGGACTCCGGAGGCGAAGAAGTTTATCGACTTTGTGAATAACGAGATGTTGAAGGGTGTTAAAAAGAAGATCAGGCAGGACTCGGGTGTAGGGGTCAAGCCAATCTCGATTACGGGCTCAAAGCGTTTGGTGCGGGCGTCGATTAAGTATGCGATTAGGAACGATCGCAAGACCGTGACGCTGGTGCACAAGGGAAACATTCAGAAATTTACCGAGGGCGCTTTCCGCGAGTGGGGCTATGAGGTTGCATCCGAAGAGTTCCGGGAGCAGACCGTGACGGAGCGCGAGAGCTGGATCCTGGGGAACCTTGAAGCGAATCCGAAGCTGACGGTGGAGGAGAATGCGGCGCTGATCGAGCCGGGCATTGAGTTTGCGGCGAAGGAGTTTGGCGAAAGCGTGGTCGCCGAGGTGAAGTCAGTGCTGGCTGCGATTCAGGGGTCGCACGGTGGTGGAAAGTGGAAGTCGAAGATCCTGGTGAACGACCGGATTGCGGACTCGATCTTTCAGCAGATTATCCTGCGGCCGGAGGACTACAGCGTGCTGGCGACTACGAATCTGAATGGCGACTACATTTCAGACGCGGCGGCGGCGCAGGTGGGCGGGCTTGGGATCGCGCCGGGTGGAAATATCGGCGATGGCTATGCAGTGTTTGAAGCGACGCATGGGACGGCGCCGAAGTATGCCGATAAGGATGTCATCAATCCGGGCAGTGTAATGCTGAGTGGGGTGATGATGTTTGATTTCCTGGGATGGCCGGAGGCGGCACGGCTGATTGAAAGCTCGATAGAAAAGACGATTGCGCAGAAGTTTGTGACGTACGACTTTGAGCGTGGGATGCAGGGCGCGACGAAGGTGAAGACGAGTGAGTTTGCTACCAAGATGATTGAAAATATGTGATCGCCACGAGAGTTTACTCGCCAAAGAGGAAGGGATTGATAAGTCGCACGTCAAAGCGTTCAAAGTCACCATCGATTGGCAGGTGAGCAGAGTCGATATGATGGTTGTGAAAAGGAGAACTAATGCGTAAGAAAGTGACGATTGTCGGGGCCGGGAACGTTGGGGCCACTGCTGCCCATTGGATTGCTGCCAAGGAATTGGCGGATGTGGTTTTGTTGGACGTGGCGGAGGGGATCCCGCAGGGAAAGGCCCTGGATCTGCTGCAGGCGATGCCGATCGAGAAGCACGATGTGTCGATTGTGGGCACAAACGACTATGCGGATACCGCCGGGTCAGACATTGTGGTGATTACGGCCGGCATTCCGCGCAAGCCGGGGATGAGCCGCGACGATCTGTTGAATACGAATTCGAAGATCATGAACGATGTGGTGTCGAAGGTAGTGGTCGAGTCGCCGAATGCGATTCTGATTATCGTTTCGAATCCGCTGGATGCGATGGCGCAGGCGGCATTCAAGAAGAGCGGCTTTCCGCGTGAGCGTGTGATCGGGATGGCGGGCATACTCGATTCGGCGCGCTTCCGCACGTTTATCGCCGAAGAGTTGCAGGTTTCAGTCGAGAACGTTACGGCGTTTGTGCTGGGCGGACATGGCGACACGATGGTGCCTCTGAGCCGTTACTCGACGATGGCGGGGATTCCGATTACGGAGCTGATTGCGCCGGATCGTTTGAAGGAGCTGGAAGTCCGCACGGCCAATGGTGGCGCGGAGATTGTAAAGCATCTGAAGACTGGCTCAGCCTACTATGCGCCGAGTGCGGCTGCGGTCGAGATGGTGGAAGCGATCCTGAAGGATAAGAAGAAGATCCTGCCCTGCGCGGCGTATCTGACGGGCGAGTACGGGATCAATGGGTTGTACGTTGGGGTTCCGTGCAAGCTGGGTGCGAAGGGTCTGGAGCAGATTATCGAGATCAAGCTGACGGCCGATGAGCAGGCTGCTCTGCAGAAGAGCGCGGATGCGGTGAAGGAGCTTTGCACCGTGATTGGGGTAGCGTAGCGATCAAGGCAGCGCCCTGGTTGGGCCTGCAACCAGGGCGATATTTTACAAAGGCGAAAAAAGTTGAAGCAGCCTGAATCGTTGATTGGAGCTGCAGCGTTGGGGAAAACGAATGCACGAGCCGAGTTGTTCGGGCTCCAGGCACTGCGGGCTGCAGCGGCGATCGCGGTCGTGGCTGTGCACGCTGCAGATTATCTGAAGGAAAAGAATGGGGTCGTACCGCCCCAGTTGACCTGGTTTCATGGGGTGGCTGGGGTGGACCTCTTCTTTGTGATCAGCGGTCTGGTGATGACGATTTCCACGGTGAACTCCAAGGGTGGGGCCGGGGCAGCCGGGGTTTTTTTCTGGCGGCGTCTGCAGAGGATTGCACCGCTTTACTGGATGCTGACGGCTTTGAAGGTGGCACTGGTATGGCTGTCGCCGTCGCTTAGCTCGCGAGGCATATCCTCGGGATGGAATATCGTTGCGTCGTTTCTGTTTATTCCGTCGCTTGGACCTGGGGGTGAGCTGAGGCCGGTCATCCCGGTGGGCTGGACGCTGTCGTTCGAGATGGCGTTTTATGTGCTGTTTGCGTTGGCGATGGTGCGTGCGCGGCGACGCTGGATCTTTCTGACGCTGGCTATTCTGTGTCTGGCTGGGTTGGGTTTTGCACGGAAGGATACGTGGCCTGCGTGGACCGCGTTGGCGGACCCGATCGTGCTGGAATTTCTTGCCGGGGCAGGGATCGGCTGGCTGCTGAGGTCGGCCAAGCTGCCGGGACAACTGGCTTCGATTGCGCTGTTGGCCGGGGGGATAGCGGGTATTGTGCTCTTCTCGCCGGCAAATAACGCGCAGCGGCCGCTGGTATGGGGAGTTCCCGCGGCGATGATCGTTTTGGGAATGCTGGGGTTGGAGGGGATGATCGGTTGCAGGTTGCCCAAGTGGCTGCTGCTGTTAGGGGATGCTTCTTACTCGATTTACCTGATTCAGGGGTTTGTGTTTCCGCTTGTCCATCTTCCGTTTTCGCGCGGGGCGGGCTTGCGCATGGTTCACGAGCGCCCAGTAGAGGCCGGTGTGGGGCTGATCGCGTTGAGCTTGTTGATGGTTCCTTCGGCCGGGGTGGCGGTTTACTGGTGGGTGGAACGACCTGTCACGCTATTTCTGAAAGGTAGAAGAACCGCTGCGATGAAGCCGGTGCGGGAGCAGGAGCCCACCTCGTCCTAAGGATGGCACGAGGTGGGTTCTTGCCGGGTTAGACGCGCTCGATGGTGACAGACTCGAGGACGACAGGGGTTTTGGGGCGGTCCATGCCGTCACGGGCTACTTTGCTGATCTTCTCGACGATGTCATAGCCTTCGACGACATCACCGAAGATGGTGTGTTTGCCGGTGAGCCAGTTGGTGTCGGTGACGGTGATGAAGAACTGGCTGCCGTTAGTGTTGGGGCCGGAGTTAGCCATGGCGAGTTTGCCAGGATTCTTGAAGTGGTGGGGGCTGCCCTTGGTCTCGTCGGCGAACTTGTAGCCAGGACCGCCCATGCCGGAGCCTTCGGGGTCTCCGCCCTGGATCATGAACTGGGGGATCACACGATGAAAGACGGAGCCGTCGTAGAGCTTGTCGCCCTTTTTGGAGCGGGAGGTCCAGTCGCGGGTGCCCTCGGCGAGTTCGATGAAGTTCTTGACGGTGAGAGGTGCTTCTTTTTCGAAGAGTTCGCAGACGATGGTGCCTTCGGACGTCTTGAATGTGGCGTAGGTGCCGGGGTTTCTTGCCATGATGTTTGTTGCTCCTTGCGGGTTGGACGCGTTGATTCGCGCGGGTTAGAGCCGGACTCGCAGGTTCGACGAGCGATTCGGCAGAAAAGAAAATCGTACCTCAGGGGTTGATCATAAGGTGTCCGATTGAATGTCTCACCGGGTTGGATGCGGTTTCCGGTGAGGGTATTCAAAGAACGCTCTACTTCGGTGCCGGTAGGGTTGGCTCTGCGGGCGCCGGGGCTTCTGGTACAGGTAAAGCGGGGGCTGGAGGCATGGGCTGTCCGTCGCGGACGATGGTTACTTTGTTGAGCAGCACGGGGGTAACGGGCTTGTCCTGGGAGTTGCGGTCCACGCGGGTGATGGTCGCGACCATGAGGACGGAGTGGGTGTCGCACTGGCCGAAGATGGTGTATTTGCCGTCCAGGTCGGGTTGGGGTAGCTCGGTGATGAAAAACTGGGTGCCGTTGGTGTTGGGGCCGGCGTTGGCCATGGCGAGACGGCCGGCGACATCGAAGGTGAGGCCGGGAGTGTTTTCGTTATCGAAGAAGTAGCCTGCGTCGCCGGTGCCGTCACCCCTGCGGTCGCCGCCCTGGATCATGAAGGCGGGGATCACGCGATGGAAGGTGGTGCCGTCGTAGAACCGGGTGTGCACGACTTTTTTGCCGGTGGTGGGATCAGTCCATTCCCTGGTGCCCTCAGCGAGCCCGATGAAGTTGGCGGCGGCGAGAGGCGATTGTTTGTCGAAGAGCTTGCAGGTAAGACGGCCCATGTTGGTGTCGAAGACGACGGTGGGACCGGTGGGTGTCTGAGGGACTGCGGGTGCGGAGGCGGTGCTGGGGGCGTCGGGGAGTTGCGATACGGGGGTCGGGGTTGCAGGAGGAGCCGGTGGAGGTGCGGCCTGGGCTTGCAGGGACGGGGTTGCCAAGGCCGCGGAAGCCAGAAAAAAAGAGGCGATGGAAAGGTTGATACGGAGTGTCGTCACGCTTACAAAGCTACTCCATTGAGATGGACAACTGCAAAGAAGTGCCGGTTGACTGCGGCGCTTGCTCCTGCATCTTAAGTTCTGGAGGTAGTCATGCAAAAGTATGCGTTGTATGGTCGTTTGAAGGTGAAGCCAGGTAAGGAAGCGGAGCTGGAAGCGTTTCTGAAGCAGGGTGGCGTGATGGCACAGGATGAGCCGGGGACGATTCGGTGGTTCGCGATCAAGGAAGATGACGGGGCATACAGCATCTTCGATACGTTTAATGATGAGGCTGGTAGAGAGGCTCATTTGAACGGCAAGATCGCCAAGGCTCTGATGGCCAGTGCGGACACGTTGCTGAGTGAGCCACCCCAGATTCACAAGATCGAGATCCTGGCGGAGAAGTAGAAGTAGAAGGAGCATGGTGGCTCTGACCCGTGTCTCAAGAGCGGAACATGGGCTCCATTTCAGGTGGTTACAGGGTCAGGAAGTCATATTGGGCGTCGGTAATGGGGACGACCGAGAGACGAAATTGACGGAACATGATCGAATCTTTAAAGACGGAGGCCTCTCGGATTTCAGCGAGAGGCTTTTCGTTTTTCAGGCGTTTGACGGGAGCGATGCGGACCTGGGGGTTTTTGGTGTCGGTGGCGTCGACCGACAGGACTTTGGCCGTGCCTACGGCAGCTTTGCCGATGTTGGAGTGATAGATCACCAGCTTTTCGCCCATCTTCATGCTACGCAGGTAAAGCAGCGCCTGGTTGTTCGCGATGCCGTCCCAGACGGTTTCCTTGTCGCGGAGGAGGTCGTCGAAGGAGTACTTGTTGGGCTCGGTTTTTAGCAGATAGGGCATGGCTCGAGGATACTAGCCGCCGAGGTCGATCAGTTCGACTTGGGGCAGAGGCTGGCCCAGAAAGTTTGACCCGAGGCGCTGGAACTTCTCGATTGAGTCGGTGGCATAGAAGGTGCAGGTTGGGGGCTCGGAAGATTTGCCTGCAGGGATGAGGGCGGCTGCTGCGATGGCCGTGGCGGTGGCGGAGTCGACGATTTTCAGCGGGTGGTTGAGAGTGGCGAGGGTGCGCTCGATGAGCGGCTTGAGGAGAGGGTAATGGGTGCAGCCCAGGACCAGGGTTTTAACATTGGGGGCGGCGGCGAGGGCTTCTTTCAGGTAAATGGTAAGAACTTCCTCGGTGACGGGATGGTCGATCCAGCCTTCTTCAACGAGAGGGACGAGGAGGGGGCAGGCTTTTTCATATGCGGCAAGGCCGAGTGCGGCGCAGGATCGTGTGTAAGCTCCGGATTGAACTGTGGCGGCGGTAGCCAGGATCAGGATTTGGGGGGCCGCTTGATCTCTCGTCGCAGAAGCGAGACCGGGTGAACCGAATGTTGCGGCACTTGCGGCGTGTGTACCTGGCTCGATGACGCCTATTACGGGGATGGGCAGGGCGTGCTGTAGCTCGGTGAGCGCCAGGGCGGAGGCGGTGTTGCAGGCTACGACGAGCATGTCAGCGCCCTGGGCCAGCAGGAAAGCAGCGCTCGATAGGGCATAACGCGCGATGGTCTGCTGGGACTTGGCGCCATAGGGGAGACGTGCGGTATCGCCCAGGTACAGGTAGCGGGCTCCGGGGATAAGAGGCAGAAGCGCACGGAGGACGGTAAGGCCTCCGAAGCCGGAGTCGAAGACCGCTATGGTTGGGGAGTGCATGCTCAGAGTGGGTTACCGTCCGGGGAGAGGATGTGAATGGACTTTGTGGCGTCCGCGACGCCGTAGGTGCGGGACAGGTCCGCGTGGCCCGAGAGGGTGTCGCGGGGGAGCCCGTCCACCGTGAAGCGTACCTGCTCGATCTGCGGGAAATTGGCGTGCAGGGTAGAGATGATGGCGCGGAGCGTGAGATCTTCGGTTTCGATGCCGGAGGGGTGCGCGTCACAAAAAGTCTTAGTGAGGTTGACGACGGCCAGCGTAGCTCCGGCGGCGTGTGTTCGGCCGTAGGACGACGAGGGTCGCGAATCACCAGACGATGTCGCGCCGTTGTTGGTGAGGGGGAGCGAGACGAAGAAGACATCGCTGACGGCGGGACCGGCAGGGACTGGATGGGTGGAGGCGGGCAGGGAGAAGTCCGTGAGCAGGCGCTCCAGCAGGACATGTGCACGTAGGGAAGGATCTTCCGGCAGGGCTAGCGATATCTGATCGAGGGTGACGGAGCCATCGGCATCGTTGGCGAGGGCGACGGAGACGTCTTCGGTGGCGATGTCGGTTGGGGCGGCGATGGGGCTCCGGTCACGCATGGCGACGATGCGCTCGTGATTGCGCTGACAGCCGCGGATGAGGAGCGCGACCATGAGGAGGATGCCGCCGACAAGGCTCCAGAAGATGATGCGCTGATAGCGGGGGATCATTGGGGCGGGCCCGGGGCCGGGGCTGGAGTTCCATCGGCATTTTTGCGGATGATCGGCGCAGGCGTGCGACGCGGTGCCGGGGTCTGCGATGTCTCGGCAGGAACTTCCACGGGCGGCGTGACAGGTTTTGGCACGGGCTTCGGTGCAGGCCTGGCAGTTGCCGGAGCACCGGGCGTGGGGGAGGAGATGGCTTTGGCGGCCTGGGCTGCGGCGCTCGATGCGATGACTTGTTCACGCCAGGAGACCAGGGCGTTGGTCACGGTTTCAGCGACGCGAGTCTGGTATCCGGTATCCGAGGCGGGGGTTGGGTCGTCGCCTGTGGCAGTCAAAGGTGAGAGTTCGAGGGCAACGGCCGGACAGGTCATGGAATCGATGGGACGGACGCTGGTACGGCTGACAACGAGTGGGATGCGGGCGGCGTTGAGGGCGGCGGCAAGGCTATTGGAAAGTCGCAGGGACTGGGGGATGACGGCGGCCTGTGCGGTGTCCCAGGGGGCGATGGTTCTTGGGTCGTCGGCGCCTGGAATGGATTGCGGAGGCGGAGTAAGCGCGGAGGTCAGGAGATGAACGCCGTGGCCTGCGGCCGACGCATGGAGAAGGATGCAAGCGACGGGATGATTGCGGTTGGTGGCCTCGACGCGGGTGTCAGCGGAGGCGTCATCTGAGGCGGAGGCATGGGTGTAAACGACGGTGAAACCCCTGGAGACCAGCAGGGAACGGAGGCGTTCAGCGAGGGCAATGTTCGCATCTTTTTCAAAGTTGTCAGCTGCGAGCGTGGCGCCTTTGTCCTCGCCGCCGTGGGCCGGGTCCAGGACGATGAGGTTGGTGTTGTAGGTGGTGGTGTCGGACTTTGGAGTCTTTGGAGTTTTCGAGGCCCTGGGCCTGGGGGTGGGAGTGTCGATGGGGGTTGGGGTAGTCTGCGCACCGGCCGCCAGAGTGCAGAGGAGGAAGAGGCCGGCTCGGATTGGCGTACTGGGTCTGATCACTGGGTTGGGTCTTTGGGCGTGAGTCTTCGCGGCTAATTGTAGCGGGTTGGGGCGTCCGAAGTGGTGAAAGACCCACCCTGGCCGGGAGAGGGTGGGGCTGGGTTTCCGCTTTGGATGGGGTTAGTCGAGGGCGTAGATGGCCAGTCCGCTGAGGAGCTTCGGGTAGAAGTCAGTGGACTTCTGGGGCATGACGTCGCCGGAGAGGGAGATGTCGTTGAGCTGCTGGAGGGTGACGGGCTTGATGAGGAAGGCGATATCGGCCTTGCCGGTGTGGACCTGTTCGACGGCTTCTTCAGCGCTGCGGATGTAGCGAATGTTTTCGAGCGCGGCGATGGAGGCGTGGGTCAGGTTCAGCAGATGCTCAAGGACGATGTTGTGGAGCTGGACTACATCGAGCGAGGCCTGGCGGGCGGAGATTTCGGGGTGCGATTTGGACAGGGTGGCTTTGATGGCCTCCGGCCTGGCCGTGAGGAGGTGGTTGCCGTCTCGTGTGGCCGCGATGAAGGCTATGCCGGTGGTGGGGCTGAGGAGGGCGGTGTCTGGTTCAACGATGGGGTGAATGTCGAAGAAGGCTTCAGCCCTGGCGAGGAAGGCTTCAGTCGAGAAGGCGGGCAGGTTGAAGACGACGCGATGTGTGGGCAGGATGGTGATTCCGGGTGCGTCCATGTTGACGAAGGTCATCATCATCGCGGCTTCCGGAAAGGCGGGTTTGGGGAGTGGGTTGTGGGGCTCGTCGGACCGGACGGAGGGGGATTCGTCGTCTTCGCCGGACATGTCTACAGCCTTGGGAAAGCCGAGTTCGGCGGCGCGCTCTTTCATGTAGGTGACAGAGGTTTCGTAGCGGTGGTGACCGTCGGCTATGATGAGCTTTTTGTCGGCCATGGCGCTGACGATGAGGTTGATGAGGTGCGGGTCGGTAAGGAGCCAGAGGCGGTGGACGACCTGGTACTCGTCGGTGATTTCAAGGTTGGCGGGCGTGCCGGAATCGAAGATCAGCTTCTCTGCGGTGAATGCCGGGTCGGAGTAAAGCATGTAAATCTGCTCGCAGTAGGCACGGGTGGCTTTGAAGAGGGCGAGGCGGTCAGACTTGTGCTTTGGAAAGGTCTGCTCGTGGCGGTGGACGACCTTGTCGGCGTAGTCGTAGAGCTGGCCGAGGGCGATGAAGCCTTTGCGCTCGCGGATTTCTTCTGTGCCGGGGACGGTGTAGGTCTGGGTGTAGCCATAGAGGGCGGGCTCGGCTTCTTCGCGGAGGATGGCCTTCTTGCGCCAGGAGGTCAGAGACTCGGCTGCGCGGGTGTAGATGTTGTGCTGGAGCGTGGTGGCGGCTTCGGGTGCGAAGGCATCGGTGTCGCCCAGCTCTTTTTTGCCGAGTATGACGCGGATGAGGTTGTATTTGGAGCGGTCGTAGTAGGCCTGCTGCATCTCCGGAGTGATCTTGTCGTAGGGCTGGGTTACGACGTCCTCCATGCGGACTTTCTGAGTGTCATAACGAAGGGCGCGGAAGGGGTAGATACGAGCCATGCTTTTTGAGATCTCCTGTGTCGATTGTACCGGGACGGATGTCGTGGCCTACAGGTGCGTGAGGGTGTAGGCGTCGTAGCGGCCGGAGGTGCGGAGGAAGTGGTAGCCGGCAAAGATTTGGGCGAAGTCGGGATCGCGGAGGAAATAGTTGAGGAGGTTGTCCCGGCGGTCTTCCAGAACCTGGCATTTGACGGTGGGGTCCTGGCAGCGCTCGACGAGGAGAAGCTGAGGGTGCCAGCGGAGCAGGTCTTCGACCATGTCGGCGTGCTGGATGCGGTCGAGTTCGGCGAGGCGAATGGGGGGGATGGTGTGGCGCAGGTGTTCGCCCTGAGGGTCTTCGCTGCGGAGGAGTGCGGGAATCATGAGGAAGGCGGGGTAGCGCTGGCCGAGGGTTAGGTGGAATTTGAAGATGGGCATGATGGTGTCGTCGATAGTGGGCGAGATGGTCATGACGGGGGTGCCGGGGGCGAGGTTGGCGAAGAAGGTGGGATCAGGTTGATCGATGGGGAAGCTGCGCTCGGCGGTGAAGGGGTAACCCATGAAGTGGGTGGTGAGGGCAAGAGCTAAGAGGGTAAGGCCGGCTGCCGCAGCCGGGGTCCAGCGGGGGAGAAGCATGTGCTTTTGTCGAACCAGCTCGAGGATCAGGAAGGCGAGGGCGAGGGAGAAGAAACTGAGGGCGGGAAGTTGCTGGTAATACCAGCCGGTGGATTGCAGATAGAAAGCAAGGGTGCTCGCGGTGCCGGCTACGAGCAGGAGACGCGTGATGGCGGGGGCGTTGCGCCAGCCGAGGCTGAAAAGGAGGGCAAAGTCAAGGAGTGCGAGGAGGTGAAGCTGTAGGGATTCGCCCAGTAGTTGGGGCAAAGTGAGCTTGCCATAGGCCCAGTAAGTGTCGCGTGCGAGGGGGGTGATGACGGAGAAGTAAAACGGGGCGAAGTGGTGGAGGGCCACCAGGAAGGCGATGCCGGAGGCGAACATGGCGAGGATCTCCGGGCGAAAGATCAGGCTAGCCAGGGGTGGCTTCGATGAGTTCGCACGGCGCATGGCAAGGAGAGCGAACTCGATTGCGATGGGGACAAGAATCTGGTGCGGTTTGAGGACGACGCCCAGCAATGCCAGCGATCCGATGAGGCATCCTAGCCAGGCGGGAAGAGGGGTGCCTTCGGCGCGGACGGCGGCCGCGAAGACATACGGCACGATGAAGAGGATGAGGAAGTGGTCACGCTGGCCGAAGTCTCTTGCGGGCATGACTGCGAATGCGGTGACGAAGACGAAGGCGAGGCCGTAGAGGGCGGGCGGGGTGAGTTTGAAGTGCGTCAGGCGGAGGAGCCGCAGGCAGAGGGCGCCGACGCCGAGCTCAAGGGCTGCGACGAAGAGTTTGCCGAGCGCGGTATCCGGGAGATGCGTGACGTTGGCGAGTGCCTCAGGAATCATCGAAAGCCAGATGATGAGCGGGGGGTTGGTCTCGAAGACCTGGGGACCGTAGAGCGGTGCGCCATGGAGGACGAGGCGCGCGGCGTAGAGGAGCCACATCTGGTCGTGGCCGGCGGCTGGGAGCAGGGCTAGGAGGCTGGCCATGCCGCAGGCGCCGACAAGTAGGATAAGGAAGGTCCTGGCAGCGGGGCTGAGCGGGCCACGGAATACGGGGGTGGGCATGTCAGGCTGGCTCAACGGCGGAAAAAGATGGATGAAGCGGGAGACGCATGAGCTACATTATCCTGCATCGGCCCGGAGTCCTGATGGATGACACCGATAAGGGAAGTGCCGTCCAGCCGTTATTCTTGGAGGGACAAGATTGCATGAGGCAAGCGATTTGGATGGTGCTCGGAGGGCTTGGATGATCGATGGGCTTCTGATGGCGAGCGATCCTGCGCGGACTACTCCGAATACTGTGCGTTCGGCGCTGGAGTTGACGGTGGTGGTGCCTACGTTCAACGAGCGTGAAAATGTAATGGTTTTATTGGAAAAACTGGCGGCGGCGCTGGAAGGGGTGGCGTGGGAGGTGGTCTTTGTGGACGACCACTCGCCGGACGGGACGGCACAGGTGTTGCGGGATGTGGCGCGGGTGGATCGACGGGTGCGCGTGATTGAACGGATCGGTCGCCGGGGGCTCGCCTCTGCTTGCATTGAGGGGATGATGAGCTCGGCTGCACCATACATCGCGGTGATGGATGCCGACCTGCAACATGACGAGGCGCTTCTGCCAGCGATGCTGCAGCGGATTGAGGAGGACGGAGCGGATGTCGTGGTGGCGAGCCGAAACGTGGCTGGCGGCAGTATGGGAGAGTTTGGCCGGGGGCGTGAGCAGCTGAGTCATCTAGGGCGTCGGATCAGCCGCATGGTCTGCCACTGTGAGGTGACGGACGCGATGAGCGGCTTCTTTATGGTGGAGGCCGGCTTTTTGCGGGCGCAGGCACCGCGGCTGACGGGCTCCGGGTTCAAAATTCTGGTCGATATCCTCGCGACGAGCCGCACGCCGCCGCGCGTGGTTGAGATTCCGTATCGGTTCCGGATGCGGCAGGCGGGAGAAAGCAAGCTGGATACCAATGTCCAGCTTGAGTATTTGTTTCTGATTCTGGACAAGTTGGTGGGTCGCTGGGTGCCGACTCGCTTTGTGTTGTTCCTGGGTGTTGGCGTACTTGGGCTGGGGCTTCACCTTTTAGTGCTCGCGGCGCTGTTTGGCAGGGGACTGTTACCGTTTGTGCAGGCGCAGATAGTAGCTACTTTCTTCGCTATGACGTCTAACTTCTTGTTGAACAATGTTGCCACCTTCCGCAATGAGCGGCTGCGAGGAACTGCATTGGTTGGCGGGTTGCTGAAGTTTTACGTGGCCTGCTCCGTCGGAGCACTGATTAATGTGTCGTTTGCGAGCATGTTGATGCATCGCGGGATGCCGTGGCTGCTGGCCGGTGTGTTGGGTACGGCAATCAGTTCGCTTTGGAACTATGGCGTCAACACTGTCTTTACATGGCGTCGTGAGATGGAATAGTCGGATTCGGGTTCATAGCAGTGGCCATAGGTTCGGGTGTAACCTGCGAGAGGTTGGCGGGCGTCTTCGAGTCGGAGCGATCATTATGGGAAAGTGTCGTACGGGTTCAGGGAAGTGGCTGCTTGTGCTGGTCGGGATGTTCGTTGTGGGTTTTGCCCAAGTGCGTGCCGTGGGGGCGCAGGAGAATCCGCTGGGACAGATAAATACACCGGTGGGCCAGCCGGCAAAGTCGCCTGAGGCTCCGGGATCCCTGTCGGCTCCCGAGTCGCGCGTTCATCGAATGAAGGTAGAGGCGAACCTGGTGCTGGTTCCCATGACGGTGACCGATCCGTTGAATCGACTGGTCACAGGGCTCGAAGCACCTAATTTTCAAATCTTTGATAATAATCTGGGGCAGCAGATCAAGACGTTTTCAACGGAAGATGCTCCCGTAACGATTGGCATCATCTTTGACCTGAGTGGCAGCATGCAGGCAAAGTTCGTGCGGGCGCGCAAGGCGCTGAGCGAGTTTTTGCGGACTTCGAATCCGTTGGATGAGTTTTTCGTCGTGGGATTCAACGACAAGCCCGCCGTGATTGTGGACTACACCTCCGATGTGGATGATGTAGAGGCCCGCATGGTGATGTTGAAGCCACAGAATCGGACGGCGCTGATCGACGCGGTGTATCTGGGGATTAATAAACTGAAGCAAGCAAAATATGAGCGGAAAGCCCTGCTGATTATCTCTGATGGTGGCGATAACCGGAGTCGCTACTCGGAGGGAGAGTTGCGGCGCGTGGTGCGAGAGAGCGATGTGCAGATCTATGCGATCGGCATCTTCGATCAGTACGCGCCGACGACCGAGGAAGAGTTGGGGCCGATTCTGCTTACGGATATCTCCGAGATGACTGGCGGGCGCATGTTCAAAGTGACAGAAGCCGGGGACATGGCGGACATCGCATCGCGCATAAGCCAGGAGCTGCGGAATGAATATGTGGTGGGGTATCGTCCGTCGGAGATGAAGAAGGATGGAAACTGGCGTAAATTGAAGGTGCGACTGGTGCAGCCGCCGGGACTTCCTCCTTTGTCGGTGCACTTTCGCCAGGGGTACTATGCACCTTCGCAGTAGGGTATGTTTCATTGGGTTTATAGCGCTGACATGGTTGGGGACTGCGGGGATTCAGGCGCAGAATCCCTCTGTGCGCACTCCGCTGCCGTTGAATGTGGACCGCGATCCTGCGCCTTCGCCAGATCTGGACTCGGTGGTCTCAGGGACTGAGGATTCCGCGCCGCCAGGGGTTGGAAGCGTGACGAAGGGGGCTACCGGGCGTTACACGCTGACCCAGGATGCGTATGAAGTTCAGCTGAATGCCTCGGTCATCGACGGCAACGGACGCAGCGTGCAGACGCTTCAGCAAAGCGCCTTTCGTGTTTATGAAGATGGCGTTCCGCAGACAATCAGCAGCTTTCGGCATGAGGATCTGCCGGTGTCGATTGGTCTGTTGATCGATAACTCCGGGTCCATGTATGACAAGTTGCCGGCGGTCGAGAAGGCTTCTCTGGATCTGGTGAAGTTGTCCAACCCGAAGGATGAAGAGTTTCTGGTGGACTTCAATTCCGAGGCGTTTATCGATCAGGATTTTACGACCAGCCTGGACAAGTTGCAGCAGGGGCTCAGCTACATCAAGCCGAGCGGCGGCACGGCAGCGTATGACGCGCTGGTTGCAAGTGCGGACTATCTGACGAAGAACGCCAAGAATCCAAAACAAGTGCTGATAGTTATCACGGATGGTGAAGATAACGCATCGAGCGCTACGCTGGAGCAAGCGATCCGTCGTATTCAGGATCTGGATGGGCCTGTGATCTATTGCATCGGCCTTTTGTTTGGACAGGATACGGATAAGCGTGAAGCCCGGCATGCGCGGCGGGTGCTGGAGACAATCGCCCAGCAGACAGGTGGCGTGGCGTATTTCCCCAAGTCGCTCAAGGAAGTGGACGGGGTGGCGGCGGAGGTGGCTGAGGATATCAGGACCCAGTACACGATTGCGTATCGGACGACGAACCCGCCAAGCAAGGGGGGATATCGGCAGGTGCATGTCGAAGCCCGGGACAAGGGCTTTGGACGCCTGGATGTTCGGACCCGTAGCGGTTACTATCCGCGAGTCCCCACTGTCAAAGGGCAAACTCCTGGCCACCCATAGGCCGGTAGTTAGCTTGGACAGCTTACCTAACTTGCCCCACCCGGCCTTTGGCGAGGGTGGGGCAAGTTGATGATGGGTAGACAGTTTTAAGGTTCCAAAGTCTGGTCAAACTGGACAGTCTGGACTTTGTTGGAGAGGCCCTTCTGGGCGGACTGGATCTCTTTGTCGAGCGCCTCAAGCTGCTTTTGGCGGTCGAGAATCTGGTCTTCAATGCGGCCCAGCTCGTTGACGAAACGCTTTTGAGCGGTCTTGTCGGTGTCCTTGAGGGCTACGATGTTGGCGCGCTGACGCTCTTCTTCTCCGCGTAAGCGGTTGAGTTGCGCGTCGATGGCTTGCCGCCTCTGGTTGAGTTCGGCCAGGTGGCGCTGGGCATCCAGAACGGGCTGGAACTGCTGCATCAGGGCTGTATTTGAAGTGCTATCCGTGCCGAGGTCCTGCAGGAGGATGCGGATCTGGTTCTCGTTGATGCCGCCGACCTGGATGGTGCGGGGGTAGGAGCGGGTTTCGGCGATCCTGAGGTGGGCTGTCTCGTGCGCGGGAACGCTGAGCCGGAAACGGTAGAGACTGGCGGTGCTCTCTTCCGGCTTGAGGGATGTGTCTTCCGGGCCGGCGCCACCGGGATTCTGAAGTTGGAAGCCGGGGCTGATGGGGTGTTCCATGAGGATGGTGCGGGGCTCGGCGGAGGCGTTGCGGACGGCGTAGTCGCGAAGGTTCACGTAGCGATAGCGCTCGGTGAGGATGCCTTTGGCGACGGTGATGCTGCGGAGGTGTTGCTTGGCGGCGGTGTTCCGGCCATCGTCGACGGTGACGGCCTGGTCTACGGCATAGGTGAGAAGACGACGCTCGCCGGGGTGGATGGGGTCAAAGAGTCCCTGGCCACCGAAGCTGCCGTTCTCGACGATAGAGAAGCTGCCGCGATCGAGCGTGAGGGTGGAGGAGTTGGTGATCCAGAGAGCCCTGAGTGCTTGAGGCTGAAGCGGGGACCAGAGGGTGACGCGCTCCATGGGTAGTTTGGTTTGAAGGATGGGGACGAGGGCGGACTCGTTTTTGCGAATGGTGATGGGGTCGGTGAGGGTGTACTCGAAGTAGTTGTCGAAGGAGGCTGTTTTGGTTTGGGGGACCAGGGATGCGCTGGCAGCTTCGGCGTAGTCGGAGAGTTGTTCCCTTTTCATGATTGAAGACTGCGCAGAGGACATACCACCTGGGATTCCTCCTACCACGCCGCCTGCGGGACCGCCCACCATGCCTTCCATTCCTGTGACCACTTTGGGGGCCATAGGCTTTTCGGCAGAAGGCTCATTCAGGAAAATTTTTGTTGGCGCTGATAAAGCGAGCGGTAGCTCTGTTTCACCTGACTCGTGTGTCTGAGGTTCCAGCTGTGCTTCACTTGGCAATGGGATTTCGGGCCGGCGCGTGTAATACGGGGTGGAGATGGGCTGGATGAAGGATTGTGGTGCGCCAGCGATGAGGTCCAGGTGGACGTTGGTCCAGTCGGAGCCGGTGGTGTTGTCCACGACGGACCAGCCTTGCAAGGTTGCATTTGCGGCCTTAGCGTCCGTGAACAAGATGCGGTAGGTGGACTTCCAGACCGGGACTTCAGAGATGTAGGAGACGCGGAGATCGCGGATGCCGGTGCCGCGGTCTAGCAGGGTCAGGTGGCGGAGACCCTGGTTGCGGGTGCTCGCTAGAAGCTCGAGGTAGCGGGTCACGTCCGTGTGCAGAGTGGAATCGAGGAGTGTGACGGTGACGGCGGAGGTGAGCTCAAAGGTGTGGACCTGGCCCGAGTCCGAGACGACCGTCAGGAAGCGGCGATTGGGCTTGTCGGTCGAATCGGCGTCGGTGCCTTTGGGAGGTGAGGGGCGGAGGTCGATGGAGAGGAGCCGGCCAACAATCGAGATGCCGGAGCCGCTGGCCTGGACGCGTGCGCCGCGGATGGCGTTATAGAAGTCGTAGTCGGACGGGTCGTCGCTCAGGGCGAGGGGAAGGGCTTTGAGTTGCTGCTCGAGGGGTGCGGTGGAGTTGTAGCCGGCACCGGAGATGCGGCCGCCGCCGAGATCGATGGCGGTAAGGGACTGGAGCACGTCGTTGAGCTGGGTAGAGGTGAAGTCGATGGTGACGGATTGATCGCCGGTGACACGCCCCGAGTGCTCGAAGAAGCCGACACCGTTTTTATAGAGGGCGACACGGGTGATTGGAAGTTCGTCTGGCCTGGCTTCAGGGTGAACCTGTGTCGCCGGGTGCGAACGGAGCCTGGTGGTGGGCGGGGCGGTATTCTGGGCAGCGGCAGCGGCAGAGGCAAGAAGGGCGAGAGTGGTGCAGGAAACAAGATAGATGCGCACGGGTGGTTCTCCGGGAGGTACTTGGTGATGGCTGTGACCTTAGACCCTGGATGTGGCTGATTTGTTCCCGGGGCGAACAATTATCTTGTTGGAAGCCAAAGCCTCGACTGCAGGGGTTGTAAAAGTGCGCGATTCGGATTTGCGCGTTGTTGACTGTATTCGTTATTGTGATGGGGTCATTAGTTTTTGTGATGGGAGTTTTGAAATGGTGTTTGGGCTGACGGAAGAACAGGAAGCGTTGCGCAAAGAGATTCGGGCTTTTGCGACCAAGGAAGTTTTACCGCACGTCATGGAGTGGGACGAGAAGAGCGAGTTCCCGCATGACGTTGTAAAGAAGATGGGCAAGATGGGTTTGATGGGTGTCATCTTCCCGGAAGAGCTTGGCGGCGCGGGGATGGGCTATGTCGAGTATGTAACGGCGATTGAGGAACTTTCGCGCGTGGATGGCAGCGTGGGCATCATTGTGGCTTCGCATAACTCGCTGTGCACGAACCACATTATGCTCGCGGGTAATGATGAACAGCGGAAGAAATACATTCCCAAGCTGGCCAGTGGGCAGTGGCTGGGCGCGTGGGGATTGACGGAGCCGGGTTCAGGCTCGGATGCGGGTGGGATGCGGACGACCGCTGTTCGCCGGGGCGACCAGTGGGTTCTGAATGGCGGCAAGACGTTTATCACGAACGCTACGTACGCCGATTGCTCGCTGGTTCTGGCCGTGACGGATCGCGAGAAGGGAACGCGCGGAGGCATCTCGGGCTTTGTCGTGGAAAAGGGAACTCCGGGATTCCGCTCAGGCAAGAAGGAGAACAAGCTCGGCCTGCGTGCCAGCGATACGGCGGAGTTGTTGTTTGAGGACTGTGCGATTCCTGCCGAGAACCTCATCGGCAAGGAGGGCGACGGCTTCAAGGATGCGATGCGCGTGTTGGATGGCGGTCGAATCTCAATTGCGGCGCTGAGCCTGGGCATTGCTCGCGGAGCGCTGGACGCTGCGATGAAGTATGCGACCGAGCGGCGGCAGTTCGGCAAGGCGATCAGCGAATTTCAGGCCATACAGTTCAAGCTTGCGACGATGGCGACGGAACTGGACGCGGCGTGGCTGTTGACGATGCGTGCTGCGCAGATGAAGGACAAGGGCATGAAGGTAACGCTCGAGAGCAGCATGGCGAAGCTTTATGCGAGCGAAGTCGCTTGCCGTATCTGCGATGAAGGGGTGCAGATTCACGGCGGTTACGGGTTCATCAAGGACTATCCGGCAGAGAAGTTCTACCGCGATGTGAAACTTTGCACGATCGGCGAAGGTACGAGCGAGATTCAGCGGATGGTTATTGCACGTGAATTATTAAAAGCGATGTAGGTTTGCGGTAAAGCTGAAAAAAGCCAGGTTCCTAGACGTCTCGTAACGAGATGCTTAGGAGCCTGGCTTTTGAGTTTTATGGAAGGCGTAAAAACTTGCTGGCAAATGAGGGCCGACGATGGTGTGGATTGAGTTTTCCCGACCGCTCGCGTTTAAGAAGAGGAGACGTCCGCCAACCTGAATGAAACGGTTGCAGAAGCTGCCCTGCGTGATCGTCCCCGGAATCTTGCTGAAACCGGTTGCGGAGTTGATGGTTACGTTTCGTAAAGGTGGAAGGTTGCGAGAGATCGAGGCATCCTGGGGACAGTGGTTTTTCGAGGTTCTCGCTCGACAAAAATCACTCATTGCCATGCTGTCTGGGATCATCGCGGATTTGGCAGACGCATCCCCGCCTGCGATCTCTGCAGGTCGAATATCGCCCCCGGAATATTTGAATGTTTTAGCGAACCACCGTAAATAATGCGTGTTGTTTCGCTGTGGAGTCTGTACCCATCCAGAGATCGAACTGACCCGGCTCGACCGATGAGGCGTGGGTCTGGGGGCTCCAGAAGGCGAGATCCGCCGCGTGCAACTCTATCGCTACCACGCGTTTTTCGCCTGGCGCGAGATGGACACGAACGAATCCCTTTAGCTCCCGCGAAGGCCGCGACGCGCTTCCGGCACGCTGGTGCGTGTAGAGCTGCAGCACCTCGTCGCCGGCAACAGCGCTGGTGTTCTCGACCTCTACCGAGGCGTGGAGAGAGCCCGTGTTGGGCATGGATGTCGCGTCCAACGCGAGCTCGCCCAGCCGGAACTGAGAGTAGCTGAGCCCGAAGCCGAATGGGTATAGGGGCAATGTCGTTCCATCCCAGTAGCGTTTGGCATCGTTTTCAGGATCCTGGGTGAGGTTTCTGGAGTAATACAGGGGTTCCTGGCCAACGCTGCGGGGCCAACTGACGGGAAGCTTGCCTCCCGGATTGGCGTCGCCCATCAGGAGGTCGGCGACTGCATTGCCACCTTCCGTGCCCGGATACCAGGCCTCGAGGATAGCCGGGACGTGAGTTGATGCCCAGGTGATATCGAGCGGGCGGCCATTGATCAGGACCAGAACGACTGGCTTGCCGGTGGCCACTGCCGCCTCCAGCAACTGCTGCTGTTGGCCCGGGAGCGTCAGGGTAGAGCGAGAAGCATTCTCGCCGTTCATGTTCTGGGCTTCACCCAGGACGACGACGGCGACATCCGATGTGCGCACGAGATCGATGGCGCGTTTGAACTCGGTCTCTTTTTCAGCGTCGGTGTTGATGGTTGCCGGCGGCTCTGGAAAGATCGGGTCAAAGATGGACGGAGTCGTGCGATGTATCTCCACGCCCTTTGCGGTGCGGATGGCGGCATCGGCGCCGAGCTTGTTGCGTAGCCCTTCAAGGATTGTCACGGAGTCGTTGGGGTGGCCGGCGAGGCTCCAGGAGCCCATGATGTCGACCTTGGAGTCCGCGAGGGGTCCAATGACCGCGATGGAGCCGGGCGAGCGTTTTAGCGGCAGCAGGGCATTTTCATTACGTAAGAGGACGGCAGTCTGTTGGGCGGTCGTGCGGGTGGCTTCGCGCTGGCTTGCGAGCTCTGCCGCGGGCTCTGATTTCAGAAATCTGGTGTAGGGGTCAGTAAACAGGCCGAGCCGGTATTTCGTCATCAGGATGTTGCGCACAGCTTGATTTACCACTTTGATAGAGAGGGTGCCGGAGTTGATGGCCGCGGGGAGATTCTCGGCGTAGGTTCTGCTCGTCATCTCCATATCGACGCCGGCGTTGACTGCTCGAACGGCGGCGTCCTGGGGGCTGGAGCTGAAGCCATGGGTGGTCAGGTTCTGGACTGCTTGCCAATCGCTGACGACCATCCCACGGAAGCCCCATTGTTCGCGCAGAACGTCATGCAGAAGGAAGCGGTTGCCGGAAGGAGGTACGCCGTTCAGGTCCATGTACGCCGTCATCAGGGAGCCGGCTCCCGCTTGAACGGCGGCGTGAAAGGGAGGAAAGTAGACGTTCCAGAGTTGCTCGTCGGATACGTTCGAAGCGTCGTAGTCGCGGCCTCCCTCTGCTGCGCCGTAGGCTGCAAAGTGCTTGACGCAGGCCAGGATATGGCCGGGTGCGCCGAGGACTGGTCCCTGGAATCCGCGCACCTGGGCTTCTGCCATGCGTGAGCCGAGGAAGGGGTCCTCTCCGGCACCTTCCATGATGCGTCCCCAGCGCGCGTCGCGTGCGATATCGACCATTGGGGCAAAGGTCCAGTTGATCCCGGAGGCGCTGGCTTCTCGGGCGGCCATTGACTGTGCTTTTTCGGCGACGGCGGGATCCCAGGACGCGGCCATCGCCAGCGGGACGGGGTAGATGGTGCGGAATCCGTGGATGACGTCGAAGCCAAAGATGAGTGGAATGTGCATTCGGGAGTTGTCGACTGCGAGATGCTGAAGCCTGTTGATCTCCGTGGGGTCAGTCACGAAGAGATAGGATCCCACCAGTCCGGCACGGACGCGGTCGTCATGCGAGGCTCCATCGGGATCTTTCCATGAGCTTTGGCTCATCTGTCCCAGCTTTTCTTCAAGCGTCATGCGGGCGATCAGGCGATCGACGAACTTTTTGGCTGTTGATTCAGAGGATGTGGAACCGCCGTAGGGGTTCTGAGCGACGAGGGCCGAAGGGATTGCGAGGGCAAGCGTGAGGACACAGGTTCCACCAAAGCCGAAAGCACGCTGAGCAATTGAGGATTTGCGCGAAAGAAAGAACATAAAGAGAAGCTCCAAGTGGGACAGGATCTGTGTCTTGCCGCATTCGTAACGATGAAGGCGGAGGTCGTGTGCATGATTTTAGGAGGATTTTTTGGCCAGCCGATTCTTTGAGGATACTAGTGACCCCTTCCCATCACCGTCAAACGCGCAGTATCTAAGGGGGAACTGTCGTCGATAAGCAACTTTTGCTCAGGCCCAGCCATCTATAGTGTTTCTGAGCGGACAGAAACTAGCTGAAGACGGTTACTTGTCACCATGGAAAACCTCTCAGCGCTGCCTCTCCGAGAGCACGTACCGAACTAGGAGTTAGTGCGAAAAGACCCGCACATCCACTCGACCAGGACAGATTGCCTTCGTTGTGAACGCCGCCGAAGAGCAACGGTCTGGAAGATGGATCGGACGACAAGCTTTCCAGGAGTGTAAGGCAATGGCCAGCCAACCCTATACATACTCACTCTGCTTTGTACCGCAGCGGTCTCCAACGTGCGCGGCAGTACGTAATCCTTCCAGCTACTATCTCCCGATGGACGTGAGCAGTCGATTCGGCATGCGGCTCAGGCAGTTGCGCCGAGATGGCAATCTGACACAACTGCAGATGGCGATCGATTTCGGCATCGACCGAACGTTTATCTCGGATGTTGAGCGAGGGCGCAAGTCCATCTCGTTACCGATGCTTGAGATTATGGCACTGGGTTTAAAGATGAGCCTCTCGGAGCTGTTGCGAGACATCTGAAGTGCAATGGACAAAGCGAATGGGCATGATCGCCGAGGCGGCCTCATCTGTGTCTCACGTTGCTGCTGATAAGGTCTTCGGACGCGCTATTTATTGCGGGTTGGGAGATCGGCGCACCGTTGCGTTGACGTTCGATGATGGCCCCTCACCAGCCAGCGTTGAAATTGCGCGATACCTGGAAGCAGCGGGGATTCGCGCAACGTTCTTTCAATGCGGTGCGAATGTGCTCCGTCATCCCGAGATTGCTCGAGACTTGTTCGCGGCAGGCCATGAGATTGGCAACCACACCTTTTCGCATAGGCGACTTTGTCCGCGGATCGGATGGAAGATGAACTTCCTATCCAGCGAGACGATCTATCGCGAGTTTGCGAGGACACAGGAAGTGATCACACATCACACCGGTGCAGTTGCTACGCTGTTGCGTCCTCCTTACGGTCTGCGCTGGTTTGGTCTGGGTGATGCCCAGCGGCGGCTTGGGCTCACCGGAATAATGTGGACCGTGATTGCGCACGATTGGGAATGGGATGCGGAGGTGGTCACGGAGCATGTGGTCCGTAACGCGTCACCGGGCGGCATACTGTGCCTGCATGACGGGCGAGACACGCGAGCGAATCCGGATGTATCGGTGACGCTGGCGTGCGTGAAGCGCATCGTGCCAAGACTGCGGGAGATGGGCTACGGATTTGAGACCGTAAGCGACATTGTCAGAAGGCGAGTTGAGCTGGAGAACAAGGTAGTACCTGCGCTCGGATACGCTGCTCTATGATCGTCGACGCGGATAATGTCGGGGGACCGATTGCTTCTGGGTGCCGGTGGAATTCATGAGATGGTGCTGGCTGGCGGCGATGGTGGGGTTCGCGTGCAGCAGAGCGATTGCGCCCGCAGAAGTGTCACCTGGGTTGCAGGTGACCTATGGTGCAAGAGGCGTTGAGCGCGTGGTCTTTGAAGGGCAGACGCTTTCTGACCTTTCACGCTGGCCGCAGGACCAATTTCATATCTGGCACATGAAGTGCATCGACCAGTCGGGACGCGCATTGACGGCAGGAGAATATGGTTGGGGCGAAAATAACGAGGGGCGCGTTTGGGATGCTGCGGAGAAGACGTGGACCTATCGCTTTGCGTGGGGCTTGCTTAGAACGCAGTTTCTAGCGCGTGGCAACACTTTGGATGTGACCGTGACGGCCACGAATCGCAAGGACTCGGGCGTAATCTTCGACGGTGCCACGGTCTACCCGCTGACATTGCATCTGGAGGGTAATCCGAAATTGTCGGATTCGATTGTCGATGGTGTGGAGACGCCCGGAGTGACCGTCGCCGAGTGGGGCAGGGGGCAGGTTGTCGCAGTCGCTCTGGAGGCAGACAAGCCGGTTTGGAGTGGGTTTCAAGCCAGTGAGGGCGGAGTCCTTGCCGCCCTGGTCAGTGGCACTCGCCCGGATGCGCTGCCCGCGTCCGCAGACTCGCGAAGTGGGTTCGCTCTGCGCCCGGGCCAGAATGTGGTGGTGAAGCTTTCTTTGCGGTTCGCGCGTGGTCGCCCCGCCCTGTTGAAAGTAGCCGGCGATGCTTACCAGAGCTTTACGCAGCGTTGGCCCCAGCGGATGGACTGGAAGGATCGGCGGCTGATCGGAACCGTCTACCTGGCCAGTTCAGGGCAGGGCGATAAAACGCAGCCCGCAGGGTTTAGGCGGAATCCCCGGCGTTATTTTAACGAGGATTCCATCGATGTGAAGAGTTCACAGGGACTGGCGGAGTTTCAGAAGCGTGTGCTGGTGCAGGCCGAAGCCGTGGTGCAAAATCTGCGGCGTATGGACGCTCAAGGGGCCATAACCTGGGATATTGAAGGAGAGGAATATCCGCAGGATACGAGCTATGTATGCGCGCCGGATGCGATTGCTCAAATGGCGCCAGAGATGGACAGCGTCGTTCTGGACAAAGGTTCGAAGTATGCAGGAATGAAACTGGACGATGCGTACTTCAAGACGATTCGGGATGCCGGTTTTCGCGTCGGTGTTTGTGTTCGGCCACAGCGTCTTGTCCAGCGTGATGGGTCCGCGCGACAGATGACGTTACCGGACGGAGAGGTCGCCGCAGAGCTCATGCGCAAGATGCGGTACGCGCATGATCGGTGGGGAGTGACGTTATTTTACCTGGACTCGACGGTGCGTGCGGATGGGTCGACTCTGCCGGCGGAGGTGTTGGAGCAGGCAGCGTCGTCGTTGCCGGATTCACTGGTGATGCCGGAGGAGTCTACGACTCGGATGTACCGCGCAATGGCACCCTTCCAGTCGTTTTTGTTTCACGATAACCTTGGTACGAGTGCGGAGGTGCACGCAGTCTATCCGCATGCATTCACGGTCAATCTGGTGAACGATGTAGCCGCGGCGAAGCTTGCTTTACACCGAGCTGAACTGGTGAAGTCTATACGTCGTGGAGACGTCTTGATGGTGCACGCGGACGCATGGCATCCTAACGACGCGGCGGCCGTTGAGATGGTCCGCGAAGCACATGGACCGCGCTAGAGCGGAGTTAGTCAGCGACGGTTTCAAGCAACTGCTGAGCAATCTCTGGCAGGTTGCTTGTCGAGCGCTGCGGAGTGAGACCTCTCAAGACTGATTGCGCCCGAGCATGCCAGGTGCAGTTTAGGCTGGTCTGCCAGCGCAACTCGAGAAACCCGTCGTCGAAGCCTTGCTTTCGAAGGTGTTCCATAGCCTCGGCCGCACTTTCGGCGTTATCTGCGAGTGTGAGCAAAGGCACCTTGCGGATGAGTTCCTGAAGTGCAGGCGTGGCAACCATTGGGCGACATGCGGCAAGGTGTTCGTAGAAGCGTGTGGAGGAGCCGGAGAAGGTGGGCTCACAACGGCTATAGGGCAGAACGGCAACGTCAAAAGCGCGGGCGTATGCGGCGAGATCCCCGTAAGGCTGGCGTCCTACGAAGTGTGCATGGGGATGCGTCATCAGTCTTGTGCGTGCGTTTCTTGAAGACCGGTCGGCGATTTGCATTGAAGTTGGGCCAACAAAGACCCACTCGAATGCCGGCGTCAACTCTAGAAGCCGTTCAAGCAGCAGCCAGTCCATATTGCCGGCGAGATTTCCGATGATGCCCGCAATGGGGCGCTTGAGAGATGCGATGGCCTCGGGCAGACTGCCGGGACCGTTGGGTGGCGCAGAAAAGATGTTCGAAGTACGTGTGGCGTTGGGCACGACCTGAATCTTGGCGTGGTCACACTTTGCATGGCACATCAGATAGTCGGCGATGCGACGTGAATTGGGGCATACAAGAGTAGCTGCGCGGCAGAGGCGGCGATCAAGACGTTTCACGACGTCCGAGTCGGCACTGGAGTACTCGGCAATAAGATCGGTGAGCCAGTAAACGACAGGGCCTGGCCATAACTCGGCAACTTCGGCGAAGAAAGGGACGGTGCAGATGAGAGGAGAGTTGACTGGGTCCGGCGTCTGGAGAAGAAGGCGTTCCAGCACGGACCGTCCCGTGTTGACGAAGCGGGAGATGGGTGCTCGCGCGAAACCGCGCATGAGAGGCAGACGCCTGAGGCGCAACGTGGAGTCATCAGCGTACATGCGCTCGGACTCGGTTCCTGGACGCACGCTAGAAGGGAGCAAAGAGCGTTGCGGCTCCCATGCGATGACCGGGACTGAATCGGCAAGGGCGGACGCGAACTCAAGGTCGAGGACATCAGATACTTGCAGCAGATGAAAGAGTGAGAACATAGCCTTCCTTTGACTGGCATGCTTGCAAGGCCTATGCAGCCGTGGTGCTGGTCTTTTTTGAGGAGGTGGGAAGCATGGCTAGCCGCTCTCCGACGGATGAGTGGACCCGGTGGAGAGCAGCCATCATAACGCGAGGTATGGCTGCTTCAGGTGGCAGCGCGAGGCTCAGGTAGCCGTGATCGCCGAAGGCAAGATGAATGTGGCAAGAGGGCTGCACGGTTGAGCGGATGAAGTGCTCCTGGTACGAATGGCCCTTGCATTCAAAGCGTGCGAAAGAAAAATTCAGCTCAGTGCTTACGCCGCGAATGATGACCCAGCAGTCATCGATTGTCCCTGCCTGCTTGAGCGCAAGTTCGAGCTCATGCAAGTAAATCTCATCCTGCACGGCGCGACGCATGAAGCTGCCAGTGAAAGTTCTGCGCGCGGCCGAAAATTCAACGTAGCCAAGCCGGTTGATCCCGACAACCGTAAGGAAGCAGAAGACGATGAAGACGGCCCAGCGGAGTCCTCCGTTGGAGAGGGTTTCGATGATGGCGAACGTGGCGCCGATTCCGCAGACAGCATAGAGAATCAGAACTGCATCCCGGGTGCAGAAACCAAGGCCAAGAACCTTGTGGTGGATGTGGCTCCGGTCCCCCTGGAAGATGGGCGCACGGCGCAGGAAGCGCCTGCAAATGGCGAGCCCTACATCGAGAAGAGGCAGGGCAAGCACCATCAGCGGTGCGAGCATGCCGATGAGCGAACCGCTTCGCTGACTCCAGATGAGACTGAAACAGCCTAGTACGAAGCCTATGGTGAGCGATCCACAGTCGCCCAGAAAGACTGAAGCCGGAGAGAAGTTGTAAGGCAGGAATCCGAGCAGACAGCCAGCCAGCGGAAAGGTCGCAAGCGCCAGTCCGTAGTTACCGCTGAGGAGCGCAACGAAGAGAGTCGTGACGGTGGCGAGCAGGCCTACCCCCGTCGCAAGACCATCCATGCCGTCGATAAGATTGACTGCGTTCGCACAGCTTACGAGCCACACGATACTGAGAACGATGGAGATCGAGGGGTGCGTGGGAAACGTTTCGAGCCGTACACCGAGAGAGACGGCAAGGACGGCGGCGGCCAGTTGTCCCGCGAGCTTCTGCCATGGGCGCAGGCCAAACAGATCGTCGATAAGTCCTGTAGCAAAGATGAGTGCGGCGGCTGGCAGAAGCGCATGAAACAGGACTTCATGCTGAATATAGATCTTGCCTCCGCCCGGGTTGAAGGAGAACAACAGTAAAAGAGCGCCTCCGTAAGCTAGTGCGATGGGCACTCCGCCCATACGTGGGACTGCTTTCAGGTGGCGCTTGCGGTTATCGTCCGGATGATCGACAAGGCCGTGATGCCGGAAGAAGTCGCGGCATACAGGCGTGAAGAAGAGGCAGAGCAGAAAACCAGAAAATCCTACAAACAGGAGTTCGCGCATGATGAATCTCCTTACGGGTCTTGAATGGGTCTACCAACTGCTGACCGGGAGCGTGCATGTGCGGAGTGATCTTGCATCAGTTCAAGGGACTCTAAGGTGGAACCGCACGGATTGAGCTTGGGCGGATGGAGCACAGAGATGTTTTCGCCATGGTGGACGTCGCAGGCTTCAGGATTCGCGATTTCACGTAATGCGCTGGGTTGCCTGCGTAGATTTCGAAATCCGGGATGCTGCCAACAACGACTGAACCCGCAGCGGCAACGGCGCCTGAACCCAATATGGTGCCGGGGGTCAGGATTGATCGTGCGCCTACCCACGCGCCATCGCCAATCTGGATTCGTTTGATACGCAAGCCAAAGTGCGGATCGGTCCAGTCATGGTTTCCGGTGCAGAAGTACACCCCTTGCGAGACGCAAACATTCGAGCCTATTCGAACCGTTGTCAGGTTATCGATCCAGGTCCGTTCGCCGATCCAGCAGTGATCGCCGACGACGAGATGCCATGGGTACTTGACGTCGACTGCTGGCTTGATGACAACCCCGCTGCCGATCGTTGCTCCGAACATGCGCAGCAGCCCTACACGCAAGCGGGATGAGGGGATCCATGCAGCTCGGAGTATGGGCTGGCCGAGAAAGAACCATGCAGCTCGTTTGAGCAGGCCGCCGCCGGGGTCATACCAGGAATTGTCGTAGTGCTTCAGTCTGATTGGAGTGGACATGGTGGACTCAAGGGTGAATCAGGTTGAGGCTCGAGGGAACTGGGCCACCGAGCACCCAGGCGTAGAAATCGGCCATCTGTTGCGCGACGATGGTCCACGTGTATCGCGTCGCGATGAGGTCTTTGCCGCGGGAGCCGATCTGCTGATTGGTCTGCGAAGAGTTCCGTAGCGCTGCCTCGACTGCGGAAGTAAGAGCGGGAACGGTCGTGGGGATCAGCCAGCCGGTCTGGAACTCACGAACCTCCGGCATATTGCATGGCGAAGTGACAATGACGGGCAGACCCATGCCCAGGGCTTCGAGGATGGAGACGCTCAGGCCTTCAGAGTGCGAGGGCAGGATAAAGCACTCTGCAGCCGCGAGGGCGCTCCACTTGAGTTCGTCGCGGAGCATGCCGGTGAAGGTTACGGAGTCCTGAAGTTCGTTTGCCGCCACGATGCGTTCGAGCCCGGCGCGAGTGCCTTCAAAGTCGGGCCCCGCAAGGACTAGATGCGCCTCCGGAAAAGTGGACGCGAGTTGAGACCAGGCCTGCAGAAGTAGATCGACGCCTTTCTTCGGATGCAGGCGCGAGAGAAAGAGCAGAATGCGTTTGCCACGGAGATGAGTAAAGCGATCGAGAAACAGCGCCGGGTTATTGCTGACGGGCATATCGACACCGTTAGGAATGACGGCGATTGGCGAGCGCGCACCGAAGCGGATAAATTGATGGGCCTCGGCCCGGCTAAGGGCATGGAGGCCGGAGGCGTGACGAACGTTGTGGCTTTCGATGAAGAGGCTATACGCAAGCTTCCTGAGGCGATGGTTTCGAAGCGCCCACGGCTCCAGCATTCCATGGGCGGAAACAATGTATGCGATGCCTAGTTTCCTTGCGGTTGAAGCGGCAACAGCGGTGCTTGCCTCCCACAAGCCGTGTATGTGTACGCCATCGGCCTTCCGGACGAGATCTTTGAATTCATCGCGCAGTGGATTAGCGTGAAGCGTCGAGGGCAGCCATTGCTTGCGCGACGCGGGCCAAAAAGTGAGTTGTCCATGGATGTAGCCTTCGGGCTCATAGTGCTCGCCAGGTACGCAAAACGCTGCCAGAGAAGAACGGACGTGACTTTCCTCATCCAGATATCGGCCGAGTGCCGGCACAGCGGAACTGAGGCCACCGTACCTTGGGTCAAGATGTGAGACGACCTGGAGCCATCTTGGCGCACGCCTTGTTTCCTTACGAAGTGTCGCTTCAAGCGCGCCGTACGATTCGATCGCAGGAGTCTGGACAGGGATGATTGCGGGAGTCATTGTGAGCCTCCGGGAAGGGCCTGTAAAGAACTTGAGCAACCTGGAGATTTCGCAATGGAAGCGATCGAAAGCCCGAAGCGTTGCGGAGAAAAAGACTGGATCATATCGCTCGATGCCCGACCCATTGCAAGGCGTTTCACCGACGGCATTCGCTCCATGCTGCGAAGTTCCATGGCGATTGTCTGCGTGTCCGTTGGTTCGAAGACGAACCCGTTGACGTCTTGTTTGACAAGGTCCGCCGCACAGCCACAGCGAGAAGACACGAGTACCGGCAATGCCGAGGCCATAGCTTCGTTGACCACCAGGCCCCAGGGCTCTCTCGTGCTGGGAAGTACGAAACATCCAGCGAAGGCGTAATAGGGAAGCAGCTCCCGGGAAGACTTCAGGCCCGGAAAGTAGATGTCATCAACGTATGGAGTGGCCTGTGCGAGAACACGGAGCGAGGCAGCCTCTGGCCCGTCCCCCACCAGCACGAGAGGCCATGTTCCGCCATCCTGGCGATAAGCAAGCCAGCCTGCGAGCAGCGTGCAGATATTTTTCTCAGCCGCCAGTCGACCCACGTAAAGAAAGAAGGGTGATCCCGGCAGGTTGAAGGCCGACGGTGTCACGATTGGATCACTACGCAGCGCCGCCGTACCATCGCGGAAGAGCTCGTTATCGACTACATCGTAATAGCTGGCGATGCGTTCAGCAGGGAAACCAAGTTGCTCGAGGTATGTAATGTGATCGCGACCACCGGTCACGGCCCATGTGAAAAGCGTGCCGATCAGGCGAGCCTTGAGCCACTCCTTCCAGCCGACGCGGAGGTGATCGTAGGCCGTGCTCTCCGTCATAAGGATGCTTTGGGCTCCGTGGATCCGGGCCCATACGGCCGCTGCGATGGCAGGAAGCGTGTAGTAGCCGGGTACAAGGACAGCCTCCGGATTGAGTTCTGAAAGCCGGTGCCACAGCATGTAGGCGAGACGATACTGATTGGCATCGCGCCAGCCTGTTTCAGGGAGCAGCGTCTCGATTGGCAGATCGCTGGGAAGCTCTTCGCGAAACTTGAGGCCAGTGTGGACGCCGACTCCGCCTACCAACTCGATCCCTGCTGCCTGACCGTTGAGCGCTGTCCAGAGGCCGCGGAAACGAGCGACGTGATACGGATACCAGTCGATCCAGATGACCGCAACTCGAATACGCATCTTGAGACCTGAATCAGACATGGGGCACCGATTCTCTATCTATGTTTCGTTGCATGTAGACTGGGCCGCGCACGGCGTCGGCGGCTGCGATTCGGCTTGGAGCGTAGTATCGGGCAGGCCGGCGTCGTCCTGCAGGAACCCGAAGGGCGAATCGCCAGACCAACCAGCATGGGATGGAAAGCTCCAACGTTCGGAAGATGACTGCTTCGCCGGTTTGCATGACGAGGTAGATCGAAAGAGCCGACAGGATGATGTACTGTGACGCCCACGGGCCGCCACGCGTGACGGCTCTGCGCCAGAGAAAGCCATAACCGTAGCCGATCAGGAACATCAGAGGCACCGCAAGCCACCACACTTCGACAAACATATCGGCGATGATGCCGGGAGCGGAGCCGACTGCGCCAACCCAACCGAGCGCGTCGCCGAAGCCTTCACCGGTGCCGGCGTTGTAGAGGAGCTCGGGAACACCGAAATCTTCATACTTGGTGGGCCAGATGGAACGCGGCACAGGACGGACCAAAAGTTGTGCAAGGTAACGTCGCATCCAGAAGTAGTGGTTATGGCGTTGAGCAGAGAGGACGGTGCCCGACCCATAGATAAATTCGTTGCCGGTGTCAGGCTTTTCGATCATGTTGGAGACATCGGTCTTCATCTCAAAGTTAGAGCCGAGATAGAGTTCCTGACGATTCGTAACGAGAAACAGAACGAACCATCCGAGAAGGAGTCCGCCCGCTGCAACGAGCAGGAGTGGCGGACGTTTTGAGCGGTTGAAGTACCAACCCATCAGCACCACGACCACAAGATTGAAGGTCGGCCCGCGCCTCCCCATCAGAATGGCGCTGCAAAGCCAGGGCGAGCCAAAGACAATGGCCATGATGATTCCCGGCACTCGCGGCCCACCCTCTGAGAGCGAAGTCATGATGAGCAACAGGGCGACAAGGAGCAGGAGCGCGCCGTCGCGGATGTATCCGTTGTCGTCGTTGCCTCCGGAGTAGGAAGTGCTGAATGCAGCACTAAACCCGCCCACATTGACGATGGTGATAATCCAGCAAACCAGTCCGATAGTGCCGACCACTGCTGCCCCGATGAGAAGACGGCTCAGGTTGCGCGGACTGTGCGTCTTGCTTATCGAACGCATTGGACCCAAACGAACACCGGCCGCAAGACACCCGACTATTAATGCACTTACGCCCAGGATGTTGAGCGTTTGTACAAATTCGAGTTGATCAGGTTTGAAGAAGCGGTCGAGGCCATCGTGCTGAAGCAACTTCCAGGGCATCCATGCGTACAGGAAGCCGAGCATGGGCGCGATGAAGATGAGGGGATGAAAGACATCGCGGCTTCCATCAAAGGCGATCATCAAGCCGATGATCACAACGAGGCCGACGGTGATGAGCATGGTCTCAAACATGACCAAACCTCTTGCCCATGCGTGCGCGTAGACCGGCTTTGATTGGTTCGAACATGGCTGCGGAAGGAAGCCAGTCGTATCTGCGTCCGAACAGATACAGGCCCCAGGCCGTTGCAATCAACAGAGCGAACATGCCGCTTGTTATGGGGAGCGTGAGTGCCGGCCGGAAGCCACGCCATACCGCGAGTACCGCAAGTGTGGCGCTGACCGAGGCCGCAAAGAAAAACAGGCTCGACATGCCGGCAGGGATATGGTCTCTGCGACGAAGTGTCAGCAGGACAAGAATCGACGAGAACATGTGAGCGATAAAGTAGATCGCCATGGCTTGCCAGGCGCCTCCGCCGAAGAAGAAAAACAGGGTTGCCGCCGACGCCACAAAACCTGCCCAGATCGTATTGATGATGCCCGTGGAACGAATCGAGACAATAGTCAGGCGGGCAGCGGCGGGTGCGTTCCCCATGTGGATAACGGCAATGGCCAGTGCAATAGCGACCGTGATTCCTGCAGGTGCATAAGCGCGACCATAAAGTAACGTGAGCACCCATGGAATGACCACGATGCCCGCGGCTGCCAGCAAAAGCGAAACGGCCAACGAGGCGAAGGTGCATAGAGCCATGACGCGGTGCGGCGTTCGAGAGTCTTCACCGTCTGGATCGGCCATCACAGCATAAGAACCTTCTGTTAGTAAACCGGGTGCAATACCTACGAGGTTTCGGAGTTGACTCGCGATGGTGAAGAAGCTCATCTGTACGAGTGTTGTGTCGGACCGCGCAATAAGCGCAGTCAGCCATAGGCCGGCGAGGTTGGACCCTACCAATCCTGCTAATTGCACCAAACCGAAGGACCAGACCTCACGCAGCATCGGAAGCAAGGGAAGACGACGAGCCGATGACCCGCGAACGCTGGAGTTCAAGCGGAGTGGGTGCGCGAGCAACAAACAGAGAACGACGGCGGAAGAGGTAACAACGCCCTGGACGACCACCATGCGGATTGGCGTGTTTGGAGTACCGCTGTGAGCCGCAACCGGAAGAAGCGCAAGCATGCCGCCGCCTACGACGACAGAGAGCAGTAAAAGTGCAGCGAGGCGACGCTGTCCGACGAAGAATCCACGCGCGCACTCCAGCAAAATGATGCCAACCGCCGAGAGAGCGGCCCAACGTAACAGTCCGGTCAGCGCAGGCTTCGCAAGGAGATGCGCAATGGGCGCGGCACCAAGCCAGAGCGCAGATGCGGCCAGCGTGGCGGAGACCAGCGACACGATTGCTAGTGCGCGGGCAAGCGTGGAATAGCCGGAACCCTGTTGCGGGTACTTGCCGGAGAACCGTGCAGCAGTTGCCCCTATGCCGCCTGCAGCGTAAGTGGAGATGTTGTTGGCGGTCGAGATGGCAAGCGAGTAGGCACCGAACGTAGAAGTCCCTGCCAGGCGCGCTGCCAGCAGGTTGGCGAGGAATCCAGCACCACGTTCAAGGAATATCCCGAAGCCCAGCGTAGAGGTGCCACCTATCAATCTGCGCGTGACATCGCTGGGCAATGATGTTGACGCTGTGGCTTTATCGACAAGGGGCGGCGGTTGCAGGTCAAGACTTCCTGCAAACGCCTGCTCGGGGGGTAAGCTCAGATCCTCGGGCGTTCGGAGAACGGCCTGGGACATTATGCGGCTCCTGTGCGGTCTGCTTCCGAGCCATCCTGATAGCGGGTGTAGGAGGAGTAGTAACCATAGCGGCCGTCGCGTTCAGGTTTGAAGTCGTTGAGCAAAGTTCCCACCAGTCGTACACCGTCGCGGTCAAATCGATCCCGTGCGTCCGCGGCTTCATCGCGCGTGGTGACGCCGGCGCGGAAAACCAGGATCGCACCGTCGGCATGACGGGCGAGAATGCGTGCATCAGCCATGTGTGTGATGGGTGGTGTGTCGATCAGGACAACGTCGAAGTCGCGTGAAAGCCGGCACAGCAGAGCCCCGAAGTATGCAGAGTGAAGCAGTTCAACCACGTCCTCGGAACCTTTGCCTGCCGGAATGATGGAGATGTTCTTGAGCGAAGAACGCTGTACCAGAGACTCCGTTCGCACACTCTGCAGATCGACCTCACCGCGCAGGATATTGCGGAGCCCCGTAGTGTTGTCCAGGCCGAAAGCACGGTGTAGCGCAGGGCGACGAAGGTCGCCATCGATCAGCACCACCCGAAGTCGTGACTTGCTTAGAGCGACCCCAAGATTAGAGACAATTGTGGTCTTGCCTTCGCCCGCACTTGGGCTGGAAACGACATAGCTGCGTGGGCGCTGGCTGGTGTCGTCGAGAAGGATTGACAAGGTGGCGTTACGATATGCCTCGGCGGCAATCGAATAATCGTCCCCCCAACGAGTGAGTGTGATGACTTCGCTTTCGGTTGGAAGTGTGCCGCCCGAAATTGAAAGTGATGCCGTGGGCTGGATGGAATGCTTGATCTTCTTGGCCGACGGGATTACCCCAAGCTCCTGAACATTCAGATACCTGGGGATGTCGCCCGGTGCGCGGAAGACCCTGTCATTGCGCTCACGGAAGAACGCTAAACCAATCCCGCCAAACGAGCCAAGCAGCAATCCCACGCAGGCTGCCAGCCAGCGTCGTGGCGAGGAAGCGGACTGTGGAACCTGTGCGGCATCGACGACGCGTATCGTGGCTGCCTGCATGGCGGACGCAAAACCTGCCTCTTTTGCGCGCTGCAACAGCGTCTGATAGAGCTGCTGTTCGGAGTCAAGTTCTTTGCGTAGGAGCGTGACCTTTGTTGCCTTCTGAAGGTCCGAAGAAACGGAAGACTGCTGCGCCTGGTAGGCACGCTGTAATAGCGCTTCGCGATGACGGGCGGCGGAGAATTCGTTGTCCTGCCGACGCGTGCTCGCCGCTTGCGTGCGGAGTAGTCCGGCTTCGGCATCGGCGATCTGTGAACGTAGCCGTATGACCTTCGTATTCTGTTCCGTGAGTGCGGGCACAAGTTGCGCAACCTGATTATTCAGTTCGGCAAGCTTGATCTCATAAGCACGATGCTCAGGATTGTCCTGGACCCCGGGAAGTGTGTCAGCGGGCGCTCCCAACGCTACTGTGCTTTGCGCCTCCTTCTGGATGCGGTCCGCCTGTGCTCGTGTCAGTTCATCCTGGATGGAACGTAGCCGTGCTTCACCTGAGCTGGTTGTGGTCTGGGATAACATCAGCCCGTTTCCGTTGACTGCCTGCTCCAGCTTTTTCTCTGCTTCCACGCTGCGCAGCCGCACGTCGGCGACCTGATGCGTCAGCCACTCACTTGTCTTCTGGGCCTCCAGTACACGGGTCTGCCGGTCCAGCTCTTCAAACGTGTTGGTTAGTGTGTTGCAATACGTGGCAGAAAACTGTGGATCGTAGGACGAGCAAGTGATCTCCACCAGGCGAGTAAGGCCAAGAGGCTTTACCTTGGTCCGCTTTGACGCATCCTCGACAACGGCTTCGTAGGGAATCGCGTCAGCCCGGTCGAGATGCGCGGGACGCCCCAGCCGAGAGAGAAGATCCTCCCTTGGGATCGACCTTGGGTGGGGCTGCGCCAGAAGGTTGTTCTTGACCTGCTGAATCAACGATTCGCTCTGCAGAAGCTTGATCTGCGTTTGCAGATTGGTATCGTTGTCCGGAGACGTATTGTCTCCTGTAGGAGCGACACTGCGCATGTTGATGAAGTCGTTGTTCAGGCTACGGATGTCGAGCGAGGTCCTGGTCGTATATACGGGAAGTGAGACGAGGCCGAATACCAGACTGAGCAATGCCCCGGTGCATGCGGAAAAGAGTATCAACCGGCGGCGCCGTTTGAACACACGGGCATACTCATCGAGCATGCTTTCCGGCGCCGCTTCGTAAGGGATTGCACGCGGATGAGCACGGACCGTGGGGCCAGTTGATAGAGGAGACAAGTCAAGACGGGGACCACGGGGGTCCAACAGCGGATGGTCCATGGCACACCTTCAAGAACAGATGCTTGTGGCAAATCGTTCAGGATGGAAGACTTCATAAGGACTCAGTGATAAATCAGGATCCCTGAGCCGACACCGATTGCAGCATCCAAGGCACGACGTGCTGTGACCTTGAGGCCACTGTGAGGAATAAAGAGCACATCATTGCCGAACAGCGGAACGTCGGGCGCCTTGCCGGCAAAGATCATTTCCACATCCACGGGGATATCTCGCGGTGTGCCATCCCCACCTGGCACAGGCCGCAAAATCCGAGCGTGGCGTGCAGAATGGTCAGGTCCCAAGCCCTCGGCAAGAGACAGCGCTTGCAGTAACGAAACGCTCTGATGCGTTGAGAGTTGGAAGCCACCAGGTTTGCGCACATCCCCAACCACGTAGATGAGTTCAGCTCGCGGGACCGATACGATATCGTCGGCGCGAATCAGAATATTGTCCTCAGGAGCCTTCGATGCCATGAGTGCGTCGATTGAAAACGTCGCGGTGGTTGCCCCGGTGCCCGGATCTACGCTCATATGAGGAGCACTGATGGGTCCCCACTTCTGTTGACGTGTTACCAGCACGTTGGGGCCGGCATCCGGCTTTAAACCGCCACACAGCGAAAGTACTTCCAGTAAACGCTTGGAACCGGAAAGCTGATGGACTCCGGGACTGTTCACTTCGCCGATGATGGAAACCGGCTGGCTTCCGCTCGACACAAGGTTCATGGAAATCTCGGGCTTCGTAATGTAGGGCTGTAGCTGCTTGGCAATCGTTGTCTTCAGCTCGCCAATTGTTAAGCCATCGGCGTGCACCCGGCCTGCGAGCGGTAAATCGATATAGCCGGAAGGGTCGATTGTGATTGGTTTGTCCGGTAACTCTTCGAGATCAGTGATGTGCAGCGAGAGCTGATCGCCAGATCCCAAAACGTATTCCGTCGCTGGTGGCGGACGTCGCTGCAAACCGTTCTGGGCATTCAGGCGCGAGTTGAGGCTGAAGATCCAAAGCAGTAACAGTAATCGTTTCATCGGATATGCTCCTCCCCAAACATCCACTAGTCTCTCAGTAAATGAAGCCTGGGTAGTCGTCATCTGACGACAAACGCGAAGGTTCTCATAAATATGAAAAATGTAGCTTGAAGCCTACACGGGCTAGGACCTAAGGGTAGTAATGGATATGGTAGAGGTGTTCGTCGGAGATGATGCTTAGCCCTGCTTCAGGTATGAGCGGGGCGGTAGAAGGAATAACCTATGGCTACCGGTGCGCCTCTCTTAGACGCAAATTCAACATTGAACCAACAACCCGCTGCTGCTTGTCATGCAAGGCCCTTGCACCTTCTGGCTTACGTGCATCTTCGGAATATTCATGGCTCTACTGGTGCCGGTCGGACTGCGAGACAGATTACCGAGCATCTAGCCATGCGGAAAGACATCGACCTGCGCGTGTTGGCAGATGCGTCGGATATGTCTCGCATTCTTCCTCTCGTGCAGGAGCCGTGGACCGGGTACAAGTACCATTCTTTCCAGCATGATACGAGCCGCCAACAAGCTCAATGGTTTTTTCTGGACAGCCCCAGCGCAGAGAAGTATTGGCCCGAGGCGGACGTGGTGTTTTGTACTGGAGAGTCCTACGTCCCGGTGAAGCGTGCGCGTCTATGCATGACAGCACACGATGCCGGATACTTTGAGCCAGGTGCTCACATTCGAGATTCGACTTACTGGAAGACAAGAATGAAGTGGGAATTGCTTTTCAAGAAATTGGAACGCAAAGTGGATATGTTTCACACCGTTTCGCAATTTTCAGCAGAAAGACTTGCACACTTCTTTCCAGCCGCAAAATCCCGAATCTGTTGGATCCATAACGGCGTAACCCCACTTTTCTTTGGCCAGGTAGATCCTGCTGGAAAGCAGTACCTAGAAGATGCGGGGCTTGGCTCAAGACCCTTTGTGCTGGTCCCGGGCGGATTGCATTTCCGGAAGAATGCTGAACTCATTTTGCAAGCGGCACCTTTGTTGCTCAAGCGATTTCCTGATCTTGTAATTGCGATTGTCAATCACACCAATCCTGGATACGCAGAAAAAGCAAAGTTGCTGGGACCTCGGGTGATGTTGCTTGGCTTTGTGCCGGATGAAGCCTTGCACGCGCTCTACACGGCAGCGACAGTGGTCTGGTATCCATCGCGGTACGAAGGCTTCGGACTGCCGGTCGTGGAGGCGATGGCATGTGGTGCCAGCGTAGTGGCCAGCAACAGCTCGTCGATCCCGGAGATCGCGGGTGACGCTGGTGTCCTTGTAGATCCAGCCGATGCCAATGCTCATGCTGATGCAATCTCGGGGTTGCTGACCGATCAGCGCGCACGTGCAGCGTTCGCAGTGGCGGGCAGAGAACGGGCCAGCCGTTTCACCTGGACGAGCTGTGCAGGCGAACTAAAGCGTCACTTCGACGCCTTGTTATGAGCGCCACGCGACAGGCAAGTGCAGCGGTGATGGACTCCGGGAGGACCTTCCAGGAGGCTGCGATGCAAGCCGTCCCACCAGGCAGGGCGGTCGTCGTGCATGGGGGCGCGAGAGATTCGTATCAAGTTGCATTGGCTCTCTCGGAGGCGGGGCTGCTTGAGGCCCTTGTGACAGACCTGTTCTGGCCGGCTGACCGGGGTTGGGCCAACCAACTCATCAAGAAGCTTTCACCACAACTACGCGAATTGGTTTTGCGGCGTAGTGCTCCAGGTTTGCCATTTTCGGAGGTTCGGCTGTGCTTGCTAAATGGACTCCGCTGTCTCCTTCTCGATAAGCTCCCCCAGTTGCCGTTTGCAATTCGTCGAAAGAGTACGCGTCTTGCGGACAAGCATCTGGGATCGATGGCCGGCAGTCTGGCAAGAGACTGCAAGGCTGGGCTCGTCAGTTACAGCTATTTTGGCTATGACGCGATGCGAAAGTATCAGGGACCGGCGTTGCTCTTCCAGGTGCATCCACATCCCGCGACCGTACGCCGCATCCTCCGCGAAGAGTTGGCGGCACATCCTGACTGTGCATCGTCACTATTGCAAGAGTGGGAGTTGGCTCTGCCAGAAGATGACTATCAACACCTTGTGGAGGAACCCAGGATGGCCTCTCGATTCCTGGCCGCATCCAGTTTTACGCGCCAGAGCCTGGTTGAAAACGGAACACCGGCAGAGGACGTTACCGTTGTGCCCTATGGTGTCGATCTGCAACGTTTCAAGCCCACGCTTCCAAGCTATCGATTTAGAAAAGACGGACCGCTACGCCTTCTGTTTGTAGGCAGAATCAATCAACGCAAAGGTATGAAGTATCTGCTTGAAGCGATGCGGCTATTAGGGCCAAGCTCGGTCCATCTAACAGTATGCGGACGTGTGGTGGATGATCTCGAATACTTCCGTCCCTTCGGTAAGCAAGTCGAGATTCGTCCTTCGGTGAGCGACGGAGAACTTGTTGCAGCGTATCAACGCGCGGATCTTTTTGTGTTCCCCTCGGTTGCAGAAGGCTTTGGCCAGGTACTGCTGGAGGCACTCGCATGTGGTCTTCCCATCCTTTCGACAACGCATACCGCTGCCCCTGATCTCATCGAAGAAGGTGTAGAGGGGTTCGTCGTTCAGCCACGTCGGCCAGACCTCCTGGCTCAGCGGATCACCTGGGCGAACGATCATCGTGGGGAACTGGCAGACATGCGCGAGCGTGCGCGGAGTCGAGCAGAAATGTTTACGTGGGCACGGTTTCGGACGGACGTTGCTGATGCAGTGCGAACTTACCTTACGACGATCAACAAGGAGGTTCGGCCATGATCCGGGACCTCCTGCAGGACACACCCAACAATAACCACTCGGACGTGTGCGTCGTAGGCGCGGGTGCGGCAGGCATTGTGTTGGCGGTCGAACTCGCTGGCAAAGGAAAGCGCGTGACGTTGTTGGATGGTGGCGGAAAGATGGCCGAGCAGGCTTGTCAGCAACCATATGCAAGCGAATGCGCGGGGCTTCCGCATCGTGGATTACATGATGGCAGGATGCGCGTACTGGGCGGCACAACCACAATCTGGGGTGGGCAGATTCTGGAATTGGATGCGCTCGACTTCGAGCGGCGGGCATGGGTACCGGGCAGCGGCTGGCCATTCTCAAAGAGTGAGTTGTCCCCCTACTATCGGCGTGCGCTTGAACTCGAAGGCGTAGCTGGATCCATGCTGGACGACACAAGCGTATGGAATGCCCTTGGTATCAAGACGCCGACCTTCGACCCATTGCAGACGTATCTCTCGCGTTGGTGTCCTGAGCCTGACTTTGCAAAGCTTCATCGCACAGCGCTCGATAACGGTTTTATCGACGTGTGGGTCCACGCGAACGCGGTCCAGTTACGATGCGACGGGGACAAAGCCCTCGGCGTTTGTTGCAGAACACAGACCGGCCTTGAAGTGAAGTTTACGGCGGACGAGTATGTATTTTGCCTCGGTGCTATTGAGAGTTCAAGATTCTTTCTGCAGCCACACGGAGGCGAACTTCCGTGGAACGCATCCGGATTGCTTGGACGTCACTTTCAAGATCACATTGATTGCACCGCGGCTACGCTCGAGCCCTTGCCAGGAAAGCGCTTCCACGACAGCTTCGACGCAATTTTTCTTAGCGGGTACAAGTACAACCCAAAGGTAAAGCTTGATTCGGCAGCGCAGGAAAGTGCCCAGGTGTTGCAAGTGGGCGCGACATTCTTTTCGGAAAGTGACACCAGCGATGCACTGCCTGAACTGAAGAATACAGCCAGAAATGTGTTGCGTGGGAGGTTCGAAGATATCAGTCGCACGGACGCCTTGCAGCTATTTGGACGAGGCCCTTCTTTGCTGCGACACGGCTTTCGTTATGCGATGCAGCATCGCGCCTATCATCCTGCGAAAGCTCAAATGAAGATGCGTGTTCATTGCGAGCAAGAGCCCACCAGTTCAAGCACCCTTACCCTCGCTGACTGTCGCGACGAACTCGGCCTCTTACGCACTCGGCTCGCGTGGAGAATTTCGCACCAGGAACTGCGGACCATACGGACCTTCGTAGACATTGCTAAGGATGCGTTGCGTGACGTGGCACGGGTGGTGCCAGACCAGAGCCTGTCAAGTAAAGACGATGAGTTTGTCACTCGATGCGAGGACAGCTACCACCACATGGGTGGTATGCGCATGGACGCTTCCGAACGCTACGGTGTCGTCGATCCGTCCCTACGGCTTCATGGAATGCGCAATGTCTACGTGTGCAGCAGTGCGGTATTCCCGACTTCAGGTTTCTCAAATCCAACGCACACACTCCTGGCCCTCGCGGTGCGCCTCGCCGAGCATCTGGGCAAGTGAGCGTCACACCAAATATAAGCAAGAGTCATAGGTCGTAGAAAGGTAGCCATGGCGCGAATTTGGGTCTTCTATCATTTTCTTCATCCCGATCCAGTGGTCAGTTCCACGCACCTGAGTGAACTGTGCGCAGGGTTGGCTGAGCGTGGATGGGAGGTTGAAGGATACGCAAGCAACCGCGGCAGCGGCACCCTGGAAGTCACATATCCTCCGATGTCGGCGTGGAACAATGTTTTGATTCACAGGCTCTGGCGGCCTGACTGGAAGCAAAACTCAACCGCTGGCAGATTGCTGAATGCAGCCTGGATCATTACGCGCTGGTCCGCTCTGGCGCTTAGTCGGGCTGGCATGCCCGACGTTATTTTGATGGGTAGCGATCCGGTCTTGAGTGTCCTTATGGCCCCTGTGTGGCGCCTTCTCCATCCGCGCACGAAGGTCGTTCACTGGTGCTTCGATCTTTATCCAGAGGCTGCTTACGCGGACGGAATCCTCATGCGCAACAGCTTGCCTTCGCGGGTCCTGGAGTTATTACTGAGACACAGCTACTCTGCATGCGACCTTGTCGTCGATATCGGCCCCTGCATGCGCAGTCTCTTGTTGCATTACAACGCTAACCTGCATACTGCGACGCTTGTACCCTGGGCGTTATCGCATCCGCAACTTCCGCTTCCTGTCGCGAGTGACGCGCGCCGAGCAATCTTTGGCGATGTAAAGTTAGCGCTCATGTACTCCGGCACGCTTGGCCGTGCACATAGCTTTGATGTGCTGCTTGGCTTGATGCGGTGTTTGCGCAATGACCCGGTGCAACTTGCATTCAGTGTCAAAGGCAATCGAGCAAATCATCTGCGGGAGGCTGTCGGACCAGAGGACACCAACATTATTTTTGTCCCCTTCGCTCCTGCGGAACGATTGGAAGAACGCCTGGCCGCTGCGGACATTCATGTTGTGAGCTTGCGAGAGGAGTGGACAGGCACTGTGGTGCCTTCTAAATTCTTTGGTGCTTTGGCAGTAGGCAGGCCTATCTTGTTCTGCGGTAGCCGAAAGTCTGGAATTGCAGGTTGGATCCTGGAGCATCAGGTAGGTTGGGTTCTGGAACACGATCGTATTTCGGAAGTCGCTGCCGAGGTTCTACGCTACGCTACAGACGACGCCGCGATGACCCAGATGAGATCACATTGCCACCGTGTCTACCGTGAATTTTTCTCGCGCGAGACAGTTGTGGATGCGTGGCACAGAGAATTGTCCGCGCTGCTACCCGTGGCGCGGAGCGACTACCCTGTCCGCGAAGAGGTGATGCAAGCCGTAAATGACAAGCTTCCGGAGAGGACAGTCACATGGAACAACTAACTCTGGCTGGTCGTCCCACAACGTCTCTGGGCTTTGGAGGTTCGTTGCTGGGCAGCACCCCTCCCGCAGTGTCACTGCAGCTTCTTAATACTGCGTACGATGAAGGGATTCGGCACTTCGATGTAGCTCCGCTTTACGGATTTGGTAGGTCGGAAAGCATGTTGCGCGAAGCATTTGGAAAGCGTTTGCAAGACGTTACGATCACTACAAAGTACGGCCTGGCCGCACCTGCGCACTCTAGCTGGATCGGGCCGTTGCATCGGCTCGCGAAGGCCGTGCTAAGTCCCTTGCCCGGTATGAAGCGCGTTCTTCAAAGGGCCCGTGGAGCCGAGGAGGGTGAGCCTCCCCTCACGGCCGCGGCAGCGGGGCAGAGCATCGATCACAGCTTGCGGCAACTGGGTGTCGAGACGATCGACCTGCTCCTTTTGCATGAGGCCACGCCCGATCGCCTTCGCGACCAAGATCTGCTTGGCCTTCTCGAAGACTACCGGCGCAGGGGTAAGATTCGCCAGTTCGGCGTCGGTAGTCGCAGCGAGCGAGTAGGCGACTGTCTCCGCGAACGACCCGACTTCTGCCCCATCGTTCAGTTCGAATGGAATGTGTTTTCTGCAGTGGGGCCTGAGCTTGCTACGCTACCGCGAATACTGCACGGCAGCCTGGCCGGTCCGCGCGCTGCCTTTACAACCTGGTTGCTTGAGGACGCGCAACGCTGCGCTCGCTGGTCATTGCTCGCGGGAGTTGATTTGCAAGAACCGGGAATCATCAACCGTCTGCTCTTCAAGGCGTCGCTCGAAGATCATGCCGGGCATATCGTACTTTTTTCTACGCGTACAGTCGCCAACATCAAGAGCAACGTCCAGACGGCTTCAGACAAGAGTCTGGCCGCGCCAGCCAGGGTGTTGAAGAACCTCGTTCACGCCGAATACCCTGCGGTCGAAACGACCGCAACGACTGCGAAAACGGGACGAGGAGAGATGGGCACCCAGCCGCCATCGTGGTCCGATGCGAGAAGGCTCGGAGATATAAACCCTCCGAGCCCATCGCAGAGACTTTAGTTGATGACGTTGATTGTTATGCCTGCGGAAACCGTAGTGTTGTTACCTGTGTCATGACCCCAGAGTTGCAGGATATGCGGCCCATTGTTCAGGGTCGTTGTATCCAGCCCATACACCCATGGTGCCTCCATGATCCGATCGGTTCCTGCTTCTACGCCGTCAACCATCAGGAAGGTTCCTGCGCTATCCAAAAACAATTTGCACTGGGCCCCCACCGAGATGATGCCCGAGACGGTCACCCCTGTTGAAGGCGAGAGGATGGATAGATTGCTTGCGGTAACAGGAGGAATGCTGGCGGCCTGAACGGTTAGTGTGACGGTGGCGGTCTGCGTGGTGTAATCCACCGCGTCCGTCGGGGTGAAAGTCACGTGCAGCAGCGTGGTCCCCGCTACCGGAACAGTATCCAATGCAGGGTTGTAGCTAAATGTTCCCGCGACGTTTGCGGCAGCGTTCAGCTGTATTTTCGAAAGCGCGGTTCCGTATGTCAGAGCGATAGGGGTGGACCACGTGAGTCGAGGAGTGGCCGGCGAGATGACAAGGCTAGTTGAGCTGTTTTGCGACCGATACGTAACGGTATCGAGCGGCGTAAAAGTTACTTGCAGATGTTTTGTTCCAACGCTCAAGACCGTTCCCAGCGATGGGCTGTAGATAAACGTGCCGGGGACATTGGCCGCAGCATTCAACTGTGCCGTTGACAGTGCAGGGCCATAAACGATGGATCTCGGTGCCGCCCATGTGATCGCCGTTGTTGCCTGTGCTCCGCTCGCCACCCTCAGTGTCGAGGTTGCAGTCGTCGTTGCGTACTTGACCGTATCCGATGGTGTGAAGGTTGCTTGAAGCGTCGTAGTCCCTATTGCGGGCACAAACCCTGCCGCGGGACTGTAGCGGAAAGTGCCTGCAACATTTGCAGTGGCATTGAGTTGGTTTGCGGACAACGCTGTCCCGAGGCTGACGCCCGCGGGAGTCGGCCACGTAATTGTCGGCGTGACTTGAACTGTTGGCGGGGCTGAAATTCCCGCAGCTTTGTAGATGGACACCAGCGTTGGATCATTGTCCTGCCAGTAATCTGCGTGGCCCATCAGGATGTCTCCGCCCTTCACCGATTGTGTGATCTGCGGAGTGTAAGCAGTCAGCGTTGAAGCAGAGACGTCGTTCACCAGATTCACGCCGAATGCTTTTGGATACGAGAGGTATGCGGAGGCCGCTGTACCCAGATCTGTATGGAACAGAAATGAGTAAAACGGGGCGCTGTACGCATAGTAGCGCGGCGTGGTCTCTTCCGGGATGAACAGCACGTTCGGCATATCCGTGATCAATTGCTGGAAGATCGCTGGATCAAGAGTTCCACCATTTGTGTCGACCGTTGAATCGACATAAAACAGCGTCGCTCCCCAACGCGAGTTCGCATAGCGGGCTTTGTTCTCCAGGTTGGCAATGATCGCCGCATTCGTGGATAGAAAATTCTGGCTGGCCGTACCATTCGGACCCTGCGTATACCTCTGCGGACGAAGGCACAAACCAATCTTCAGCCCTGCGTTCGACAGGATCTGGAAGTACGCATCATCGAGCTTGCGCCCGAAGTATGTAGAGCTGGAATTGGCGATGATGCTCTCCATCTCCGGCGCGACAGACGCAATCTGATCCGGAGAGCAAACGTAACTCGTGCTCTGCGGATGCTCCTCGCCTTCTATGTCCCACGTAATGACGCCCTGGCCATTCATAGCCTGCGCATTGCTTGCACTGCTAACGGCCTGTGCCAGCATGCGGTCCTGAAAAGCCTGCAAGCCTCGCGCGGACGTGATGTCGACGGAGGCATCGTTGAAGTAGCGCCGCGGATTAGTTGGAAAGCCGCCAGGCTGTGTGATGTCGTCGTTTGAAGGAGAACTTGCTAAATAGGCTGTGCCTATGATGCGCTTGTCCGTCCACGTCATCTGGCTTGGATACTTTGCCGCAAAGCTTGCATACGCATCCGAAGCATCTGCGGGAGCGCCCTCCGGCGTGAAGCGAAGCGAGACGGTGTAAGTCAAGCTGCTGCCCGGCTGGACGGGTTGGTCATTGCTGGGCAGAAACGTCGCCAGGCCATCCGGAGCGGTGGTCGTCATTAGCGGCGTATAGGTGTTCGCACCATTCGTCTTCCATCCACCGTACAGCGCAATCGCCTCATTCGGGATCACGGACGAGACGATGCCCGTACCGTAATCCGCCACGCTGACTCCCGGACCGGTCGTCGTAATCGCATATTGGTTGTAGCCGTTGAAGCCCTTTGGATCTCGCGGAAAGTGCAGAGCGAGGGGATAGATCTCGGCTCCATCGAAGATGATGCCGGAGCCGGCGTTGTTCATCTCCGTCACAATTACGTCAAGCTTGTCGCCAGTCTGTACGAATTGAGTCGTAATCCTGCCCCAGGAGAAGGTGTACGTCTTGGTCCTGGTCGTGGAATCCCACGTTACGCCATTGTTGCTTTCACCCCAGCCGTATTGCCCTGTGCCAATCAGGGATCCGCTAAGGTCAGTGGCTTTCATATGCCAGATATGGAAGGCGTCGGAAGGACTCGCGGCGACGTCCTCTAAAATTACGTTTTGGTAAGACAGCGTCTGCAATCCGCTGGATCCGTAGGTTACCTGCAGATTCGATTGTGCGGAACTGAGTGCGGGAAGCAGGACAAAAGCGGAGCAAGCTGCGACAATCCGCAGATTCCAGGACTGGGCCGATTTCACGTTCATTAAACCTCTGAGTGCAACACGAGTTTTGAAAAAGCGCGGAAGTGCACCTTCTCCGCAAGGGGAGAAAGCAGGGCGATTCCAAGCAGATGAAGCGCAGAAGGTGTTACTGAGATCAAGCTGGCGCGAGTCTATGGACAGCGCCCCAGAGGGGTTCTTCAACGCGCATGAAGTCTAGCTGTGCCAATACGGGTGACCGGGACAGGTGACGTTCGATTATTTTTGATTGCGACGTCTGTTCCTTGAGTTTACGACACAGGAAAGTTTGTATCGCCGTAGGTCTCGGATGTGTGGATCGCCGTTACCGATGAAGGCCATTGATCTGGAATGAGGATCACTTAGCTCAGCGTCGCGGTCCATGCATCTTTCAGGTCACTCGTTGTCGCTTTTGGGTTATTACCGGGACGCTGCCGATACAAATGTGAATCCCACACGCCAGCGGCTGCTACGGACCCTTTGATTTGCATCGCCCTCAGCAGATATCGAGGCCGAATTCATGGTGTCCTTCTAATTTGATACTCTTCCTTCCATGCGTCATCACGTCTTTTCTTTTGCGTTCGTTCTGGCCTCTTCTATCGCCGCGGCCCAATCGTTCACTCCTGTCCGTGAACAGAAGAATCTCTCGCCCGCGGCGCTCGCCAAGCTGCATACTTTGGAGACGCTGAACCAACTTCCCACAGGCCAGTGGCACTTCCATGCAGGAGACCTTGCGCATGGAGAATCCACCACACTCGATGACTCATCATGGCCACTCGTTGCGCCGCCCTCCGCCGCCGCCAAGGATGCCGTCTGGTACCGCAGAGTTATTGAAGTTCCGCGCACACTCAACGGCTATGACCTTACCGGCGCCCGCATCTGGTTCCGCTTCCGGGCGGACGCCAACGGGCCTATGCCGCAGATCATCTACTTCAATGGCCGTCGGGTAGCCCTTGGTGACGATCTCGAGCCCATCGTGCTCTTCGAGCCGGCTCATCCCGGCGACAAGATTCTCGTCGCAGTAAAGCTTCTTCACACCGTGGACGACAAGCGTTTTACCGGCGTAAACCTCCGCATTGAGCGCAATCCCAGCGGTGCCCTGGCAGTCGCGCGCCCGGACCCGGACGACATTCGGATTCAGTGCCTCACCGCGGCCAACCTGCTGCCCTCACTACCCATTCCGCGCAAAGATCTGCTTCCGACGGTCGAGTCCGCAATCGCGGTCATTGACACCGATGCACTCGCGCAGGGGAACCAGTCCGCCTTCGATGCCTCTCTGCGGAAAGCCCAGTCGGTCCTGGACACGTTACATCCCGCGCTCGCGCAGGTCAGGATTGATCTAGCCGGCAACTCGCACATCGATGCCGCATGGCTCTGGCCGCGTAGCGAGACGATCGACGTTGTCCGCCGCACATTCACTACGGCGCTCCAATTGATGAACGAATATCCCGACTACACCTTTACCCAGTCCGCCGCCCAATACAGCGCCTGGATGGCCGACAAGTATCCGCAGCTCAACGAGCAGATCAAGCAGCGCATCAAGGAGGGTCGCTGGGAGATCGTCGGTGGCATGTGGGTCGAGCCGGACCTCAATCTTCCCGGTGGCGAGTCGCTCGTCCGTCAACTCCTTGTTGGCCAGCGCTACTTCCAAAAGGAGTATGGCGTTACCGCACGCATCGGCTGGAATCCCGATTCCTTCGGATATAACTGGCAACTTCCTCAGATTTACAAACGCAGCGGACTCGACTACTTCGTCACGCAAAAGATGCATTGGAACGACACCAACGTCCTGCCGTTTCGCCTCTTCTGGTGGCAGTCACCTGATGGCTCCAAGGTCCTTACCTATTTCCCCACAGACTACGTCCACGACAACGTAAATCCATCGCGTATCTCCGTCGACTTCGCAGAGTCTGCCGAGCGCAACCCAGGCACCACCGAGATGCTCGACCTCTATGGTATCGGCGATCACGGCGGCGGCCCTACCCGGGACATGCTCGACCAGGCCGACCATTGGATCGCCGCCGACAAGACCACTGGAGTCGCCATACCCACCATGCGTTACGGCACAGCCCAGAACTACTTCACCAACGTGGAGTCAAAGCTCAACCCCGATTCGCCAACCTGGAACTACGATCGCATCGCCAGGGGCTACGCCGCGCCACCGGCCTCCACCTCCGGGGCCATAGGTATTCCTACCTGGAAGGATGAGCTCTACTTTGAATACCACCGCGGCATCTTTACCTCGCAAGCAACACACAAACGCAACATGCGCACCAGCGAGACCGCAACCCTGAACTCCGAGAAGTTAGCTTCCTTCGCATGGCTCGACGGCCGGCCCTATCCTGCGGATGCACTGACAGATAACTGGAAGAAAATTACCTTCAACCAGTTCCACGATCTTGCCGCCGGGTCCGGAATCGCAGTCATCTATCGCGACGCGGAGAAAGACTACGCCGAAGTTTCGAGCGTCAATCGCGAGGTCTCAGAGTCTTCACTGAAAACAGTAACCGCTCGAGTAGACACACGAGTCCGTACCGGAGTGCCCGTCCTGATCTTCAACTCACTCGCGTGGCCACGTGCGGAGACAGTGAAGCTGACCGTGCAACTACCGGAAGGCGCACCGTCCGTTGCGCTTCTCGACGACAAAAATCAGAGCCTGATAACTCAGGTGCTGGAGCATGATGACGCAACCCACACCTTTACCCTTCTCGCCCGCGTAGACGGCATTCCGGCACTTGGATATAAAGTCCTGCATGCTGTTGCGGCGACTGCGGCGGATCTCCACAATTCCAGCAAGGTCCTCACCTGGGCCACCACTCCAACTCAGATAACACTCGGCAATGCGAACCTCCTCCTCGCAATCGACAAGACAAATGGCTGCATTACAAGCCTGAAAGACAGCAAAGGCCATGAGTTTTTAGCCTCCGGCGCCTGCGGTAACCAGCTTCAAACCTTCGTCGACACGCCCAAGAACTACGACGCCTGGAACGTGGACCCCGGTACCCTCGACCACAACACCCCCATCGCCACGGTCGAGTCCGTCAGCCTCCTCAACCCGGGCCCATTACGTGCCACCATCCGCATCGAACGCAAGTGGCAAAGCTCGCATTTCACTCAAGACGTCTCCCTCGACGCCGACTCCGATCTGGTCAACGTCATTAATGATATTGACTGGCACGAAACTCACGTCCTCCTGAAAGCCGCCTTCCCGCTCGCCGTTTCCAGCTCCAAGGCAACCTACGAGATTCCGTTCGGCTCCATCGAACGGCCAACAACCCGCAACAATTCCTGGGAGAAGGCACAGTTTGAAGTGCCGGCGCTCCGCTGGGCTGATCTCGGCGATGAGCACCAGGGCGTATCCATTCTGAATGATTCCAAATACGGTTACGACGCCGTAGGCGACACGCTCCGACTGACGCTTCTGCGCTCGCCCACGTGGCCTGATCCCGACGCTGATCGCGGCCGCCAGCGCTTCACCTACGCCATCTATCCGCACACCGGAAACTGGAAGCAAGCGCTGACGATGCACCGCGGCTATGAACTCAATACCGCGATGATCGCGACACAGGTCTTCCCACACACCGGCACCCTGCCCGCAGAGCACTCCTTCGCATCCGTTGACAACGCCAACATCACCCTTACCGCAGTGAAGAAAGCTGAGGACACAAACGCACTCGTCTTCCGCATGGTCGAGTGGGCAGGGAACGCCACTGACGCGAGACTCCATGTGCCCACCGGCGCCCTCTATGCAGTGTCAAGCAACCTGATGGAAAAGGTGGAAGGCCCGCACCTTTCTCTCAACGGCGACACGGTCAGTTTCCCAATCAAGCCATTCGAAATCCTAACGGTCCAGGTCTTTTACCCCGAAACGGCAATGGCGTCAAAATAGCAAACAGGGCCCTCTGGCACCATCGCCCCGGTCCTGCTATTAATTTTGAAGACGTGACCATCAACGGACCATTTTGGAACGCGGACCTCATCCTCTGGGTGCGCCAACGAGCACAAGCCGCGGGATTTGATCTTGCCGGCGTCGCCGCTGCCCCTGCCTCGGACGATCCCGAGGGCACTGTCACCGCCCAAAGACTCACCGCGTGGATCGACGACGGGCGCGCAGGAGAGATGGACTATCTCAAGCGCCGGGACGAGCATGGAGAACTCCTGCGAAGTTCCGCCCGCGTAGCACTCCCGTGGGCTCGATCTGTCCTTGTCTGTGCGTTCAACTATAACGCCCGCGGACCGCTTTCAACCGACCCAGCTGGTTCGCAGCAGGGCTGGATCGCACGATACGCCTGGAATGGACACCGTGATGGTGCGCCTATTGATTATCACGACGACCTCATGCACCGCCTGCGAAAGGTCGAAGCCGACTTACAGCACAAGGCTCCCTGCCAGACCAAATGCTACGTCGATACCGGACCTCTCCTCGAGCGAGACTTTGCAACACGCGCAGGAGTCGGTTGGACCGGTAAAAATACCTGTGTCCTCAATCAGGAACAAGGCTCGTGGCTGCTGCTCGGCGTCATTGTTACTTCGCTCACTGTGGAATCAGCGGTGCCAGTCCTGGCTTCCGACCGCTGCGGATCCTGCACACGCTGTATCGATGCCTGCCCGACCGGCGCGCTGGTAGCTCCACGGCAGATGGATGCGACCCGTTGCATCTCTTACCTCACTATCGAAAAGAAGGGAAGCATCGCGGAGGAACTGCGCGAACAGATGGGCCGTCAGGTATTCGGATGCGACATCTGCCAGGATGTCTGTCCCTGGAATCGCCGGGCTCCCGTTGCCGACAAGCCCGACCTCCAGGCGCGACAGGAACTTATCAACCCTGCCCTGGACTGGCTCGCGAACCTCGACCAGCCAGCCTTCAAAAAGTCTTTCGCGGGCTCACCGCTGGAGCGCACCAAGCGTCCCCGTCTGCAGCGCAATGTTGCCATTGCGATGGGCAATAGCGGTGACGCACATTTTCTGCCACGGCTCCATGAATGGGCGGCCGGCGCTGATCCGGTGCTTGCGGAGAGCGCTGCATGGGCTATCCGCAAGCTCCAGTCAAGCCAGGGCTCCCACCCCACCTCTGCTAGCATCGACAGTATCCCCAAATGATGATGGAGGAAGAAAACAGGTGGGAATGCTTTCCTTCACGGCCAAGTCAGACAGTAAAGCAACCGATCCTGTCGTGGAAACAACCGATACCAATGCCAGGCCCCAAACCGCCGCAGAGGCTGAAAGAGCCGTGCCCATTGAGCAGGTTCAGCCTGTAATCCAGGAGACGACGTCGGTAGGTGAGTTGAGAGCCCTCTTCAACTACATGACCTGCACGGAGGTCCACACCTACGCCTTCAGCGTTGCGGCCAATGTCATCCTGTCGCTTTTTCCGTTCATCGTCCTCATGCTCACGCTGGCGCAGCGCGTCTTTCACTCTCCTGCCATGGTCACGGTCCTGGGGGAGTTTATCCACAGCATGTTGCCCAACAATCAGGACTTCGTCTGGAACAATATGAAGGTTCTGGCGAGTCCTCATCAGTCGACGAAGATCTTCTCAGTCATCATGCTGCTGGTTACCTCCACAGGCGTATTTCTCCCGCTGGAAGTCGCGCTCAACAAAGTCTGGGGTGTTAGGAAGAATCGCAATTATCTTGCCAATCAGGCTGTTTCGCTCGGCCTTGCGGTCGCCGTTGGCGTCCTCGTGATGGCGTCGGTAGCCTTCACCGCGTCGCAAAAGAGCGTTCTGAGCTGGATTTTCCTGGGGCATACAAATAATGTCTTCTTCGCCATCGCGGCTGGTGGTCTGCTGAAGTTCTGCGCGGTCATCGCAAGCATTATGTTGTTCTTCCTCATTTACTGGGTGCTTCCCAATCGCAAAGTTCCCGCGTTGGCTGTCCTGCCCACGGCAATTGTGGTCGGTCTGTTTTGGGAGTTGGCAAAGTACCTCTACGTGCTGGCGCTCCCGAAGTTGGACTTCGAGGCGGTCTACGGACCCTTTCGAGTGTCCGTGGGCCTGATGATGTGGGCCTTTATCTCCGGGCTTTTGTTGCTCGGTGGAGCGCACTTTTCCGCAACTCGCTACACCCTCCGCCTGGCTAGAGAGGCTGGGATAGAGTAAACCATGCTGTCTGGCCCAAGCTAAGGTTTGATCTGCATCGCTTTCACAGCAATGGCATAGGGCCACCCGCCTGCCGGCAGAATTGTCAGCAACGCAGGCCCCATCTTCGAAGCCGTTCGAATTACCGCTACATCACCCGATTTCGAGTCCGCCGCCAACAGTAGATGCTCATCTGCAGAAAATGCCAGCGCATCTGGCCCGGTCCCTGTATGCAGGCTGGAGATCAGCCGCCCATCGTCGATTGAATAGAGGCTCAGCGAGTCAGCACCGGAGTTGGAAACATAAAGAAAGCCGTTGTCGCCGCTGATCACTCCATGCGTCGGGCGATTGCCGATCGGATAGGTCGACCCGACCTCATTGGTCTGCGTCGAGATCTCCGACACCGTATCTGACATCAAGTTCGAAGCGAAAACCTCACCGCCATCGCGCTTGAGCGTCAGGTTTGTAGGATTCTGACCAACATCCAGCATGGCCAGTGGATGGTCGGACGTCAGCGACGAATCCTGTTTCGCCGCCCATGAGTCAGGTGCCGCGGACAAACTCAGGGCCATCACCTGATGACCCGCCCCGCACGCGATAAAGGCCTTTGAAGAGTCCGGCAACACAACCGCGCTGGTTGGCCCGGGACAGCCGGTGTAGAAGTTCCGCAATGTAAGGGGTGCGCCCTGCTGTCCCGCCGCAGCGACTGAGAACAGAGACACACTGTCGGCGCGTGCATTCGTAACAACCAGCGTACGGCCATCCGGGGCGATTACAGCCTCGCTAGGCCCCCGCCCGGCTGACACCGTCGCCAGCACGCGCCGCGAGTCCAGATCCAGCATAGAGATCGTGTTCGAGACGGAGTTCGCTACAAACGCACGATGTCCGGTGGGGTCCACTGAAAGAGAGACCGGACAAGCCTGCACAGGGATCGTGGCGACCACCAGATTTTGAGCCGTGTCGATGACAGAAACGGAGCCGGCAGACGCCTCGCATTGCGAATTGACGACGTAGACCTCATTCCGTTTCGGGTTAGCCGTCACGGCGACAGGTGCGCGTCCCACTGAGAGCGTCCGATCCGGCCGGAGGTACACCAGGTCCAGCACCGTGACCGTGTTGCCCGTGCGATTGACGACGTACGCAAACTCGCGATAGCTGTCCGGAACATCGGGAAAGCCGTTGCGTCGGCACCCGCTGAACAGCAGCAGTGGGGTGGTGAGCAGGAGGAAGCACAGAAGATCTTGCCTGGAGACGATGATCAAGGTTCGCAGTCCGAAATGCTGGAAAGTATGTATAGAGAAATTCGAACTCAGTTCACAACTTACCAGTCAGACACGTGTCTGTAAAAGTGAAGTGAAGGATCGCCTAGGGTGATCCTTCATTATTTGCAAACTCCTCGGACTACGAAGCCTTGGGCTACAAAGGCTTCGTAGTCTTTTTATTCGATGGGCTCAACTTGTGCCATTGCAGCGCTACCCAGCCGACGTAGCCACCCTGAATCAGGATGATGGCTGCGTAAGCGAAGACCAGGTGGCGGCCCTCTATCGTATTGAAACCGTCAAAACGCATTTCCTAACTCCGATCGGCTTGCAGAATGTGAGCTAAGATGCTGGTCGTACAGGATCGAACTCTCGAGCGACTGTAGCGTAGCTTCCTGCTCGGCGCGCTGTCTCCGCCGTTCCAGTGCGAAGCGGAGCACCAGGATAAAGATGCCCCACATTGCCCAGGCCGAGATATTCCAGAGGAATGCCGGGTACATACTCTTGTCTAGCCCGGAATCCGAGCCGCCGCCAAATACCGGCGAAGGATGCTGTGTGCGCCACCAGCGAATGGACATATAAACGATCGGTACATCTACGGCGGCAAAGATAGATAGAACCGCCCCTATGGTCGACGTCTGGCCGGTGTTGGAAAGCCGCCGTGTCATCAGGTAAGCCACGTAGAGCAGCCAGAGCAGCAGGAACGTCGTAAGCCGCGCATCCCAGGTCCACCAGATGCCCCACACAGCCCGTCCCCAAAGCATTCCCGTTACCAAGCCGATGGAGGTGAACACAATAGTGACTTCCGCCGCCGCCACGGCAACCGCATCCGCAGTCAAGGCCGCCAGCGCATTCCGCCGCCGCAGGAACAGGAACGCCGCAGAAGCTATGAAGTTAACGTACGGAAATGTCAGCGCCAGCATCGCAGAAGGAACATGCCAGTAGAAGATTCGCTGGATGTTGCCCATAGTCGCTTCCGTCGGCGCAATAAAGAGAGCTTGCCGGAAACCAATGGTCAGCGCAACGAGGGTCAGGGCAAGCCAGAGGAAGCCGAGAGTCATTTTGAAAGACTTCGTCATATCTATAGTTTACTCCGCGTTGAGAATGACTTCGAACAGTAGCAAGCATACGGTGGTAAAGGCAATGTCATAACCAATCAGCAGCTGAATCCAAAGTTTGGGTTCGAACTCACCGGTCAGGATGGCAGTCGTCGCTTGAATCATTGCCAGAAGAGCCGGGATCGAAATAGGGAAGAGGATCAGCGGAAGCATCATCTCTCGGTTACGCGTGCGCAGGCCAAGCGCGGCGAAGAAGGTTCCATTGGCCACAAGGGCCCAGGTGCCGAGCGGCAGGACAAGTAGCAGAAGCCAGCCCTCGCCAAGCACGCGCAAATTGTAGAAGACTGTAAACAGCGGCGCCAGCATCAACTCAACAACCGTAACGAAGATAAAATTTGCAAGCGCCTTGCCCAAAAAGAGCGCGGCCGGGGATGAGGGTGCCAGCCGGTGGGCGTCCAGCACGTGGTTCCGTTGCTCACGTGTCCACGACTGGTTGAGCGCCGTGACGGCCGCAAAAAGCAGCACAATCCACAGGATGCCGCCTGCAATCTGCCGTGAGACCGCGGCCGTAGGATCGAAGGCCAGCGAGAAGACCACCACAACAAGCAGCGAGAAGAAGAGCATCCCGGTGATCGAGTCGCGGGACCGCCATTCCAGCCGCAGGTCTTTGCGGAGATGCGTCAGTGTGTGACGTAAAAATTTCATGCCACCGCCTTGGTCAGGCTGGCGACAGAGGCGGCGGTCGCACGCAGGTAGTCTGTGGGCGCGAGGATCAGTTGCAGGCCTCGCTGTCCGGCGGAGACGCTGATTTGATCGAAGAGCTCGATCGTATCGTCCGCGAAGGCGGGAAAGGGCCTGCGTGCGGCCAGGACGGTAACGCCACCACGGATATAACCCGTGAGCGGTTCTACACGCTTGAGGCCGGCAAGATCAAGATTCTTGACGCCGGCAGCCATGGCTAGTTTTTTCAGGTCAACTTCCCGGTCGCCGGGGACTACGGCGAAGAAGTGTTCCTCCGCGTTGGACTCGGTGAGGAGCGTCTTGAAGACCTGCTCGGCGTGCATGCCGATCTTGCGTGCCACGCTAATGGCGGTGAGGTCTTCAAGGTCCACCTCATAGGGTCGGAGTTCATAGGCAATTCCGAGTTGGTCAAGGAGGCGGGCGGCGTTTGTCTTGCTCGGTGCCTTCAAGATTTATCTCCCACAAGGGCGCCGCGCTCGATAGTGAGGGTGCGGTCTGCGATGGGGGAGGCAAGGTGAGCCTGGTGCGTGGTAAGGACGATGGTGCGGCCACTGCTGCTGTTGTTGTTGGGCCAGGTGCGGAAGTCGGCCAGCAGCTTGACCATATGTTGCGCGCCGGCGACGTCGAGGTTCGAAAAGGGTTCATCGAGGAGCAATAACTCCGGGTCGGTCTGCAGGACGCGCGCAAGTGAGACGCGCTGGCGCATTCCCTGTGAGTACTCCGAGACAGGACGCGTGAGTGCCGGGTCGAGGCCAACTGCGCGGAGCGCCATCTCGGGGGAACCGCCGCAGTTACAGTCGCCGCCACCCCGATGGAGAGCAGAGAAGTAGCTGAGATTTTCTGTGGCAGAAAGCTCGTCGTAGAGCATGGGTGCGTGGGACATGTAGGCAATGCGCCCGCGCGACTCACCAGGGGCTACGCCAAAGACAGTGATGTTGCCGAACGTCGGGGCTGCGAGGCCTGCAAGGAGGCGCATCAGAGTAGACTTGCCTGCGCCGTTTTCACCCAGCACGAGATTGATCGTGCCGGGTTGCAAAACGAGTGTGAGATTACGGATCGCGGCAAAGCTGCCGAAGGTCTTGGAGACGTTATGCAGTTCGGCGACAGCGACCACGTTATTTTGCCGGGATGACGACGGAGGCAGTCGCAGGGGAGCCGGGTGCTGTGGGGCGCGAGCCGGGTGCGGGTGCATACTTGCTGGCGCACTTGGCCTGGAGCTGCGTGGCGTGGAAGACGCCGTCGCGACCATAAGTTCCAATGGCTAGCGCCTGGGCATCATCTTTAAAAGTGTCGGGTGGCGGCTCTGAGCCCTGGTAAGAGACCTGGAGGAACTTGCCCTGTTCGAGAAGTTCAAAGTGCGCGTTGGTGCCGCTTCGTTGGATGCTGCCGGGTTTGACGTTGCCTGCGACACGGAGATGGCGGGTATACGCTTTGCCACCCATGCCTTGAAGCTCGGTGATGGTGACGTAGTAGCTCTTGTTTGATTGCACGCCGGTAACGGCGAGCCACGCTACGACGGCGAGGATTACGGCAGCGGCAATGGCGATTTTGGTGTGACCTTTTTGCATGACAGCTCTCTCTTTTTGTATCCGGTGGGATACCCCCACCTCCTACCCCTGAGCTAAATTCTTCCTTTGGTTGCTGTTAGACCGAAGGGGTCGGGTAAATTATTCATTCCAGACGGGTAAAGCAAAATTCTTCGCTTCATGATACGTGATGAGAGGCGTCTCGTCTGGCTTCTACCTCTTACTCTAATTTCGATTTTACTCGATAGCCGGGGGATAGTTTCATCAACTATTTTTATGGTGGAAGTGCCGTCAAATGTGGCGGTTAGATCAATATGGAGAGTTCGTGGGACTTGACAAGGATTCAGGCGCAATGTGTTCACACTCGGGTTCCTTCCTTGTCCAACTGACTTTTTGCGCGACATGGAGCGAGATGGATCACAAATGAACCACAGCGATTTTGACTCCGAATAAGCCAAATTGAATGCATTCGTTGTGGCTAGTTAGCGAGGCTGGTCCCTATGGCGCTGAAGAGCCGTAAAGGGCAGTACTCTGAACGGACTAATAATCCTGTTTGAGAAGTGGGTTCGATGAAACTTACCTGGCTGAAACTGTTTTGTGCCGTAACCCTTATAACTGCTGCAGCGCAGGCTCAGCTTGCGGTGTACGGGAAGTTGGACCTGACGCACTACAACGACAGTTCAAGCAACACTTCGATCTGGCTTCGGGGCGGCGGCGTGGGAATTTACGACGACTTTATCCATCTTGGCCCGGTTCGGGCTGGCCTCGATTTGCGTGGAGATCTGGGAGCAGGCGATCGGTACCAGTATTACAGCGCGCTGGTGGGAGTGCGGGTGGCGGTGAAGGCTCCCATTCTGCCATTCAAACCATATGTGCAGGCTTCTGTGGGCGCTGGTGGATCGAAGTATACCGGGGCGACTGCTCCGGATATTACCTCCAGATTCAACGGCAGGCTGCTTTGGGAGGTGCTGGGCGGATTGGACTGGACGGTGTTTCCGCATGTCGACTTTCGGGTGATCGAGGTGGGATTTGGGAAGCAGTCATCTGAGACTGGCGCGAACTATGCTCCGGGCCCCACGCTGGTTCTGGTGAGCTCGGGTTTGGTGTTTCGGTTCCGCTAGAGCGATTGGTCAGGGTTTTCAGCCCTCTTTTAGCTCCCTTGCCGAGGTCCTGATGCTTTGCCGCACGCTGTTAAAAGCACGTGGCCATTGTGTGATCCGCAGCGGCGTTCATTTGTGGAAAGAAGGGTTTATTTGGTCCGTAGGAGCGCAGGAGAAATCGCAGATCCCTGCAGGATGACGAGCAAAAGGGCTGGGGCTGGGTGAATATAATTTCGGTCGAACCACTTGTTGCGATGCGGCTGCGATGAGATGAGGCCGCAATGAAACGGGCCATCATGGGGTTCGGGTTAGCTGGGGTAATCGCGAGCACCTGCGGGTTGACAACTGAAAGGTAGACCCGATGTGTTTGTGGGAGCAAGGGTGACGCGGATGAGTTGGGGGCGTGGGGTTGGGGGCAGAGGTATACTCGTGCGAGAACCCGGTGATACGGGATGGATGGCGATTTTGCCTCAGGGGACTTCGATGAGCTTGAATGAGAATGAAAATGGCTACAAAGTACCAACGGGCCGGGCCGAATGGATCGTAGAGCGCAAGGCCGAGGCGGCACGAACGGGCGACGAGAATATGTCGCAGATGCACTTTGCGCGTAAGGGATTGATTACGGAAGAGATGGCCTATGTGGCCCAGAAAGAGAAGATTTCCGCAGAACTGGTGCGGAGCGAGATCGCCAAGGGGACGATGATCATCCCGGCGAATATCAACCATCCGGAGTTGGAGCCGATGGCGATTGGGGTGGAGTCGCTGTGCAAGATTAATGCCAATATCGGCAACTCGGCGCTGACAAGCAATGTGGAAGAAGAACTGCGGAAGCTCCATACGGCTGTGCATTTTGGCGCGGATACGGTGATGGACCTTTCAACCGGCGGCGATATTGCGATGATTCGGGAGCAGATTCTTCGCCACTCGCCCGTGCCGATTGGGACGGTGCCATTGTACGAAGCGCTGAACCGCGTAAAGCGGCTCGAAGATCTGAACATCGACGTTTACCTGGAAGTGATTGAGGAGCAGGCGCAGCAGGGCGTGGACTACTTTACGATCCACGCTGGCGTGCTGGTGGAGTATATCCCGTTAGTTGCAAAGCGCATTACTGGTATCGTGAGCCGCGGTGGCGCGATTATGGCGCAGTGGATGACGCATCATCACAAGCAAAACTTTCTGTATACGAACTTCGATCGCATTACGAAGATCATGGCGAAGTACGACGTTAGCTATAGTCTGGGCGACGGGCTGCGACCCGGATGTCTTGCGGATGCCAGTGATGAAGCTCAGTTTGCAGAGTTGAAGACGCTGGGCGATTTGACCCGGCAGGCGTGGAAGAGTGACGTGCAGGTGATGATCGAGGGTCCGGGACATATTCCGCTAGACCAGATCAAGCTGCAGGTGGACAAAGAAATCGAGCTTTGCGATGGCGCTCCGTTCTACGTGCTGGGGCCGCTGGTTACCGATATTGCACCGGGTTATGACCACATTACGTCGGCGATTGGCGCGGCAATGATTGGCTGGCACGGCGCGGCGATGCTTTGCTACGTGACGCCAAAAGAACACCTTGGCCTGCCGAATGAGAAGGATGTCAAGGACGGGATCATTGCGTACAAGATCGCGGCGCATGCGGCAGACGTGGCTCGTCATCGCCCAGGCGCGCGGGACAGGGATGATGCGATCTCACATGCTCGCTACACGTTTGACTGGGACAAACAGTTTGCATTGTCGCTCGATCCGGAGACGGCGCGGAGCATGCACGACGAGACACTGCCGGACGATTATTACAAAGAGGCGGCGTTCTGCAGCATGTGTGGACCGAAATTCTGCTCGATGAACTGGTCCAGCAAAGTGGACAAGTTCAATGAGAGCGAGTTTGGTTTGAAGAAGCCCGATCTTACGCAGATTATGACGGAGCAGATGGCGCTGCGAGGATAGTTTCAGTTTGAAGCCGCTAGTAGAAATGGCCGATCCCTTTGGGGGAACGGCCATTTCTATTTGTTGCTGCGGGCCCGATGGTGCGGTTGGGGATGGAAGTCTTGCATCGCCGGGGTGGCTTGGTGCCAGGGCGCATTACGCATGCGATTGTCTTAAGCTTCTTTTTCTCCGTGATCGGCCTGCATGGCAACGAGCGCAGGCGCGATGATCATGGACAGGAAAACCGCTGCAAGAATTAGATCGTGAACCAAAGGAACCTCCTGATTGGCGGCTTATGCCGTCTCTTGAACTAAATATCGTTTGGGTTCATGGGGAGCAACATCCCACTTTCGGGAGATGGAAGTGCGCTAAGGTTGTACGGGTTGTGCCGCGGTCCTGACGTGCGATGAAGACCTGCTCGCACGTCAGGGAAACGCAGATCCATCGACTGCGCAGGGTGGTCACTCCCCGAAGGCTTATATTCCTGATCGAAGCAAAATACCACAGGACTACTTTGCGGCTGCCTCCAGAATCTTTGAGGCGCGGTTGAGGGCGGCCGATAGTGGAGCGATTTGTTGTTGGGTGCGGGTGGCGTCGGCGGCATCGATGCCTTCGTTGACGCCCGGGATAACTACGGCGGCGTAGCCGGTGAACTCACCGGGGGCGTAGATGAGGTGCTTGTACCAGTCGCGGTGAGGCAGGCCGGCGGGGTCGAGGAGAGCGTTTTCAGCGGCTCGTAGAGATTTGTTGAAGGCGGCGACGTCCGCGCCCGGGGCAAGCTGGCGCGCGTGGATGGAGGCTCCTGCGGCTGAGAAGCGCGCCGAGGCGGTTTGGAGAGGGGTGAAGTCGAGGGCAAGGTTTGCGGTTTTGGCGCGGGCTTCTGAGGCAGAGATGTATCCTGCGACGGCCTTGCCATAGGCCGCGAAGTCGTAAGGCAGGACGTCGGCGTCGGCCATGTGAATGATCTCCAGGCCGAAGACCCGGGCTTGTTGTTGCTCGTAGACGAAGGTCGGGTCGGCGTTCTTGATGAACCAGTTGTAGTTGTCGAAGACGGAGTGGTACACGCCGTAGGGTCCGCCGGAGCCGATGTCTGTGGATGGGACGCCGGCGTGCTGGAGGAACGGGGTGAAGTCGGAGCCGGAGCCGAGATCGCCAACGTGGACTTCAGAGGAGGAGTTGCGACGCTTGCGGGAGTCGGGATTTTCTTCTCTGTCGGTTTCACTGTTGTGAGCGGCCTGGTTCTTGAGCCACTGGTCGTAGACCGTTCCACCGGCGGGTGAGGGGACCTCGCGAGTTAGTTCGACGACGAACTGCTTGAGCGAGGGGACGGCGGAGGCGTCGAAGTTGGGGCCGGCGACGGCGACGTCAGTGTTGAAGTAGGCGACGGCTTTATCGAGATTGCTCATGTGCTCTTCGACCCATTCGGTGGAGCCGATGAGGCCTTCTTCTTCCGCGTCCCAGGAGCCGATGACAATACGGCGTTTGGGCTTCCAGCCTTGCTTGAGGAGGGCGCCGAGACCATGCACTGTTTCGAGCATAGCGGCGGTACCGCTGCTGGGGTCGACTGCGCCGTAGACCCAGGCGTCGCGGTGATTGCCGGCGACGACCCAGTCTTCTTTCTCGGCGGGGTCTGTTCCTTCGATGGTGCCGACGACGTCCCAGATGGTGCGAAGTTTTGTGTCCTGCTCGAGGTGCATGTGGACGGTGACGGAGCCGCCTTTTGCGGACCCGGTCTCGCCGGTGTGATAAGTGAAGGGGAGGGCGCCCTGCCACTCATGTGGAGTGACGGGACCGGTGAGGTTCTTGAGGATGGGGCTGGCGTCAAGGTAGGAGAGGGGGTTGACGGGGATGGAGGGCCAGTTGGCCTGGATCTTGTCGGCGGGGATGCGTTTGGAGTCGGGAAGGTCCATGGTGGAGGCTACGCCGGGTGTGGTGGCGTCGCCGGGGTAGATGGGCAGGAACTGAACGGCTCCGCGCTGGACGGCAGACTCGGGGCGGTAGGGTCCCTTGGGGTACATTTCGCCGCGGAAGTAACCGTCGTCGGCGGGATCGGAGTAGATGAGGACGCCGACGCAGCCAGCGCGCTGGGCGTCGTAAACCTTGATGCCGCGGTAGTTGCCACCGTAGCGGACGAGAGCGATCTTACCCTTGGCGGAGACGCCGAGGTCAGCGAGTTTCTTGAAGTCGGCGGGGGAGCCGTAGTTGGCGTAGATAACCTGGGCGGTAACATCGCCGGAGGGGCTGGAGCCGTTGAAGGCAGGGAGGACGCGGGGGTCATCCTGGAAGGGGTCTCCGCCGTCAACCTTGGGGTCAACATGCTCTGGGGTGGGGCCGGACATGAGTTTTTTGCCGCTGGCGTCGAAGGCTTCGATAACGATTTTTATGGGCTTGTTGAGGAGGACTTTGTAAGGCACAATTTTGGTTTCAAGCCCGGCGGCCTTGAACTTGTCTGCTACGTACACCGCGGTGGCATAGTCTTCTGGCGAACTGGCCCAGTGGGGAGCAGCGGTAAGGGTCTTGAGATGCTGGCCGGCGAGGGCGGCATCTGGGACCGCGAGGAAAGCGGCATCCCATTTGGCCTGCAGGGAGAAGTCGCGGTAGCCGAAGACGGAAGTGGGGGCGGGGGCTTGCTGGCCGGCTGCGAGGGCTGGGAGGAGGAAGAGCAGGGCTGTGGTGGCGGGGCGCAGGATCAAGGATTTCCTCGGACTTGAATTGGGACGGCTTTTTTCATGAAATCGGGGCTTGGCAGGTTGAAACGCGACATGAAGCCCCTGGGCCTATGTATCGATTGGACTAGACGAGCTGGGTGCAGAATTTGCAGCGGGTAGCGGCTAGTGGAACGTCGGAGAGGCACTGTGGGCAGGCTTTGCTGGTGATCTCCGGTACGACGAGCTTCTTGTATTTCTCCAACAAGAGATTAGTGGGCACCACGAGGAGAAAGTAGACGACGCTGGCCAGCAGCAGGAAGGCGATGATGGAGTTGAGGAACTCGCCATATTTGATGATGCCGCCGTTGACGGAAAAGGTTAGCGCCGAGAAATCGGGCTTGCCAACGATTGCGGCGATAAAGGGATTTACAAGATTGGTGACGAACGAGGTGACGATGGCTGTAAACGCAGTGCCGACAATTACGGCGACGGCCAAATCTATGACGTTTCCGCGCAATACAAATTCTCTGAAGCCTTTGATCATGTTCGTCTCCTGATGTGGCTTTTCCGGAAAGGCTGGTCCGGGACTGCCGGGAGTATAACCCAGTGGGCCGACTGATCTTCTCTCTTTTTCAGGAGCACGCAGGCTCTTGCGTATGAAGACGGTTGCCTCAGAGTTGTCGCCATTACGACCTGGGGGTTGTCAGGCATGTTTTAGGCCATGCCTGTTGCCCCAGTAGACCGAGTCCGCGGTGTTCGCGGCATGCGCTTCCAAGGCATTGAGCAGCGCGTGTGTAGTGCCGTGACCTCTGAATTGTGGGTGTGGCGGAGGTGTACACGGAGTGGCTAAAGGACGGTGCAGCCTGCGGGGACGGCCTCGCCAGAATCTATCCTGAGAGCGGATTCGCTGGTGGAACCGTTATAGGCGAGGCAGGACGTGATGGCGTGCGGCGTGTCTCTCGGATGACGCCGATTGTGGCGATGTACTTGTTCAGGAGAAGCTTTGCATCGTGGATATGGGCAACTGAGGCGCAACGGATTTCCACGGCCGGTACTGCCCAACCTATCAAGACCGAATCAGGAGGTAGAGGTGAGCATGTTCGAGTAGGGATAGATAAGCAGGAAGAGGATCATGCAGAGCGCCATCAGGTCCATGTAGATGCAGAGGATCACGCCGGCGTGATAAAAGTTCCAACTGCGGCGCATACAACGGATAGTGTCCACAGTGCCGAGCATGGCGAACAGGGTAGGCAGCAGCAGCAGGAGGGTGGGGCGATTGTGGGGGAAGTCGGAGAGCCGGACGGAGACAAGCACGCTGAGGACAACCATGATGTTCCCGCGGGTAAGGGAACGGTGTCGTGGGTCCAAAATCAACGGGAGGCTTAGGTGCTGCGTCATGCTGCGGGGCCCTTTCGTGCTATTGCAAGGATACGGTAGACGGCGTGCGGGTTTTGATGAGTGTGCAGGCTTGCGGACGGGATGTTTGTGGGGTCGTGATGCCGTGGGCGCCGGATTGCTTTGGACCCGTGGCTAGGGGAGAAGCGAAAGTGTTTTGCGGAGCAAGATCTTGCATGAATATGACGGGTAACTCTACGGCACCGACGCGATCGCTCTTGCCGGCGTGGACCGTGGTGCAAACGTTGTGCTCGCCCTTCTAAATTATTGCGGCCGCGCTCCCTAAGGGCCCAGGTTCTAAGAGCGAGACACGGGCATACGAGCTATAGCTTGTTCATCTCGGCGATGGATTGGCCGAAAGGGGCGCGGAGGATGCCGCGCTCGGTGATGATGGCTGTGATGTATTTTGCGGGGGTGACGTCGAAGGCAGGGTTCTCGATGCGCACGCCGTGAGGAGTCATCTGCTTGCCGTTGGAGTGGGTGACTTCGCGGGGGTCGCGCTGCTCAATGGGAATGAGGTCACCGTGAGCGGTGGCAATGTCGATGGTGGCCCAGGGGGCAGCGACGTAAAAGGGGATGCCGTGCTCCTTGGCGAGGATGGAGACGCCGTAGGTGCCGATCTTGTTGGCGGTATCGCCGTTGGCGGCGATGCGGTCCGCGCCTACGATGACAGCCTGGATGCGGCCCTGCTTCATGAGGTGGGCGCTCATGTTGTCGCAGAGGACGGTGGTGGGGATGTTGTCCTTCATGAGTTCCCATGCGGTAAGGCGTGCGCCCTGGAGATAGGGTCGTGTTTCGTCGGCGAAGACGTCGATCTGGTGGCCGCGTTCGATCGCGGCGCGGATGACGCCAAGAGCAGAACCGTACCCACAGGCAGCCAGTGCACCGGCGTTGCAATGGGTGAGGACGGTGCCGGATTTGGGCAGGAGTTCGGCGCCGAACTGGCCAAGCTGTTTGCAGTTGGCGATGTCTTCGTCGTACATGTAGCGGGCCAGGGCGACGACCTGCTCTTTTATAGCCGGGATGGGGGTGTTGGCGGCGGCTAGCTGGGTGTAGAGATCGCGGACTCGTGCGATTCCCCAGAAGAGATTGACGGCGGTGGGACGGGTCGCGGCGAGGTGATCGCAGATGATGGCGACTTCAGCCGTGAGTGCGGGAAGGGTAGTCGCGGTGGAGTTCTGGATGCCGAGCGCGACACCCATCGCGCCGGAGACGCCGATTGCCATGGCGCCCCGAACGATCATGTCGCGGATGACGATGGCAACTTGCTGGTAGTCGGTTGCGAGTACGTAAGTCTCTTCGAGCGGGAGCTTTGTTTGATCGAGAAAAGAGACGCCTTCAGGGAGCCATTCGAGGGTAGGAATCATGTCTTATGCAAGTTTATCGTGCCAGTGCCAGGTGTGCTTTGCGGACGTCGTTGGCGGTGAAGATGGCAAGGAAGGTGGGGGTCGGGGTCTGCCCGTCGAGGGGAATTTCGGCGAGGGCGCGCTCGATTTGCTGGCGGCCGCCTTGCTCACGGTCGACGAGACAGAGGACGCCGATGACGTTCATGCCGGCTTCGCGTGCGGCTTCGATGGCGATGATGGTGGAGTTGCCGGTGGTGCAGACGTCGTCGACGATGACGACTTTGGCGCCGGGATGGAGGAAGCCTTCGACGCGGCGACCGGTGCCATGGGTCTTCTCGGATTTGCGGACGAGGAAGCCGTCGATGAGGGTGGGGGTAGGGCCGTGGTCTTCGTTGGGGTCGAGTGCGAGGAACTCGGTGTGGTCGGCTAGCTCCCAGGCACTGGCAGAGGCGGTGTTCGAGACGAGCGGATCGGCTCCCATGGTGAGGCCGCCGATGGCTACGGCGTGGGGGAAGTGCTCGCGGATGAGGTCCAGGAGGACTATGCCGGAGAGGCGGCCGCCTTCGGCGTGAAGGGTGGTGATGCGGCAGTCGATGTAGTAGTCGGACTTTTGGCCGGAGGAGAGGGTGAAGTCGCCGAGGCGGAAGGAGAGGGTGGCGATAAGGTCGAGCAGGGCGGGGCGCGGGTCCATACAGACAGGTTAGCAGGGACAGGTTAGCTTAGAGGCGTTCAAGGTGATGAAAGCCAGAGGTGGCAATGAAGATGGAGACGAAGACGGAAAGATTGTAAGTGGCGTGGACCAGGGTGGAGGCCGCTACCGAATTCGTTCGAATGCGAATGAAGCAGAGGATCAGGGAGACGGCGGCCAGAAGTCCGATTGCGGCCCAGTTTTTGCCTAGCTGGGGTGCGTGGATGAGGGCGAAGAGGAGACTTGTGATGAGTGAGGCAAAGACCAGTGCAGTGCTTGTAAAGCGTTCAGATGCCTGCCAGGTGCGGAGATTTTCGAGGCCTTGATCGGGTGTGTCGCCGCGTGGCATCAGGACCCAGTCGAAGGCGATGGCCAGGCCGGGGAGGAGGAAGCCACGGAAGAGGATTTCTTCAAACAGTGGAGCGAGAAGTATGCCGAAGGCCGCGAGGAACCAGATAGTGCCGGGGTCGCGGAAGGCGTCTTCAATGGGCATCTTGTTGGGCGCGGGAAGGAAGTTGCTGATGCCCTGAGAGATAAAGCCAAGGCTGAGACCGGTGAGAACCAACCGCGGCGTCGCTTTTGCCGGGGACCATCGAATTCCGGATGGAAACGACCGCTCCCAGATTGAGGGAAAGAGGAATGCCGATGCGGAAAGGCAGAGGATGTAGGTTATTGCGTTCGCGGTTAGTTGGATCTTTTGATTGACCAGGGCCGCGGTGAGCGGATGGGAGTGGGCGATGGTGAGGACTAGAGCTTCTGAGATCAGGAAGGAAAAGATGGTCAGCGCAAGGAAGATGAGGAGGTGTAACAGATTGGGGATGCGACGAATCTGGGCTTCAGGCATGAGTGATTGGGACCGGGCTGAGAGTGCAAAGACACCAGCAGATTCCTTCGCTGCGAAATGACAGGTCAGAGCATGACCTGGTGAATATCAAACCAGAAGACGGGGCTACTTGAGGGGTTTGCCGTATTCTTCGGCGAAGACGGTGTCGGGGAGCTCAAACCGGCCACCGAAGAACTTATCGGGCCCCTTGAGATGTCCTACGGCGAGCAGGGCTACGACCCAGTAGCTGAGCGGGAGTCGCAGGGCTTCGTGAACTTTCTCCTGCTCAAAGCCTTCCATGGGGGCCGTGTCGTAGCCCAGGACTTCCGCCATCAGGAGCATGTGGGTGTAGGCGATGGTGACCTGCTTGTTGAGCCAGAGTTTCATCTGGTCTGGCGAAAAGCTGGAAATGTACTGCGACACGCTGGTGCTGGCCTGTGCGGCGTAGCTCTCGGGCATGCCGCCTTCGCGGCCCATCTGGAGCATCTTGGGCAGGTCGCCGCGCCAGCCATCCATATCGCCACAGGCCACGATTATGGTCGAGGCCTCTTCTACCTTGGCCTGGTTGTAGCTTGCGGCGCGTAGCTTTCGCTTCTGTTCCGGAGACTGGACGACGATGAACCGCCAGGGCTGCATGTTGTATCCGCTGGGCGCATTCAGGCCAGCGTCGAGGATTTGACGAAGATCTTCAGAGGGGATCGGGGCTCCATCAAAGCTTGGAGTGGAGCGACGGCCTTCGATTGCTTCGCAAAGTGTCTTCTGCGTTCGATCCGTCTTGAAGATATTCGGCATGGGGTCTTCTTCCAGTTTTAGAGTTTGAGTGCTTGAAGCGTTAGAGAAGCCGGGAATCATTGAGCTTTTATCCCAGCCTGCTCCCGGAGGGTCTTACCGTAGCATCCGGAATTCACTGGGGCCATGCCAGAGTACGCAGGTTGCTAATGAATTTCGGACATCGCCAGCTCAGTGGTGTAGGGGCTGGTGTTGGGCGCCTCGGCGAAGATCAGGATGCCGTGGAAGGCTTTGCGAAGCTCCGGATGGCTGGTGACGAGAGCGGACATAGCGTCGATATTGCGCTTGCGAGCAGCGGCTGAGTCGCCAAGGGCATCCACTTTGAAGTGCGCGGAGACGTCCACTTTCTCCTTGCCAAGCGAATCGTCTACGTTGATAGCGGTGAAGCGATATTCGGTTCCATCCGGGGCTTTGAGCACGAAGGGTGTGTCGGGGCCGACGCCACCGGAGAGCGCCGGTGGCGTCGCCTGGGTAAGCTCGGTCTGCAGCTTCTCCAGGTGCGTGCTGGAGACGAAATTTACCGGAACAAGAAGAGTCTGCGCTTGCTGGAGGTAAAGCCAGGCGTTCCACTGTTCTTTCTGCGTTTGCAGAGTGCGGGCCTGCTGCCAGTACCATAGGCCATCGTGACCGGCGGCTGTCAGGGCCTTGGGGTAGAGTCCGGCGAGCTGCCAGTTTCCGGCCTCTGACCGAAGCAGGAAGGAGAGCCGCCATGGCTGCGCTGAGTCCATCCTTACCATGGCAAACGCGTAGCGGCCGGGGGGTAGTTGGGGAATGGAGAAATCGGCTTCGGCCTGAGACTTGTTGAGCGTGCAGTAAAACTGGGCATCCGGGGCTGCGCCGGTGGGGGTTTTCTGCAGCGTAGAGGCGTCCAGAATGTAGATCTGCTCCACGACGGCGGTGGCGCCGGTGAGCCGTGGTGCGGTTGCGGAAACCACATCGGCGATGCCGCTGAAATCTTTCTGGAACTCGGCGATGGTGGCTGAGCGGAGGCCGGTCTGATCGTTCAGCTGAATGCGGCGTGCCAGATTGGCTGCGGCTGCGGCCAGCTTGTCGCGCTCAGCGGGCTGCATTTGAGATTGCGTGGTGCATACCTCGGCTGCATGGGTCGGAGGACAGAACCAGGACCCTGCAAAGACAGCGGAGAGGATAAGAGATTTCGTCAAATGCATGCGACCTTACCTTAGGCGTCCGACATTCCGTTAGGGTTATGCGGAGCGCGCTCCTAAGTTTAGACCATTCGCAACGTGCGGACGTTAGACTGTTGGGAGTATTGATCGCAGGGTCGAGCGGGTCACCAAACATTGGGCGCATAAAACTAGACGTTGCGGCAAGTAAGAGAAGGGAGGGTGCGATTGTGACAGTTGGTCTTCGGTTAATAAGTTCGTTCAGCCTGATCGCCGTCTACACGGTGGCCTGGGGGCAGGGAACCCCAGGGGTTATGCGCCCTCTGCCACCGCAAAAACCTTCCGCCGCGTTGCAGGCCCTGCCTCCTGCGACAACTGAGATACAGGCTGTGCCGCCGTCGCAAAACCCGGTTGTGGTTCGGTCTGCTCGACCGGCAAAGGTTGTCTATGCCGGAGGTTTGTTGACCGTCACGGCGGACAACTCCAGTTTGAACCAGATTTTGCGCGAGATCTCTCGACTGAGCAACCTGAAGGTTACGGGTGGCGTTGCAGATGAGCGGGTTTATGGGACTTACGGGCCGGCGCTCATGCCGGCAGTTCTCGTAACTTTGCTGAATGGCACGGGGAGCAATATGTTTCTGATCCAGGACGCGAGTGCGGCTCCCCGGGAGCTTGTGCTGACGCCGCGGCAAGGAGGGGCTTCGCCGCCGAACCCGATTGCGGGCAGTGGGGTAGATCCTGAGGACGAAACTGATTTGCCACCTCAGTTGACGCCGCGTGTATCCAATGCGCCGGGTGCAAATCCGCGTGGGGTTAATCCGCCGCATCCTCAGCAGTGGCAGCCCGGGGCTCTTCCGTCAGCAAATGGCGCGGCTGTGCCTGTGCAGGTGAACCCAGCTCCGGTAACGACAACTCCGGAGACGACCACGGCGCACTCTCCGAATGGCGTCAAAACGCCGCAGCAGATTTACGAACAATTGATGAAGATGCAGCAGCAGCAGCCGAAGCCGCCGCAGTAGAGCGCACGGGAAGTCTAGCTGCCGATGACGCGAAGGCGTGCGGGCGTTGCAACGGATTTGACCGAGCGCGCAGCCACCTGGGCCGCATGCATGTGGAAGAGCTTGAACATGGACACGCAAACTGCGTGTGCCATGAGAACCCCCGCTGCGAGCGACGCCATCACGGCACTGATAAGCAGAATCAACGAAAGCAAGAGCAACCCCCAGGTCGCGGAGAATCATCCGCGCCTACGCCATTGTCGCAAAGCTTTTCAGCCGAAAATATTGATATTTAATGCACTGTTGTACACCCAGATACCGCCATGGGAGCGGTGGGAGTGTTGACCACGGCAAAACCGACATTGGGAGACGGACTCTTCGTTTAGCAGGCTTGATAGTCACATGCAGTAGTCTGAAGGTTGGCCGAAAGGACGGCCTTCGACACTTATGAGCAGTGGACTTGTTATCGAAGAAGCCGTGATGGAAAAGCCTGTGAAGTCGCCCAGGAAGGGCATCACGCACATTACCGTGCGCGGGGCCAGGCAACATAATCTGCGGAACGTATCCGTTTCGATTCCGCGCAACACGTTGACGGTAGTGACGGGCCTTTCAGGTTCGGGGAAGAGTTCGCTTGCGTTCGACACCATCTATGCTGAGGGACAACGGCGCTACGTGGAGACGCTGAGCGCCTACGCACGCCAGTTTCTGGACCAGATGGAGCGCCCGGATGTGGATTCGATCGACGGTCTGAGCCCTGCTATTTCCATTGAGCAGAAGACGACTTCGCGGTCGCCGCGTTCGACTGTGGGAACGATTACCGAGATCTATGACTATCTGCGTCTGCTGTACGCAAGCATAGGTCAGCCGCACTGCCCGAATTGTTCGAGGCCGATCTCAAGGCAGAGTGCGGAGCAGATTGTGGAGCGGATTGTCTCGCTTGCGCCGGGTGAGCGAATTACTGTATTTGCGCCGATCGTGCGGGGGCGGAAGGGCGAATTTCGCGAAGAGCTTGAGACGCTGGATCAGCAAGGTTTCAGGGCTCGCATCGATGGCGAGATGATGGAGCTTACGGAAGGAATGCGCCTGGAGAAGCGCAAAAATCATGCGATTGAGGCGGTAGTGGATCGCATTATCCTGAAGCCCATGCTAGCCGCGCCAGATGACACAAATGCAGCGCTTGCGGGAGTCGTTCGGTACGACACGCGAAGGCTTGAGGCCAGCGTGTTGAAGGCTCTGCAGATGGCGAACGGGTTGGTACTGATTGCTATCCAGGGAGCAAATCGGGGAGTGGTTGAGGAGACGCTTTACTCGTCCACAATGGCTTGCCCGGACTGCGGGATCAACGTGCCAAAGCTGGAGCCGCGGAGTTTCTCCTTCAACTCGAACTATGGGGCGTGTCCGGAGTGCCATGGGCTAGGGTCGATCTATGATTTCGACCCGGCGAAGACGATTACCGATTGGTCGAAGCCGCTGCTGGATGGCGCGATGGGGCCGGGATCGGGCTCGCAGTATTTGTTGAAGCTGATCAAACTGGCGGCGGATAAGTACAAGATCAACCTGAAGCTGCCATTCAGCCAGTTGCCGGAGCCAGAAAGGAACCTACTGCTGTACGGCCCCCCTGCGGGCGAGCGCGGGCGGACGGGGTTTCATGGGATCTTTGCCTATTTACGGTCGAACCTTGAAGACACCAAGAGCGAGGGCTATCGGGATTACATGATGCAGTACATGAGCGCGAGCGCGTGCCCTAAGTGCAAAGGTCGCAGGCTGCGGCCTGAGTCGCTGGCAGTGACGGTTCCGATTCCTGATCGCGATGGCAAGATCGTTGCGACGAGCATCGCGGACTTTACGGCGTTGAGCCTGGAGCGTGCGCTCAAGGGCGCGTTGGGGATGAAGTTCGTGGGCCGCGACAAGCTGATTGCGGACCGGTTGCAAAAAGAAGTTATCGAGCGGTTGCAATTCCTGAATGCCGTGGGGCTGGGGTATCTTTCGCTGGATCGCTCGGCAGCTACTTTGTCGGGTGGCGAGGGCCAGCGGATTCGGCTTGCGACGCAGATTGGAAGCCGGCTCAGGGGAGTGCTTTATGTGCTGGACGAGCCGTCGATCGGGCTGCACCAGAGGGATAATCAGCGGCTCATTGCAGCGCTTGAGGCGCTGCGCGATCTGGGCAATACGGTGCTCGTTGTCGAACATGATGAAGACACGATTCGTAAAGCGGATTACGTGCTGGACCTGGGTCCGGGGGCGGGGAAGAACGGCGGCTATTTGATCGCCGATGGAACGCCGGCCGAGATTATGGCGAATCCGGCGAGCATCACGGGGCAGTATCTTGCGGGCAAGATTGAGATTGTGACGAGGCCGGTTCGGGTGCTGGAAGACGGGACCGAAGACAAGGGACCGCGCCCGCTGGATGGACGCTGGATCACGGTTGAAGGGGCACGCTCGCACAACTTGCAGGAGGTTACGGCTCATTTTCCGGTGGGCGTGATGACTGTGGTGACGGGTGTCTCGGGGTCGGGCAAGTCATCGCTCGTGAATGACATTTTGTATCGGGCGCTGGCCAAGGAACTGTACGGCTCCCGCGAAGAACCGGGGCAGCATGGCAAGGTGATTGGCGTGGATCAACTGGATAAGGTTATCCAGATCGACCAGTCGCCGATCGGTCGGACGCCGCGGTCAAACCCTGCGACTTATACGGGTGTATTTACGGCGATTCGCGATCTGTTTGCGCAGTTGCCGGATAGCCGCGAACGTGGGTACAAACCCGGGCGGTTCAGCTTCAACGTGAAGGGTGGCCGGTGCGAGGCGTGCCAGGGCGAAGGACAGCGGCGGATCGAGATGAACTTCCTGCCGGATGTTTATGTGTTGTGCGAGATATGCAACGGCCGGCGCTACAACCAGGAAACTCTGTCAGTTCGCTTCAATGGGTATTCGATTGCGGACCTCTTGGAGTTGTCGATTGCGGATGCGCTTCCGGTGCTGAAGGACATCCCCACTGTCGCGGTCAAGCTGCAGACACTGGTCGATGTTGGCCTGGGGTACATTCACCTGGGGCAGTCGGCGACGACGTTGTCTGGTGGCGAGGCGCAACGCATGAAGCTTGCTCGAGAACTGAGCAAGCGGCAGACGGGCCGTACGCTGTACCTGCTGGATGAGCCGACGACTGGGCTGCACTTTGACGATGTGCGGAGGTTGCTGGATGTGCTGCATCGGCTGGCCGATCTTGGCAATACGGTGATTATCATTGAGCACAATCTGGACATCATTCGAAACGCGGACTACCTGATCGACATGGGGCCCGAGGGTGGAGAAGGCGGTGGCACGATTGTGGGGTTTGGTACGCCGGAACAACTTGCGACGGTGCCGGCATCGTACACCGGGCAATTTCTGCGGCAGCATTTTCCCGGACTGCAGGTGATTGAATCCAACAACAAGAATGCCGGGGCGCAGCCCGCGGGGATTCGGGCTGAAGCGGACAAGATCAAGGAAGTTCGAGGGAAGTTTGTAGCGCCGGAAAAGAAGACCGGGGTGCCGACGGCAAAAAGCGCTGGGAAGACTGCTGTAAAAAAAGTTTCAGCAAAGAAAGTTGCCGTGAAGAAAAGCGAGATTAAAAAGTAATAACAACGAACGATGACGTGCCAGAATCCAAGAGGTCGAGAAAAGCGGAGATTCAGATGAAACGTTGGCTTTTGACAGTGTTGGTCTTGATCCTGGTGGTCGGGTTGGTTGCGGGGGTTACTGTGTACCGCGCGCCGCTCGTAATTGCCGACGCAATAATCCGGTTTCATCTTCGGCAACAAAACGTGTTGAGCGAATTCGTTGACGTGGACGGTTACAAGATCCACTACCTTGAAGCGATGCCTCAACATCTTGGTGGTAGTGCAGGCTCTGGAGTGCCGCTGGTGCTGGTGCATGGCCTGGGTGCACGAGGAGAGGACTGGGGCAACATGATTCCAACGCTCGCAGCCAATGGTTTCCATGTATACGCACTGGATCTGCTGGGTTATGGCAGGTCGCCCAAGCCCGATGTGGACTACTCCATCGGGCTCGAGGAGAAGACTGTCGTCGACTTTATGAAGGCGACCAAACTGGATAATGCTGACATTGGCGGATGGTCGATGGGCGGATGGATCGTCCTCAAACTGGCGGTGGATCACCCTGAACTAGTGCGAAGACTGGTGGTCTATGACGCGGCGGGCATCTACTTTCCGGCTACATTTGAAGGTTCATTGTTTACACCATCAAACCGCCAGGGTCTAGTCAAACTGCAGGAGATGCTGACACCTGCGCCCAAGCCTTTACCGGGATTTATTGCGGACGCCGCAATTGAAAAGCTGCAGGCGAATGCCTGGGTGCTGAATCGGAGCGTAGCTGCCATGATCGGGGGCAAAGACCTGCTTGACTTTCAACTGCATCGGATCGAAAAGCCTACGCTGATTGTCTGGGGCCGCGAGGATTCTCTGATTCCGTTGTCGGTCGGCCAGCAGATGCACCAAAAGATTCTTGCTTCAAGCCTGCTCGTCGTGAGCGGCTGCGGGCATCTGGCGCCCAGTGAATGCGCGAAACCGGTAACGCAGGGTACGTTGGAATTCCTGGAGGCAACTGCGCCGCAACGGGATGTCGAGCGGACCGTTGCCGGACATTAGCAGCAATTAACGCTCGCCTTCGTTAGTCCTCACGTGAAGTTAGCCCTTCCACTGGTAGGCGTCGGTCTGGGGGAGTCCAATATGCGCCATGACGCGGTGGACAAAGTTCCGAACCATATCCGGGATGCTTTTGGGGTCGTTGTAGAGCGTCGGCATGACGGGGTAAATGGTCGCGCCGGCCTCGGTTGCCTGCGTCATGTTGCGGAGATGGATCAGGTTGAACGGAGTTTCGCGAACACACAAAATGAGCGGGCGGCGCTCCTTGAGGCAGACGTCGGCGGCGCGCTCGATGAGGGAACTGGCGAGGCCGTTGGAAATGCTCGCAAGCGTCCCCATGGAGCAGGGCAGGATGACCATGGCCGCAGTGGGGTAAGATCCGCTGGCAATGTTGGCGCCGATGTCGGGGTCAGCGAGATGATGGGTCTTGGTGGGGGCACAGCCAAGTAGACGCTCCGGCAGATTGGTGCGGCCGGATACGTTGAGTTCTTCCGCCAGAACGCGCAGGGAGCTATCACTGGCGATAAGGTTGATGCGGGTGACACGGGGATCGGCTTCAAGCTGACGAAGTGCTTCTGCGGCGAAGAGGCTTCCGGAAGCGCCGGTAATGGCAAGAGTTATGTTCACCCTTTGATTATCAATGCTGCGCGAGTAGCCGTGCTACCGGATCAATCAGGCGCCGCGGAGCGCGTAGGCGATCAGTGTTTCGCCGTGGGTGTGGTGCTGGGCGTCCCAGGCCTCGTTGGAGTCGGCTTCCTGGTCGGGGATAGTGGGATCCAGTTCGCAGGCGGCGATCTCTTCGGTGCTGGCGTGGATGAAGCAGAGTTCGCAGGTGCCGAGGTTATCTTCGGGCGTTCGCATGGGGGGGCCAAAGGTACGGCAGAGGATGGGCCGATGCTCGTAGAGATTGCAAGTGCCGGTGGTGGGGTCGAGGACGGGGCAGGGTTCGTCGTTGGCGAACTCTTCGAAGAGGATCGCGGCTTCGTGGTCTTCGTGGAGGATTCCAGAGGCGAGGTCGCCGGGGAACCAGGGGTCGAGGCGCGTGAGGGCGTCGAAAACACGAGTGCGGATGGCCGCGGCCTTTTCAGGGGGTGCGAGAGCGAGTCCTTCACGCAGACGGGCGGCGTCCTGCTGGGCAACTGGAAAGACGCCGACGCAGCAGTGCGAGCAGCCGGGGTGGCAGGCCAGGTGCGCGCCACCCCGCCGATTTGCGTCGGCAAGCGCGTTATCCACGATTTGAACAAGGGATAAAGCGGATTGTTCCATCAGTTGGCCGCCTCTCTCACGGTGCAAACCGGCTATCCCAACACGCGGGCAAAGATTGCATCCACATTCGCCAGTTGACGGCTGTAGTCGAAGGCCCGTGAGAGCTTCTCTGGCGTGAGGCGGTCAGTGATCTCTGAAATATTTGCCACTTCGTCGCGGAAAATTAGGTCATTCTTCCAGGAGTTCATGGCATGAGTCTGGACCAGGCGGTATGCCTCTTCGCGGCTCATGCCGGACTCTGTGAGATCGAGCAGTAGCTGGCCGGAGAAGATGAGGCCGCCGGTTGACTCGAGATTCTTGAGCATGCGCTTGGGATAGACCAGGAGCTTTTCGATGAGTGTGGCGGTCTTCTGCAGCAGGTAATCGGCCAGGATGGTGGAGTCGGGCAGGATGACCCGCTCGGCAGACGAGTGGGAGATATCGCGCTCGTGCCAGAGGGCTACGTTCTCAAAAGCCGTTTGGGCGTTGGCGCGGACGACGCGAGCGAGGCCGGATATCTGCTCGCTGGTAATGGGATTGCGCTTGTGCGGCATGGCCGACGAGCCCTTCTGCTTTTCGGAGAAGAATTCTTCTGCTTCGCGAACTTCAGTGCGCTGCAGGTGGCGAACTTCCGTGGCGATCTTGTCTAGCGTGGAAACGAGGACGGCCAGTGTCGCGACATATGCGGCGTGGCGATCGCGTTGGACGACCTGGGTGGCGACGTCTACAGGTCGCAGATTGAGTGCTTTGCATATAGCTTCTTCATGCTCTGGTTTTAAATGGCCGAACGTGCCGACCGCACCGGAGAGCTTGCCTACGCGAAGGTCTTCAGCGGCTGCGTCGAAGCGAACCAGGTTGCGCTGGACTTCGGAGTACCAAAGGAGAAGCTTGAGGCCGAAGGTCGTCGGTTCCGCGTGAACGCCGTGAGTACGGCCAATGGATGGGGTGTGTTTGAACTCGACGGCACGGGTCTTGAGGACTTCGCCGAGGCGAACGATGCCGGCCCGAATGATCGCGGATGCTTCGCGCAACTGCAGCGATTGGGCCGTGTCCACGACGTCGGTTGAAGTGAGCCCATAGTGCAGCCAGCGCGAGGCGTTCGGATCCGCGATGTGCTCGGCGACGGTCGTTGTGAAAGCGATTACGTCATGCCGGACTTCGGCTTCAATTTCATTAATGCGATCCACGGTAAACGTGCCACGGTCGCGGATAGTATCGGCCGCCTCCTGGGGAACCATGCCGGCAGCTGCGAGTGCCTGTGACGCTGCAACTTCCACCTGGAGCCAGCAGTTGTACTTGTTTTCGTCAGACCAGATGCGGCCCATGGCGGGAAGTGTGTAGCGGGGGATCATGATGTTCCTTTTGCGGTAAAAGTTGTGGAGTTTCCAGTTTACCGCTTGAGGTAGTAAACCTTCTCATTGCACTTGCGAGTCAATGTTTTCGCATCGGCATTTTCGGAGCCGAGCCGGAATATATGTCGTTATGCGATACACTTGATCCATGGCAATAAGCAGGAAAAACAAGCCTTCCCGACTCGCGGAACTGGCGAACTTCCGGTTGGTGCTACGCCAATTTCTTGCATTCAGCGAAGCTGCTTCGGAGGGGCGGGGAATTCACACGCAGCATTACCAGCTTTTGCAGGTGATTGCTGCTGCTGCAAGCATCGGGCTTGCGGTTCCGATTTCGCTCGTCTCCGAGCGTATGATGCTGCGCCATAACAGCGCGGTGGAACTGATTGACCGAGCGGGCAAAGCTGGCCTGGTAGAGAGAGTCGCCGATGCAAGCGACCACCGTAGACGTCTGCTCGTATTGACCGCCGTTGGCGAAAAAGTGCTGTTTGAACTGGTGTCCGAGCACCTGGAATATCTGAAGCTGCACGGGGTTGAGATGGCTGATGCACTGCGCCGAGTGACGAACTAGATGAGGAGACAAATAATGGAACACCCTGAAGAGATTGATAATTTACGGGATTACACAGCTGACAGCCGCATGATTTTGATGAGCGGACTCGCCATCATCGTAGGAGCAGTGGGCGCCGTGCTGAGCTGGGCGCTGCTGCGATTGATCTTTCTTGCGACAAATATTTTTTACTACCATCGGTTCAGCGCGCAGTTTGCCGATCCTGGCTTCAATCAGCTTGGCTGGAAGGCGGTCTTCCTGCCGGTGATCGGCGGTCTCCTGGTGGGGTTGATTGCGCGCTATGGATCGGACAGGATCCGTGGACACGGAATGCCGGAGGCGATTGAAGCAGTGCTGATCCGGGGTGCAAAGATTTCGCCGAAAATCACTATATTCAAGCCACTGGCGACAGCGATTGCAATCGGCTCAGGCGGGCCGTTTGGAGCGGAAGGCCCAATCATCATGACGGGCGGTGCGGCTGGTTCGTTGCTTGCCCAGTTATTGAAGATGAGCGATGCGGAGCGGTCGGTGTTGCTCGTCGCGGGCGCCGCAGCGGGTATGTCTGCGACCTTCCTCGCGCCGCTTGCCGCCGTATTGCTTGCGGTAGAACTATTGCTATTTGAATGGCGGCCACGAAGTCTTGTTCCCGTTGCCGTGGCCAGCGTGACAGCCGCCGCATTGCGACGTTTGCTCCTGGGCGGGAGCCCCGTATTTCCGATGCCCCTTACGAATACTGCGCTGATCAGTCACTGGGTGATGCCTCTGGCTGCGGGCGTGGGACTGCTTGCGGCTTGCCTTGCGCTACTGCTGAGTAAGGGGGTCTATTTTTTTGAGGATGCGTTTGAGAAGCTGCCCATTCACTGGATGTGGTGGCCGGCGATCGGAGGTCTCGTCATCGGCCTTGGCGGTCTTATTTACCCGCCGGCGCTGGGCGTGGGCTATGCAGTTATCCAATCCATGCTGAACGGCGATATGACTTGGAAGCTGGTCTTTGGTGTTCTCGTTATCAAGAGCCTGATTTGGACTTGTTCCCTAGGATCCGGCACGTCGGGCGGTATCCTTGCCCCACAACTCATGATCGGTGGAGGACTGGGAGTGGCGCTGGCGCATTTTCTGCCAGGCATCGCTCCGGGGGCGTGGCCACTGGTGTGTATGGCTGCCGTTCTCGCGGGTTCGATCGGTGTCCCCTTGACGGCTACCGTTCTGGCCGTCGAACTGACGCATAACAGTGGGATGCTTCTGCCCCTGCTTCTGGCCTGCGTGACGTCTCATGGCTTGAGCGTACTGGTGCAAAAGCGCTCCATCCTGACTGAGAGGTTGGCTCGTCGGGGCTATCATCTGAGTCGCGAATACGGAGTCGATCCACTCGAAACGGTGCGTGTGGCCCAGGCGATGCATACCAGTGTTTTTGCCTTGCCTGAGACTGCGACCAGGCAGGACGCAGCGGAGTGGTTTCGCGCCATGGAGGAGCGTGGGGCTCGTGCCGAGGCCCATTGGCAACGACTCTTTCCACTGCTGTCAAAAGACGACCGGCTTGTGGCGGTTTTGACGCGGTCACAGATGGTGATTGCGGCAAAGCAGATGGATCTTGGCGGCTTGCTGAAAAACGATGGCAATCTGGTGCCCGTCTGCGTGTCGCCGACCGATACTCTACGGCAGGTGGCAAATGCCATGGCGGAGTCCAAGTTGACGCGCTATCCGGTTGTAAGTGGCTCCGGCAGGTTTGTGGGTATCGTCACCATCGAAGACCTGTTGATGGCACGCACCAAGGAGACGATGCGTGAACAGGAAAGAACACGAACATTGCGCCTTAGATGGCCCTTCCGGCGGGGCGGAACCAGGCCTCTGCCAGAAGGAGAAGCAGTGACCGCTGTGAGCACGGTACAGCGGCCACCGGAGCTTGTTGATTAGAACTAACCCGCTTCGCTTACGCCGAACAGTTCAGCCATCTCTGAGTGAAGGAAGCCCTGTCCGGGGCGGTAGGGCTGGATCCACTTTCCATCGAGGACGAACTGCGGTATCGCATGCTTGCCGACATTCTCAAAAACCTCGTCAGCGGCTCCGGGAGTGTTTTCAATGTCTATCTCAGTGAAGGGGATGTTGTGCTTGACCAGGAAGCGCTTTGCTTCACGGCAGTCGCGGCACCAAGGTGCGGAGTATACGGTAAGGGCCATTCCTGGAGTCTACGTCATCCTCGGCGCCGCAGAGTTCATAGAGGCATCTCAGTAGAGTTGAACCAGAGCGTGTTGCGATAATGCTTCGTAGACTGCAACGCTTTTCTCCTGATTTTCGCGACAAACCGTAAGCGTACCCTCACCGGGATAGCGGACGGGGTTTTTTAGGGACGATCGGAGTCGCTTGCTGAATACTGGAAAGGATGCCGTCCGCGGTGTGGGCAAGATCTGCCGGGCTCGCCAGATGGGATGGAGCAATCGCAACGAAGACCGGAGATATGACCCGGGCGCAGAACCAAACAGCAAGAGGGCGTGTACAGGGCTTCGTCAAGGGTTTCGTACGAGGCGCGTAGCATGCGTGTGCGATGCTACTGCGTCTCGACCCGATCAGGCCTTCTTGTCCTGCAACTCCTTCACCAGCTTCTCGGAGTGCTCATGCGCTTCGCGGGAGTGTTCCAGGGCTTGCCTGGTTAGTTCGTGAGCCGTGAGGTGATCTTCCTTGGAGTGGGAGGTGGCAGCTTTTTCATGGGCATGTGCGGCAAGATTGTGCAGTTCAGCGATACGATCGTGATTGCTCTGGGGCATTGGAAGTCTCCTGAGTGAGTAGGATGCAGTCTATGGCCGGGGAGGAGTGAATTCGGTCAACGCCCCATCCAGCCGGCGGTAGCGAGTCGCACACAATGCACAAGGGCGACGTCCTTCATACTTCGAGGAACACGCCGCACCAGATGACTGTGCCCGCCGGCAAGACGTTCGTCTATCAATGGGTAATGTCGTCGATCATGAAGCGATTGTGGACCTTCCGTTGAACGGCCGTAACTCTGCGCAGAAGGGGCCGCGGCCCGTGCTACCATCGGGCCACCGGGCCCATATCTCACATAAAATTTTGGCTTGAGCCGCATCAGCGGCCTTGCCTTACGGAGTGGTGTCACATGACAAATGCGAATGGAAGAGTAGGAACGACAACAAATTGGCTGCTTGCGTCTGCACTGGTGCTTGGCGTATCAACCATGGCTGTGGCCCAGTCCGGACAGGCCCATGACCAGGACGATCATGGCAATCGGCAAAGTGATCGCGGCGACAGGCGGGACGATGACGTCCGAGGGCGAGACAGGGACGACAAAGACGCCACCGTCGATAAAGTCCTCTACATTTGGGCACAGGATCAGGCTCAAGTCGCACCAGACTTTCTTGCGGTGATCGACTTCGACGAGCGTTCTCCAAAGTATGGAGAGGTGATTAACGTTGTGCCGCTACCGCCTCCGGGCAATACCGGCAACGAGCCTCACCACTGTCACTTGAATTCAACGAAGACCATCCTTGGATGCGGAGGCCTGCTTAGCCTGTTGAAAGGTCAGAACGGGATCTTCTTCTTCAACGTATCCGATGCCAGGAAGCCGCGTTTTCTCTTCTCCACCAAGGCCGTGGAATCCAGCATGACCGACGACTTCATGCCGCTTGAAAACGGTGGCTTCCTGATCACGCAGATGGGTGCGGCCGACGGTACGGCGCCCGGGCGAGTCGCCGAATTCGACGGCAGAATGCATTTCGTAGCGAACCACTTTGGCCCCACATCGCTATTTGAGGAGTGGCCTACTTCGCCGCCGCTGGATGGGTTCAATCCTCACGGAATCTCGGCGCGTCCCGATCTTAACCTGATGATGACGTCGGACTTCATTCTGCCCAGCAGCACACTGATGGGTTCGATGGGGCCGGTTCTGCGGGGCTCCGTGCGCATCTGGAACTTCCGCGAGCGCAAGATTACCAAGACCGTTAACTTGTACTCACCAAACGGCGATCCCGCACAGGGCACGATGGACGTCAAAATGCTCCCGCGAGATCCTCATGGCTACGGATACACCTCGGGCATGTTCGACGGCCACATTTATTTGATCGATCCGGCACGTGGAACGGGCGCCTCAGCGTTTGACCTCTCCACCGTGAAACCTCATATAGCCACCTCAGTGCCGGGAGGAATGGGCCAGATCATGGCCACTCCGCAGTCTGGCGACCGGCTGATCGTTGGGACGTTCATGGCTGGACAAGTGGTGATGCTGGACACGACAGACCGCTCCAAACTGAAGCAGGTATCGGTAGTCAGCTTCGGTGAAAACGCGGGACCGCACAACCTGGTGTTGAGCAGCGACGACGAGCGCCTTGTGGTGACAGACTACTTTCTTAATGAGGATACCGAGGGCATTATTCACTTTGAAGGCGACCACAAAGTCCACGTTCTAAAAGTCACGCACGATATGCTCACCGAGGATACGCGCTTCAAGCTGGACTTCAATACCGCCTTCAAGACAGGCCCGGCGCGTCCTCACGGCATTGCGATGAAGTAGATTTTGCTTACTTCTGAGGCTGGAATCTAGCTGGAACTCAAACGCAAAAAAGGCGGCGAACAGTAGACTGTTCGCCGCCAAGTCGAATTAAACCTACCTGATTAGAACTGCACCTTCAGCGCAAACTGATATAGGCGCGGCGTGTAATTAGGATCGACTTGCGACACCTGACCGAAGCCCGGGTTACCGAACTGCGAGGTCGAGGTGCCATTCCCGATGTAAAAGTTAGGCGTATTCGAGATGTTGAAGCTCTCCGCACGGAACTATACCTTGAGGGCTTGCTTGATGGGAAAGTCTTTGAACAGCGATACGTCCACGTGCCGGAAAAGTGGGCCAAAGAGGGAGTTGCACTGCGTGTTGCCGATCGTCCCAAGAGGCTGCTGTCGTGAAGGTGGAAGACCCAACGTGGAAGGCGCCGACCGCCAAGTAGGATAGAGGCCAGAGGGACAGAGACATGAAGCTTTTGCAGATGGCGGACCGCGTGCCTTACTCGCGGACGATGACGTCAGAGAAGCGGGAGACGTCCCTGCTGGGAGGCATGTTTCACGCCCTCACCATAAGCAAAGGCCGATCAATAAATCTTCGACCTCGTTGGTGGCGATTCCTTCGTGGCGGGACTCATCTACTGCTTGCTGCAGGGCAAAGGTTTGCAAGGAGAACTTGACTGTGGTGTAGCCCAAGGAGCACTGGCGATGACCACGCCTGGAGAGAGTTCTATGTTTACTCTGGCTGAAGTCGACAGGCTGATGGCCGATTCCGAAGCCGAAGTACAGAGATAAGAGGACAAGATGGATAAGGCGAAAGTTTTAGCGGATTTGAAGGCAATCGGGTTGGTCCCGGTCTTGCGCGCGGAGTCGATCGATCAGGCACTCGCGCTCGCGGAGGCTATCGCTGCGGGCGGAGTTACGGTGCTCGAAATTACGATGACTGTACCGGGAGCGATGCAGGTGATGCGCAAACTGGCTGAGACCCGGCCGGACATTCTGATCGGCGCAGGCACCGTGCTTGATCCGGAGACGGCCCGTATGTGCATCCTGGAGGGCGCTCAGTTTGTGGTCTCGCCGGCGTTGAACGTCAAGACAGTTGAGATGTGCCACCGCTACTCGGTCGCGGTGCTACCGGGCGCGCTCACCCCCACGGAGATCGTCACTGCGTGGCAAGCCGGCGCGGACGTCGTCAAGGTCTTTCCGGCAAATTCGATGGGTGGAGTCTCTTACCTGAAGAGCATCAAAGCTCCTCTCCCGCAGGTGGAACTGATCCCGACTGGCGGAGTCTCATTTGCCAACGCAGAGGATTTTCTGAAGGCCGGCGCCTTTGCACTTGGAGTCGGCGCAGACCTGGTAGACGCGAGAGCCATGGCTGAAGGAAGACCCGAGGCCGTAACCGAAAGCGCACGCAAATATCTCGCCATTGTGAAGAAGTTCCGCGGCGAGTAACAGCGCTAAAGCCTGGTTTGGTTCTGCCAGAGGATTGGCTGGCGGATCGGAAAGGCCCGGAGGATTGCGGAGTCTGTTGGGTCGGGATCCAGCGTCTTCCAAATCGCCACATAGTCCGGTTGGGAGTAGGCCCGTGCGGCAAACAGCAGCGCCGGGCGCCGGCCGGGCAACTGGCTGAAGTGCGCTGCGTCTGCCCGGTAGGGCCAGGTGCTGCGACTCCGGATATAACGGGCGTGAAATGCGATAGCGGCACGCATGCCGGGGCCATCCTGAAGTTCGTAATCCCAAAGACTCTCGAAGCGCGTTGAGAGCAGCACACAAACACCGGCGAGCAGATCGAGATTGAACAGGGAGTTTCGGTAGGGATTCTCTGTCGTCAATTCGTGCGGAAAGGCACCCTCCGAGTTGATCTGGGCCCGAATAGTGGAGGTCTTGAAACGGTGCCTCGACTCCGTCAGAAGTGCGTCATTGGATGTGAGGCGAGCGAAAGCCGCAACCTGTAACAGCCACGCGCTGGCATGGTGACTCTTGGAATCGCGTGCGAGCAACGCGGTTCGGTCTTCCGTTAGGAACGTGAGAAACCTTGCGAACGAGGCCTTCAGTCTCGCCAGGAACGCCGGTTCCAGCGATAGGAAGGGTAGCGCTACCGCAATTTCAGCATATGGCGCCAGATCGATCAGTGGCTCGTAGGAATCGCTGCCCAAGGTCAGCGTCGGGCGGGTGGCGGGGTTCAGGAACCAGGCCTCAAGGTGAGCAGAGGCGTGGGCTGCATACCGCGACACGTTCTCCGGATCCACCAGTGCCGCGGCCGCCAACGCCGGAATGTTGAGTGTGAATGCAAGAAATGCTGCGGAGGTGAGGTCGCCGTTCGGCGCTGGGGCTTGCTCCAACGCCCTGTTAGCAGTAGTCAGAATGCGGACTCGATCGATCTCGGCGAGATTGACGCGGGTACTCTGGCTCAACAACGGAGATGGACGTAGCATCGAGAGAGTCGAGACCGTGATGAAGGTGCGTCGGTTGAGCATCGAGGGGCCCTCGAGGGGAAGCGTAGCATGCCAGCGATAGGTCGACACTTGTCGATTATTGCGAGTGTATTATCAAGAAAGAGGCAGCCGCTTGCTCAAAATACCCATCCTGATGTTGTCAATCCCAGTCGTCGCCACGTTGGCAGGCGGGTTTGCGGCTATCCGTCTGGACCGGTATCGACCTGCGCTGATCGCCGTTGGGGCGGGATTGTTGCTCGGCGCGGCTTTTCTGGACTTATTGCCAGAGGCTATTTCAATCGGTGCGGGGATGGGAATGCATGTCGAGCAGGTACTCGGCTTAACACTGCTCTTCTTTCTGGTGTTCTCGGTGATTGAAGGTGGCTTGGACGCATGGGCCCGCAAACGGGGAGCGCATGATGGTGCTCGAAAAGCGACTGGACGCATCGCAGGCGCGATGATGATCTTTCATAGCTTTCGCGATGGCATGGCGATCGGAGCTGCGTTCACGGCCTCTCATGCCGCTGGTTACGCAGTCGCCACCGGCATTGCAGCACATGACTTTGGCGACGGAATGAATACTGTCATCCTGACGACAGCCGGCGAAAAAGCGCGCTTATCCGATTATATCTTTCTGATCGTAGACGCCATCGCACCGTTTCTCGGGGGCCTGCTGACGGTCTGGTGGCTGATGTCGTCGAGGCACGCGGCCATGTTGCTCGCGCTTGCCGCCGGCTTCTTCCTGCAAATGGCGACCAGCGATTTCCTGCCCCAGTTGCGGGCCGAGCGCCGAACCTTCCCAGTGCTGGGCGTTTGCGCGGGTGCCGCTGTCATCTGGATTACCAATCTTCTAATAAACCCGCGATAGGTTATTAGCTGCCAGCCTGGTCGCGAGTGTATGGGTGTGCCATCAAGTTGCGCGCCTCGTTCACCGCTCCCTGGGTGTTGTCGTTTGTCTGCACGGCGAGCCGGTATTCATTGACCGCTCGCTCGCGCTGTCCCGTCACATCGAAGATTCTGCCCAGTTCAATGTGAGACCAGACCTCAACCCAGCGGGGGTCTCCATCGCCTCGCAACGCGTCGCGGAAGCTGTTTGCGGCAGACTGGAAGTTGTGTTGCTGGAAGAAGATCTCACCGATGCGATAGTTGGCGAGCGCGCTGTTTTTGTTGGTGTCGAGCGCTTTTTGGTACTCGACAAGCGCCCCGGTCAGGTCTCCCTGGGCGACGAGTTGTTGCCCACGCAGAACGCTCACACGCACGGCGAGGTCGGGAGTCGTCTTCAGCAGCCACCCCTGTGGGTCGATGGTTATGCGACGCGGCCGACCAAATGTTTCGACAGAATAGGTCGAGTCGGTTCCCGATACGTCCACGCGGCGAGTCTCCGTTTTACCGTCGGTCTCGATGCGCAACTCAACCGGCATCCGGAACAGGTCAAGGTCCTGCGAGATTGCTCCGACGGTGCGGAAGCCCTTGTTATTTCCGAGCCGATAGACCGTGTACTTGTCCGTAAATTGCGGGGCGCCAGTGCCATCAATCCATTGCGCAAAGAAGGGGGCGAGTTGCAGGTCGGCGTCGGCCGGGATGGAGGACTGGGCGATGTCTCGCACGTCTCGCGTCCGGACACCCTTGTCAGCGTAGGTTGAAAGCAGGTTGCGTAGAAACTTCTGGAACACGTCGTCACCCATCTCCCAGCGCAGCATATGGAAGACCATCGCACCCTTTTCGAGCGTCATGGATTGGAATTGCGGAGAGAACGGATCCAGGCGGCCCAGGGTCGAAAGCGGCTCAGTGTCGTAGGCCAGCGCGCCGGCGGAGACGTCACCCACTGCGGTCTGAAATGCCGTCTTGCCGGAGGCATCCTCCAGATACATCAGTTCCGCGTAGCGGCTCATGCCGTTCGTAATCCAGGCATCGTTCAGGCTGGCCGGCGAAATCTGGGAGCCAAACCACTGGTGGGCCAGGGTGTTGGCAAGAAGCCGCGCACTATTGCCATCGACGATTCGGTTTCCCGCAATTGCCGCAACGCCGGGCGCCCAGGACGCAGAGACTGCATCCTGCGGAAGTTCGACGATTGCCATCTGGCCTGTTTCGGGCTGTCCGAATATTGACGACATGAACTCGAACTCCTTCGCTGCTGTCTGGGCAAAGTCGAGTGAAGCGGTCTTGTGAGTTTCGAGCGTGTAAATCTGAAAGTTTGCCACGCGCTGCGGTGGCAGGAACTTGCCGGCGATAACAGTGCCTGGGAAGCCGGGCTTGGTCCAGCTGAAATCGTACTGGGTCTGCTTGCCCATGGGCTTGGGGCTACCCGCCGGACCCGACGCTACGACTCGCTCATCGGACGGTACGCGGATGTGCATCTCGGCGGTGAAGCGGTCCGTGTAGAGCCCGGTCGGAGACATGGGGAACCAGCGGCCGGGATACAGCAGAATCGAAATCGGATCCGCAATGGCGGCGAGCTTGATGCCTTCGACGGGACTCGTGTCCGACCCATTCAGGACGCCGGCATAGTTGAAGGTCCAGGTGGTGCTGCTGCCTTTGGGAACAGGCGAGCTCAGGTTGAAGCGGACGGCGTTCTGCTGCGTTAGCCGCTCGGAGACGAGAGGATGCTGCGCCGAGTCGGTGACGGAGGTCAGTGCCAGACCGTTGTTCAGTTCAAAGGTTGGGGCCGTCAGGTCTTCAAGAGCGGTGAACGTGACCTTTGCGGAGGCGGTCAGTTTGTTGGCGGACGGGTCAAGATCTGCAGAGATTACATAGCCCGTGACCTTGAACAGAGGACGCGGCGGCGCGGCCAAAGCGGCGGCGGTGGTGAGAGTGAGCACCAGAGAGGTGGGGATCGTAAGCTTCATGCAGTTGGGATTTCCTCTACGGAAGTGAGTCTACCTCTTCGTTAGACGCATCGTTCCAGACTTCGGATGGGGTGCGGGGGCAGGAGGACGGCGCAGATTGCCGCCAACACAATGGCCGTTTTTACAGCACCGAAAAGACCGCATCCCGCACCCTTTCTATAGACGTCGTCCCGGTCGTTGCCTCGTTCACGGTCAACGCTCGCCGAACCTCCTGCAGATCATCGATCTGCTGGCGGCGAGCTGGCGTGTCGGCGAGCAGGGGAGCGAGGGTCTCAGACAGCGTCTCCGGATTGAAGCGATCCTGCAGAAGCTCCGGCACAACCCGCCGACCCGCAATCAGGTTCGGCATCGCGACCGGCAGGTTGCCGTCCCGATCAACCTCGGCCGGGATCTCTTTCGGATACCAGATGAACGACTTCGCCAACTTAAACGTTACTGCTGAGACTCGGTACACGACGATGAAGGGATTGCCGATGAGCGCAGCCTGCACCGTCGCCGTGCCGCTTGCGACGATGCTCGCACGCGCATGGTGCAGCGCCTCTCTGGCGTCTGAGACAAGGTGAATGTAGGGCAGCGGGATGGTCGGATCAGACCCCGGATAGTGCGTTATCCAGCCGGCGGTAAAGTCTGCCAGTCGCGCGCGGTCCACCGTGGAGGCGACCGGCAGGATGTACTCGCAATTGCGCGGAAACCGGCAGGCCATCTCCACCATCGTGGGTAGATTGGCTTCAATCTCGCGCCATCGAGACCCCGGTAGCAGCGCAATCCATGGCTTTTCCGGGTCTAGATTATTATGAGCCGCGTAAGCCTCACGGGAGATGGTGGGCAGCGGGAGTTCCGCCAGGGGGTGCCCTACAAACTCGGCGTTCACCTTGCGGTTGCGATAAAACGGAGCCTCAAACGGAAATATCACCAGCATCCTGGCGACGCGCTGCTGCACCCACCGCAAACGCCGCCGTTTCCAGGCCCAAAGCTGCGGCGAGACAAACCAGATCACCGGGATCCCACGCTTCTTCAAATGCTTCGCAAGGCGAAAGTTTACGTCGGGAAAGTCAATCAGCACCGCAATCTGCGGAGGGTTTGCATCGATGGAGCGCACCAGCCTGCGGAACTGCCGGTAGATGAAAAGCGCGTGCCGAATCACCTCAGTGATTCCCATGTGCGCAACGTCTTCCGCACGTACCACGCGGACCTGCCCCGCCTGCTGCATTAGAGAGCCGCCGAGGCCGGAAAATGTGGCTTCAGGCAGAACTGCCGCCAGAGCGTGAATGACCTGAGCGCCATACAGATCGCCGGACGCTTCGCCAGCAGAGAAGAAAAAGTGCGGATTGGAAGGGGTTGCGATACGGATAGTTTATCCCGCCAAATCAAGGAGCGAAGAACACTCTTCAGGTGGAGTTCAAATGCATCCGCAGGGTAGGATGAGGGTGAAACTATTTACCCTGTCGGAGTCCTTTTGAATAAGAATCTGCTGCCCATAGAAGCTGTTGCGGCCAAACTTGGCCTGCCGGACGAACTGTACGAAAAGCGCAGCCCCATCAGCGCGAAGCTCAGCCTGGACCTGCTCACGGATGAGCGATTCAATCGCCACGGCAAGATGATTCTTGTGACCGCCACGACGCCGACGCTCTCCGGCGAAGGCAAGACTGTGACCTCAATCGGTCTCGTGCAAGGTCTGGAGCGGATAGGGAAGCGTGCCATCATCGCCTCGCGCGAGCCATCGCTCGGCCCTGTCTTTGGTATGAAGGGCGGGGCCGCCGGCGGAGGTAAGTCCCAGGTCGAGCCCAGCGAAAAGATCAACCTCCACTTCCACGGTGACTTCCATGCCATCACCTCTGCGCATAACCTGCTTGCGGCATTGATCGATTCGCATCTCTTCCACGGCAACGTCCTGCAGCTTGATCCAGCAGCCATCACGTGGCCGCGCGCAATGGACATGAATGATCGCGCCCTGCGACACATTACCGTAACTGTTACGGCGCCGGATAAGAAGCAGCGCGACGGCAACAATCGCTCCACCGGCTTTGTGATTACCGCTGCGTCTGAAGTCATGGCTATTCTGGCCCTGGCAGAAGATCTTGAAGATCTCCGCCGGCGTCTCGCACGCATCGTCGTCGGGGCCAACCATTCCGGCCTGCCAGTCCGGGCCGAGGAACTTGGCGCCACGGGACCTATGATGGCGTTGCTCAGCGAAGCGATCCTCCCCAACCTCGTACAGACTACGGAAGGTACGCCGGCGATGGTGCACTGCGGCCCCTTCGCAAACATCGCCCATGGCACCAGTTCGGTTATCTCGCAGAAGATCGGCCTGCGCGTTGCTGATTACGTTGTCAACGAAACTGGCTTCGCTTCCGATCTGGGCTTTGAGAAATACATGGACCTCGTTAGCCCAGCCTCCGGAATCAAGCCTTCCGCTGCAGTCCTGGTGACAACGGTTCAAAGTGTGCGCGGACAGGGAGAAGGCGATTTGCAAAAGGGTTTGGCTAACCTCGAAAAGCACATCGCCATCGTTCGCAGTTTCGGCCTGCCGGCGGTCGTGGCGATCAATCGCTTTCCCATGGATACCGAAGCCGAACTGACCGAATTGAAAGACTTCTGCGAGATCCGCGGCGCGGCCTTCGCTTTGTCCGAGGCCTTCATCAAGGGTGGTGAAGGTGCCGCGGCGCTGGCCCGCAAAGTCATTGAGGTCATTGATGCCGACCCCTCCCCAAATTTAGTTACAACCTATGAACCCACGGACACCGCACTCGAAAAGATTACGAAAGTCGCGCAGGGGATCTACGGCGCAGCGCACATTGAATTCACGGATCGAGCCCGGGAAAGTCTCGCCCGATTTGCAACATGGGGATTCGGCTCGTTACCCATCTGCATTGCCAAAACGCAGTACTCCCTGTCTGATGATCCGAAGCGTATGGGCGCACCTTCTGGCTGGACGCTGCATGTGACCGATGTTGGCCTCTCCGCAGGAGCGGGTTTCCTGGTCGTAGTCTCAGGCGCCATGATGCTGATGCCCGGGCTGCCGAAAACCTCCCGCGCCATGGACATCGACGTCGATTCTGAAGGCCAGGTAACCGGGATGAGCTAAGCAGAAACGCCTAAGGCAGGCTGCCTTCGACCGCTTTATATATCTCGCGGTTCCCAACAGCGTTCGGGTGGAGGGTGTCGTTCATATCCACGGTTGTTCCCGACATGTAGTGGGGTGGATCGAATAACGCCACTGGCAATCCATCCTGTGCCAGCAGCGTGACGTTGCCGACGATATCAGCCGTGTAGAGCAGACGAGTCTGGAGGTCGGCATCGTTCAACTCGGGCGGGATCTTGCCGACAACAACCTTCGAAAGTTCCGACGGGTTACCTGCCGGCGGCATCCCCACGGCCACCACGCCTAAGCCTGCCAACCCCGCGCTCGTCTGGGTCAGGGTTATGGTGTGGCTCCCTGCCGGGACGGCCGGCAACCGAAGCAGAGCCAGCGAGTCGACTTCACCATTCAGCGTGCGCAAGACTGGAGTGGTGGCTGTCGTGCGTGTTCCGAGAACTGCGCCATCCAAAGAATATGTAAATATTCCCGGATTGCCGTCGATGATGCGATACCAGATATATATCGCTCCGGATGCGGTGGTACGGATTGGAAACGTCACCGAAGCGCCTTGTGCATCCGTCACCTCAGCATTCCAGTTATTCGAATAATCGAAATGCGTTGGACCGAATGTGCTTACCGTCGGTGCAGTTGCCAGAACCTTGAACTCCTGCGGAATCGCGAGCCATGCGATTGCGGCCTGGTCGCAGAGATTGAAGACAGCCTCAGCGGGGCCTGCGCCTTTGAACGCTACGTCATTCGTGCCGATAAGCAGGGTGTACAAACCCCTGCGCGCAAGAGTCGGGCTCTCCCCATGCCCAAAAATCTGGCGTCTGGGCACGTCGCAAGCCTGGTCTCCACCAAAGCTGTAATTGGTGTAGCGCAGGTTGTTGTAAGTCGCAGTCAACGCAACGTAGCTTTGGCTTAAGTCGGTCAACTTATAACCAGCCGTGATTGAATCGCCGAACGTATGCAGAAACGTAAGGCTCGGGTCGGGAGTATTCGTTACAACCAGCGAGGGGTCGAGATGCGTGTAGATAGCTCCGCCGCATCCGGCCAGGATCAACAGCAGTGAAGGTATTGCATGACAAAGACGCATCGGTTCGCCGAGTATAGCGTCTGACTCTTACAATCTCGCATAGAGCGTCTGCTCGATAACAGAAGCACCGATGCGGAACGACATAACTCCCACGTATTTCTTAGATCCGGCCTTCGGGCCGCCGCATCATCTCATCGCGCGGTGGCTTTTTCTGGGTTCCGCCTTTACATTCAGTCGGGCCTCATAAAGCTCGAAGGTGGCGACCAGAGCTGGTGTGACCTCGCCGTGGTCTGCAAGTACTGCTAGAATGGACCGTTGCCGAGCGTAAACTACGAACGCTTTGGGACGGTGACCCTATTGCGCGGATAAGGCCTGCGTTTCCTGATCCTGATATTGCAACTGGTAGAGCTTGTAATAAAGCCCATGGTGGGCGAGAAGCTGTTGGTGCGTTCCCTGCTCGCGAAGCTGTCCTTTGTGCATCACCAGGATCGTATCCGCACTCTGAATCGTGCTCAGACGATGCGCAATCAACACGCTTGTTCGGCCCGTGATCATGCGTGCCAAGGCAGTTCGCACACGGTATTCCGTATCCGTATCGACCGAGCTTGTCGCTTCATCGAGAATCAGAATTCCGGGGTCATGTGCGAGCGCCCGTGCAAACGAAATCAACTGCTTCTGCCCAGTGGACAAGCCCGCACCGCGCTCCCGCACAGGCTCCGCAAACGCCAGTGGCAGCGTCCTGATAAAGTCTCCCACGTTGACCTCATCAGCCGCGCGCTCCACGCGTTCTTCCGTGATGCGGCTTGTGCCGAGGCGGATGTTGTCTGCGATTGTCCCGGAAAAAAGAAACGGATCCTGCAGGACAACGCCGAAGCGCTCGCGAAGCTGTTTCAGATCCTGTTGCCGTATATCGACACCGTCGACAAGGATTTCACCGCGCTGAATGTCGTAGAACCGCATCATCAGTGCTGTAATCGTTGTTTTGCCAGCACCAGTATGCCCCACGATGGCCGCGGTCTCATTCGCATCGATCGTGAAAGTGACGCCACGCAGAATCCACTCGATCGAAGCATCCTGCGTGGGATCGTAATGCGGATCGTCCGGTATGGCGATGTGCTGGTACGTGAACCAGACATTGCGGAACTCGATGCGGCCGTACTCCGGCGTGTTTACAACTGGAACGATGGGTTTCGAAGGCGAAACAATCGACGGGCTCTCATCCAGCAGCTTGAAGACCCGTTCCGCAGCAGCCATCGCAGCCTGCAGAATGTTGTACTTATCCGACAATTCCTGAATCGGTCGGAAGAAGCGTTGCGCGTATTGAATAAATGCGATCAGCACGCCGACCGTGACCGTCCCAAAGATTCCGGATTCGCCAAGGTGATAGTTATGCACAACCGCTAACCCACCACGCCACAAGACGAGAGCGATCGCAGTCGAACTCAGTAATTCAACGATCGGATAGTAAAGCGAGTACGCAAAGATCGCATCAGCCCAGGCACTCTGATTCTCGTGGTTTACATCCGAGAAGTTCTTGAAAGACCTTTTTTCCCGGTTGAATAACTGCACCACGCTCATGCCGGAAACATACTCCTGAGTGAAGGTGTTGATCCTGGCCGTGGCGGCGCGTTGCCGGCGATAGCTCGAACGCACGCTGCGCCTGAAGATACTCGTCACCAACAAGATCACGGGGATTACCGACAGTGTCAGCAACGCCAGTGGCCAGGACATCGAAACCATGATGCCCACAATTGCAATCAGCAAAATGATGTTTTCAAAGATCGCGAGCACGCCTGAGGTGAACATCTCATTCAGCGCATCCACATCCGATGTCACGCGCGTAACCAGGCGTCCAACCGGATTCTTGTCGAAGAACCCGACGTCCTGCGACTGAATGTGTCGAAAGATCTCTCGGCGGAGATCGAACATGATCTTCTGTCCGGTCCATTGCATCAGGTAGGTCTGGATAAACTCGAGCGCGAAAGATATCAGCAGCGCACCCAGATAAAGTCCAGCAAGCTCGGTAATGCCTGTTGAAGCGGTCGGAGGGAGGTGCCGCGCAGCCCAGGAAGGCTTCGGGCTGGGTGACATATAGGTGTCTACCGCAACCTTGACGAAGTACGGGCCGGCCACATCCGTCATGGCCTTGAGCAGGATCGCAATCGCGGAGACCGCGACTTGTAGCTTGTAGGGGCTGAGATAAGTAAGCAGCCGCCGCATCAGGCGTCCGTCATACACTTTGCCGACTACGTCGTCGTCCGAGACAACGGGTTTTGCTGCCGGCTTTTCTTTAGGGTCTCGCTCGCTCATGACTACTTACGATTTTAGATGCAGCAGTCTGCGCCCCCGCTTCTATTGCTGCATGCACTCAACATGAAACAATGGGACATGGGCGATCCCGCTGCTGGCCTCTATATTTCCATTCCGTTCTGTAAAGCCAAGTGCAGTTTTTGCAACTTCGCATCCGGGGTCTTTGCCGCCGACCGCATCGAGGGCTACACCTCCCGACTGATTGAAGAAATGGACGCATCCCGCGCCTGGGCTACCACCCTTGGAGCCGCCCTGCCGTCTCGCGTCGATTCCATCTATTTTGGCGGAGGCACTCCGTCCCTTTTGGAACCGCAAGTCATCGCCCGCATCTTCACCGCGATCCGCCAGCAATTCCGCCTGGAAGCGAATACGGAATGCACGGTAGAGTGTGCCCCCGGCCAGATGACTGATGCAAGCCTGGCGGCGTTCCAGCGTGAAGGAGTCAATCGCCTCAGCTTCGGCGTCCAGAGCTTCGTCGATGCAGAGTGCGCGGCGGTAGGTCGCCTGCATACCGGCGACGACTGCCTCCGCGAATTACAACGCATGCGTGCCGCCGGAGTACCGCGCCTCGCCATCGACCTGATTGTCGGCTTGCCCCGGCAGACCGAGGCAAGCTGGCGATACTCCGTTGAACAGGCGCTCCAGAGTGGAGTTGAGCACCTGAGCCTTTACATGCTGGAGGTCGATGAGGATTCTCGCCTGGGTCGGGAGGCGCTGGCTGGAGGTAGTCGTTATGGGGCTTCCGTGCTGCCGGATGAGGATCGCGTGGCGGATTGGTACGCAGCGGCATGTGAGTGGCTGAACGATGCGGGGATGGTGCAATACGAGATCTCCAACTTTGCCATGAACGGCGGTCAGTCGCGGCATAATCGCAAGTACTGGGAGCGTTCGGCGTATGTGGGTTTTGGGCTGGATGCCCACTCCATGCTGCGACAGGGAGCGGGCGGCGTGCGATGGGCAAATGCAGAGCGGATGGACGACTACACAACGGGACTTGTGGGACTGGGCGGTGCCGGTAGTTTTCACCGCACGGTACAACGCGTCGATTCTGTAGCGGGTTTTGAGGAGGCACTATTCCTGGGCCTCAGGATGGTGGAAGGTGTCACACTCAAGTCCTTGCAGAGCGAGTTTGCCCCCGCGATGGTGGATCAGATGCTGGCCGGACTCGACGACGTAATGGCCGCGGGATTAGTCAAGTTTGCCGACGGCTTAGTGCAGCTAACTGCTGCGGGACGGATGGCTTCGAACGAGGTGTTTGGGCGCCTGCTGATTGAACCAGCGGCTTGAAGTTAATTTAGTAATTGCTACACATGAATGGACTTAGGAGATTCAATGATTGATTTGCGCAGTGACACTGTAACCAAGCCAACACCTGCTATGCGTCAAGCCATGGCTAACGCTGAAGTCGGGGACGACGTGTATGGCGAGGACCCCACCATCAATCGTCTGGAGCAGCGTTCCGCTGAAATCTTCGGGCGTGAGGCAGCTATCTTTGTACCCACGGGTTCAATGGGAAATCAGATTGCCGCGCGCATTCACACGCAGCATGGGCAGGAGATTATCTGCGAATCGAAAGCTCATATCCTGGATTGGGAGATGGCGATGATCGCGGCGTTCTGCGGATGTCTCGCGCGCACAGTTGTTGCGCCGCGTGGCGTGCTCACATGGAATTTGATAAAGCCCGCCATCTCGCCCGCCATCTACTATCGCGCGCAGACTGGTTTAATCTGGCTGGAGAACTCACACAACATCGCCGGCGGAACCGTAACGCCGTTGGCCATCATGGAAGAGATCTGGGCCGGCGCCAAGGCCGCAGGGCTGCCGGTCCATCTTGATGGGGCACGCGTCTTCAACGCGGCAGCTGCGCTAGGGATTCCGGTTGCCGAGTTGACCAAGGGATTCGACACAGTGATGTTCTGTCTGTCCAAAGGACTTGGCGCACCAGTGGGTTCGATCCTCGTAGGCTCCAAGGTGTCTATCGACAAGGCGAGAATCTACCGCAAGGCACTGGGTGGCGGCATGCGTCAGGCCGGAATCCTCGCTGCGGCAGGACTGATTGCCCTTGAAGATGGCCCGACGCGGCTGCATGAGGACCATGCCAACGCCCGCCTGCTGGCCGAGGCCGTTGCCCCTCTCGCCGACATCGATCTGGACGCCGTGCAGACAAACATCGTTATCTTCCATTTGAAAAATGGAGCAGATGCCCCGGCTTTGATCGCTGCGTTGAAGGTGAAGGGCGTCGTAGCCAGCGCCATAGGGCCGAACTCGGTCCGGTTCGTCACTCATTGTGATGTCAGCCGAGCCGACTGCGAGCAGGCCGCAAGGATTACGGTCGAGGAGCTCGGAAGGCTCCCGCAAGAGGCCTAGTCGCCAATGGTCATGGTTGGGTTGGTGGCCAGGAAGACGCTGACCGTAGTTCCGTGATCCTCCTCGTTGGTTGAGCTCGTCAGGCCGATCTTTCCACCATGCTTGTGAACGATCCCCCGGCTGACCCACAGACCCAGGCCCGTTCCTTGTTCTCCCTTGGTTGTTACAAAAGGCCTGAACAACTGCGACAGGATCGATTCCGGGATGCCTGGTCCATGGTCTTCGACGGTGACGAGCGCACCTTCCGGCTGAAGCACCCCTTCCGCATCACTCCCAGCGGCTCGTGCGATGACGGCTAACCGCACAACGCCATCAGCGGCTGAGGCTTCGGCTGCATTTATCAGCAGATTGCTGAAGACCTGCCGCAACTCGGCAGGGAATCCGTTGATGATCTGGTGCTGCGGCAGAATCGTCTCTACAGTCACACCAAGGCTCATAAAGTGACGTTCCATCAAGAGGAGAATGGACTCCAACATCTCCTTGAGGTCAATTGCGACGGGTGCCTGTGCCTCTCGATGAAGGCTCAACATGGCGCGGCTGATCTGGGTAACGCGTGAGATCTCGCTTCGGGCCATTGCCAGAAACTGTGCACTTTCCTCTGGCGTGCAATTTCCGTCCATTAGAAACAACAGGTTTGAAACTGAATCCAGTGGGTTATGAATCTCGTGTGCAATGGTCGCGGCGAGTCTTCCGGCAACTGCCAGCTTTTCGTTCGCGAGCAGGGCATCGCGTGACTTTTTGGCCAACGTAATATCCCGAAATACGAGCACGACACCGATCAGTTCGCCAGCTTTATCTCGGATGGGCGCGCCGCTATCGTCGATGAAGAGTTCAGTGCCATCTTTCCGGATGAGGATCGGATGGTTGGTGAGACTAACAACACTGTTGAGCTGCTTTACCTTTACGACCGGATTTTCAACAGGCTCTCGCGTGGCTTCATCGATGACCTTGAAGACCCCCTCGAGCGGCATGTTATGTGCTTCCGCGCTGCTCCACCCGGTCAGTTCGCAGGCGACTTCGTTCATTGTCTCAATGCAACCGTCTGCGTCACAGGTTATGACCGCATCGCCAATGGATTGAAGCGTAGTGCGCAATTTCTGTTCGGAACGAAAGATCTGTTCCGCCCGGGCACGCAGGATGTTGTGCGAGCTGCGGTAGGTGGCAGATACATCCTGCAACAAGCGGCGGGTATAAAGCCCGATGACCAGACCAAGAACTATCGCAACCAGGATCAGAGCAATCGTCATGCTCCGGATCTGCGATCTCCAGTGGCTTATGTAGGCATTTCGTTGCATTGCGGGAAGAGTCTTGAGGTCAATCAGTTTCTGCCGAATTTCATCCATCCGACGCTTCCCGATCATGTTCAAATCTATGTCCAGAGCGGTCGCCCCAGCCGAGATCGAAGCGATGACCGGAACTGCAAACCCGTCTTCCCAGGCGCTATGCAATTGTTCCAGGTCGTTGACTTCAGCTTGCCGGTGCCCAGCCGAAGCCATGGCGCGACGCTTTTCAAATTCAATGGGCAACTGCTTTTCAGCGGAGTGAAAAGGTTCTAGAAATCGCGCGTCGCCGGTGGTCTGATAACCGCGAAGGCCAGATTCTTCGTCGGCGATCAACTTCTCGATCGTCAATGTCTCCGCGATTCGTTCATCGGATAGTTCAATGTTGCCGACGGTTAAATTTGTTTCATGGATTTGCCAATAAAGGGCTCCGGCACCGATCAGAATGCCGAGCAGCGGGACCAGGATCACTTGGCGCAACATCTGATCGAAACTTTTAGAATTCACATGGCCCTCATCCCAAGACGACAATCGCTACAGAAGTTCTCATGCAGTGGAGGCGATCAGACCGCCGAGTTTTTCCAGTAGGGCCGGCGCTCCCTCACCCTTTGTCATATACAAGTCAACCAGACTTACGACTTCAGGAGGGAGGCTTGTGTAAGCCGAAAGCATAAGGATAGGCACCTCTGGCTTCAAACTGCGCATAGTCGTCGCAACCTGCGCGCCTGTCATGCCGGGCATAGAGAAGTCGAGAACGACGGCGTCGACAGGCTCGCGGGAGAAAATTTCGAGCCCAGTGAAGCCATCTATGGCGGTCAGGACACGGTATCCGGCCCGCTCCAGCAGCATCCGTCTCACCTTTAGTCCGACAGTCTCGTCGTCGATACAAAGGATTAGGTGCGACGTGGTCATCGGGTGCTCCTCCAAAGGTAACCACCATCAGCATAACTGACTTTTAGGCGTCGCCGAATTCCCCAAATTGGACAAAAGAGCGCAGGATTCATCGTACGTTCGCAAATGCGACGCGGGCGTGGGCTAATCTTCAACTGGTTCATCTTTCATTCAGAGAGAAGGGGTTCTATTTGAGTCAGACCGTTTTTGTACTTGAGGACGACCAGGATATTTCGCGTCTGGTGCAGTTTCACCTGGAAGGCGCAGGGTTTATCGTGAAGCCCTATCTCGCAATCGGCGGGATTCTCGCGGACGCGGAACGGCAGCCGCCCTCGCTGTTTTTACTGGATATCATGGTGCCGGGCGGAGATGGACTCGACCTTTGCCGGCGATTGCGACAGAATCCAACTCTGAGCGTGGTTCCGATCATTTTTCTGACCGCACGCGCGGCTGAGAACGATCGCGTGCATGGCCTGGAGCTCGGCGCGGACGACTACATTACCAAACCTTTTGCCACCCGCGAGTTGGTAGCGCGCGTCAAAGCCGTACTTCGGCGCTTTGAACGGCCAACTACGCCTTCCGTTGTCCGTTTCGAACATATCGAAATCGACGGGAGCGCAATGCAGCTTAGAGTTCACGGAGAGCTCGTGACTACCACTGCAACCGAGTTCCGCCTGCTTGACTACCTGGTCAGACACCCTGGTCGCGTCTTTAGTCGGGACCATCTGCTCGACGCTGTCTGGGGAGACGCCCGATTTGTGACTCCACGGTCCGTCGATGTATACGTCCGGCGAATTCGGGAGAAGATAGAGGTGGATGCGGAAACCCCACGGTATTTGAAAACGATGCGCGGAGCAGGCTATCGTTTTGAGATTCCGAAAGCAGTTGCAGCCGGGGTTTAGACAGGAGGTCCGTTTGCGGCAAATCTCAATTTGGCTGTTGGCATTGATTTCCATGCTGACTGTCGCGTCTGTCGTCGCGGTGTCCATGCTCTTTCTGCCGGCTGGAAGGATTTATGGTTGGGGCTTGGGCGCATTGGCGGCAGTCCTCCTTTCCGGGATGATCTCTTGGCGGGTTCGGTGGGAAGTTCGCAATGCCGGCAAGGCGATCAACCGCCTCCCGGAATTGGAACAGGAGCCCAAAAGGCTGGTTCACCTCGAGTTTGGCGCTTTGGCCGGGCCACTGCAGGCTGTTTCACTACGTGTGCAAGCGAGGCTGAGGAGCGCCACAGAGGAAAGGCAGCAGCTTGAAGCGCTGCTCGATAGCATGCAGGACGCAGTCGTAGCGGTAGACTCAGCGAGCCGTATTTCCTGGACCAATTCGCGTATGCAGCGTCTGATCCCGGGTGGGGCTGTGAGCAGCGCAGTCAGGGTAGGCCACGCGCTCGTACAGACCATTCGTGATCCAGACGTGCTGGAATGCGTCCGTGCCGCACTCGACGCACGCTCGGTCAGTATCCGGCGCACCACGACGCTCATGCCCGGGCGAATCTTCGAAGTCAATGCATCTCCAATGCCGGGCGGCGGTGCCGTGGTGGTGCTCCACGACATCACCCGCATTGAAGAGGTGGAACAAACCCAACGGGACTTCGTCGCCAATGTGTCCCATGAGCTGCGTACTCCGCTGACTTCGATAACCGGCTACGTGGAGACGCTGCTCGACCACGAGCATTCCATGGGGACGCAGGCCAGGGAATTTCTGGGAACAATTTTGAAGAATGCGACCCGCATGAACCGTCTCACGGAAGATTTATTGGTGATGGCACGGGTCGAGGCTCCGGCAATGGAATTGCATACGGCTCCAGTGCCAGCTGATGAATTGATTCGCGATGCCGTGCGATTGATGAGCGGCGTCGTGCAGGAGAATCAGGCGTTACTGGAAATGGGCGAGATGACCAAATGCCAGGTCTTTGCCGATACGGACGCGGTTATGCAGGTCCTAGGAAATCTTATTGAAAATGCGATTAAATATGGGCAACCCAGACACGACCCCCACGCCCGAGTGATTGTGAGCGCGCGGGAGGTAAAGGATCCTTATGACGCAGTAGAGTTTCGCGTTCAGGACTTTGGGGCTGGAATCGCATCCGAGCATTTATGCCGCATCTTTGAACGGTTCTACAGGGTGGATAAGACGCGCTCACGGGAATCGGGAGGTACCGGTCTGGGGCTTGCGATTGCACGACATATGGTGCAATCGCAGGGCGGAACAATCTGGGCTGAGAGCGAGATGGGCAGCGGTAGTTCTTTTCTGTTTACGCTCCCAAGAGCGATCTACCCGGTGGTGACGAGTGGTGCCAAGTGATGTATTTGCCTCACTTTTACCGCTATGTAACGCTGCCGTAACACTTCACAAGCAGACTGGTGTTGGCAGCAAGATAGTTTTAAACTTAGGAGGACTTTTGAAAGTCAACGCACTCGCACTCACTCTCCTAACCGCCGGCATGACGTTCTCAACAACAGTTGTCTCCGCGCAAAACATCAATGGCGCAGGCGCGACCTTTCCGAATCCGATCTACACGCGCTGGTTTAACGAGTACAGCAAGTTGCATTCGGATGTGAAAATCAACTACCAGTCCATCGGATCAGGCGGCGGGATTCGCCAGGTCTCCGAAGGTACCGTTGATTTCGGGGCCAGCGATGCAACCATGACGGACCAGCAGATTGCCGACGCGAAGGTCAAAGTAATGGCTATCCCGACGGTCCTGGGTGCGGTAGTTCCGGTCTATAACCTCCCTGGCGTGAAGCAGGAACTCAAGTTCTCGCAGGATGCGCTGGCTGGTATCTATCTCGGCAAGATCACCAAGTGGAATGATCCCTATATCGCCAAGGAAAACCCCGGCGTGAATCTTCCGGATCAGGCCATTCTTCCTGTTTATCGTTCGGACGGAAGCGGCACAACGTTTATCTTCACCGACTACCTCAGCAAGGTTAGCCCGCTGTTTCTGCAGCAGATAGGCCGCGGTGCTGCTGTCAAGTGGCCCGTGGGTATCGGTCAAAAGGGCAATGAGGGCGTGGCCGGGATGGTGCGTCAGTCCACTTACAGCTTTGGCTACGTGGAGTTGATCTACGCTGAGCAGAACAAGATGCAATATGGCATGGTTCGGAATAAAGCTGGGAAGTTCGTGAAGGCTTCAACTTCCGGCGTAACTGCCGCTGCCGCTGCTAACTCGAAGAACATTCCCGCTGACTACCGCGTCTCCATCACGGATGCACCGGGAGCCGAGTCTTACCCGATCTCCAGTTTCACTTGGTTGCTGATTCCTGTGCAGGCCAAAGACCCCGCGAAGGGCAAGGCGCTTGTCGGATTCCTCGATTGGATGTTGGAAAAAGGCCAGACCGAAGCCGCAGAAATGACCTACGCTCCGCTCCCGCAGGCGCTTGTGGAACGGGTTCGCAAGTCGGTCACAATGTTGAAGTAACTGGGAGCGACCACACTTCCGCTACTTGCGTGTGGTTTCCCGGACTCTCTTATTGAAATGGTCCCGCAGTGCACCAAGCACTGCGGGATGTCGTATAAGGGAAGCTAGAGTCTCCTCAGCATGACATCAGGCGATAGAGTGAATACGACCAATCAGGTACCGCAAGTGGCGCTGGCAAACTTCGTTAAGGCGAATTTGCCAGACAGCGAAAATGCTCCGCTGACGCCTTCGCCAATTCGTGAGTATCTTCGTCGCCGAGGCAGTGGGAAGTCGGCTGATTCCACTTTCCGTTGGATCATGCTTCTCTGCGCCCTCAGCATCTTCGCAATCGTCATTCTCATCGCAGCGATCCTTGTGCTGCGGTCCAAACTGAGCATTGCGCAGTTTGGCTTCAAATTCTTCGTCGGGTCCAATTGGGATCCTGTAAGCGGTGATTTTGGCGCTTTCCCATTCATTTTTGGAACGCTTGCCACGTCGTTTTTGGCCCTTCTGATGGCCGTACCTCTTGCTCTGGGAGTGGCGATCTTTCTCACAGAGCTTTGCCCGCGGGCTCTACGAGCGCCCATCTCGTTCTTGACCGAGCTGCTGGCCGCGATCCCCAGCGTCGTCTATGGCCTCTGGGCCATCTTCGTCTTGGTGCCTCTGGTGCGCGATTCCATCGGGCCGTTTCTGGTCAAGTATTTCGGCTGGACCGGCTTCTTCGGTGGATCCAACTTTGGCGTGGGGCTTCTGACTGCAAGCATCATTCTCGCGATCATGATCCTGCCAATCATCTCGTCGATCACGCGCGACATTATGCTCGCAGTGCCGAATCATCAGCGGGAGGCGGTCCTTGCGCTGGGCGCGACGCGCTGGGAGATGATTCGTATCGGTGTCCTGCGGAATGCGCGCATCGGAATCGTGGGCGCAATCATTCTTGGTTTGGGTCGTGCCCTGGGTGAGACGATGGCAGTTGCGATGACGATCGGCAATCACGCAGTCATCAGCAAGTCTTTGTTCGCTCCCGGCTACACGCTTGCCAGCGCGATCGCAAACGAGTTCTCCGAGGCCACCAACGACCTCTACCTGAGTTCGCTTATTGAAATTGGCCTCGCCCTCTTTATCGTCACGATCGTCGTAAACGGAATCGCTCGGGCTTTAGTCTGGGCGGTCACCCGCGGAACGCCGGGGAGGGTCCATTAAATGAGCATGCAACCAGACGTTCCTGCGCTCATACCGGATACGTCGACACGAAGGCCCATGGACTTCAACACTCGCGGCATGCGCATCAACGATGCTCGCCGAAAGGGTATAAACTACCTGGTTTCCGGACTTGCAATCGTCGCCACTGTTCTGGTGATCGCTCCACTGATAGCAATTCTTGTGTACCTCGTCTACAAGGGCGCCAGTTCTCTCAATGTGAACTTCTTTACCAAGGCTCCGGCTCCGGTTGGTGACCCTGGTGGAGGCATGGCCAATTCGATCGTCGGCTCCGGTATCGTACTTTTGCTTTCCAGCATCATGGGAGTTCCGATCGGCATCGCGGCTGGTGTTTACCTCGCCGAGTTTGGCCAGGGACGGTTTCTCGGAAACGCAATTCGCTTTACCGCCGATGTCCTGAACGGCGTTCCTTCCATCGTGATGGGTATTGCCATTTATTCTCTAGTCGTCATGCAGCAGAAGCATTTCTCAGCGTTTGCCGGCGGCATTGCCCTGGCGATCATGATGGTCCCGACGATCACGCGAACCACGGAAGAGATGTTGGCAACGGTTCCGCATTCCATTCGTGAGGCCGCACTTGGTCTCGGTGTGCCAAAGTGGCGTACGACTATCTCAGTCTCGCTCCGCACGGCGTCCCCGGGCATCATCACAGGCTGCATGCTCGCCTTCGCCCGTGTCGCTGGCGAGACTGCTCCTCTTCTTTTCACGGCCTTTGGCAATCAATTCTGGAGTGTGAACCTGAATGAGCCCATTGGCGCGTTGCCCCTCCAAATTTATGTTTACGCTATCTCGCCTTATGACGAATGGCATCGCATGGCCTGGGCTGGATCGCTGGTTTTGATCGTTATGATCATGGTTTCTGTAACGCTGGTACGCATCTTTGCAAGCCGCGGCGTACTCAAGGGAGATGCTTAGTGGGAGTCGGGATACAAGTCGAGAACCTGAACGCGTGGTACGGCACCAATCACACTTTGCAGGACATCAATCTACACATTCCCGCTAATCACGCTACTGCGCTGATCGGGCCTTCCGGATGTGGCAAATCGACATTTGTACGCTGCCTGAACCGGATGCACGAGACCAACCCAATCGCACGTGCTACTGGCCTGGTCAAGATGGGCGACCTTGACATCTACAAGGATGCTTCGCCGGTAGAGATTCGCCGCCGCGTGGGTATGGTGTTTCAACGCCCCAATCCCTTCCCAACGATGTCAATTTACGACAACGTTGCGAGCGGTCTTAAGCTGAATGGTTTTAGCAATCGGAAGATCCTTGATGAAACTGTGGAGCGTTCTTTGAAGTCCGCGGCTCTCTGGGATGAAGTCAAGGACGACCTGAGGAAAAAATCGGGTGCGAGTCTCTCCGGCGGCCAGCAGCAGCGTATGTGCATCGCGCGCGCCCTTGCCGTAGATCCGGAAGTCCTGCTGATGGACGAGCCCGCATCCGCACTTGATCCCGTCTCGACCTCGAAGATTGAAGACCTTATCTTCCAACTGAAAAGTCAGTACACCATCGTGATCGTCACGCACAACATGCAGCAGGCAGCACGCGTCGCGGAGAACACCGGCTTCTTCCTGAATGGAAAGATGATCGAGTTTGACTCAACTCATAAGATCTTTACCAATCCGTCCGACAAGCGGACAGAAGACTACATCACGGGGAGGTTTGGCTGATGCGGATCAAATTTCAGCAGAACCTCGATGACCTGAAGGAACGTCTCCTTGTAATGGCCGGCATGGCGGAACAAGCGATCCAGCGGTCGATCGAAGCCTACCGGACTCGCGATCTAAGCATATGCGAACAGGTATTCCGCTCCGAGCCTGCCATCAATCGCCTGGAGCGCGAAATCGACCAGATGGCGTTGGATTTGCTCGCGATGGAGCAGCCCATGGCCGTCGATCTGCGCTTCATTCTTTCCGTAATTCGCATCAATGCAGACCTTGAGAGAGTCGGCGACCAGGCAGTCAACATCGCTATACGTGTGCGCGAAATGGGCGCCTTCGCCAACATCGACTTGCCCGTCGATATCCCCAAGCTTGCATCACTTTCTTCCGCGATGGTTCGCAAAGCGCTCCAGGCATTCATCGAGGCCGATGCCGACCTGGCAACATCCGTCCTCAGGCTGGACGATCAGGTAGACGAGATGAATGATGCGGCGTTTTATTCGCTCAGCACGTTGATCAAGGAGAGCCCCGAGCTGACGCCGCAATCACTTAACGCTCTGATTATCGCTCGTAATCTCGAGCGCGTCGGCGACCACGCAACCAACATCGCGGAGGATGTCATCTTCTGGGTTCGCGGTGCGGACGTCCGGCACAACACCAGCATGCTTTAGTTCTCTGTATCCGGGTACCACCACCGGAGAGCGGGAATCATGGGGTAGTACAAAGCAAGCCTGACTTGTCTTTCGGTGTCGCGAAGGTCACGTGCATAAGCCTCAAGCTGCTGGCGATACTTGCCCTGCTCCTCGTCCAGAAAGTCTTCGATCCCTTCCCGCGCGTGGTTCCCGGTCTTATAGTCGATGATCCAAAGATATCCCGTGCCGTCCACACCAGGTGTCGCGCCAGCCATAAACATTCTGTCCAGTCGATGCGTCACGGCCTCCCCGGTCCACGTCACAATGGAAGATTCCGACGCTCCTTCGGAGTGGTTCGCAAGGATCCAAAGCCCTTCCTGGTCGGTCAAGATGTTGGACAGCCCTTTCAGCACATTTGCGGTCAAACGCTCAACCACAGCTGGAGCCAGTCCACCGGCACGCAGCACCGCGGCAATCCTTCCTGACCACCTAGATAAGTCGTGCAACAGCGAAGCAGCGGAGACATTCCTCGCAAACTGATTCGCCAGCACATCCAGAAATGCGTGCATCGCATTGCCGAACGCACGCGCCTCAAACGAGCCTTCGGGGCGTTCGAACCTCGCTGGACTGGGTTCATTCTCTTCAACGTTGCCTGCGACCACTGGCATGGAGGCTTTCGGAATGCGGTGAATCACTCTGCGTGTAGTGGACGCGGACATGCTGGCTGCAAGGCTTCCGAGAATCGCGGGTTCCTGCTGAAGGGGCATGGTGATCACTGGCGCATTGGTCCCGATCTCTGCACTGAACAGATCTTCGACCGCGGCCCACGCCGACGCCAACAGGCTGTCCGCCCTGGGCTTGATCTCACCGGCTTTATTCCTGGCAGGCGCGGCAAAGAGATGTAACTCTTCTCGCGCGCGCGTGCAGGCGACATAGATCAAGCGTTTCCGCTCAGCGTCCTCGCGTCCGGACTCGATCATGCGCATCCATTTATTCAACGCTTTGCTGGCTTCGCCCTTGCCCTGGATGGGCGCAAGAATGCCACTGGCAATGTCATCGGAGCCTACCTCGTTCGCGCCATCGATCTCGAGCCATGACAGAAGTCGTCCTGTCGTGGTGCGGCCGATTTTCTCGAGCGCGGGCACAATGACGACATCCCATTCCAAACCCTTTGCTCCGTGAATCGTCATCAGGTCAACGGCTCCGGGGTGTACGGAAGGCGTGGCGAAGAGCCTGTTCAGCCGCTCCTTGAGCAAGGGCAGTTCCATCTGTCCCGTCGTCTCTTCAAGCTCATCCAGCAGACGTAGAAAACGTGCAACGTTCGCTTCTTCTTCCGCGTTCATAAAGGCCGACGTACCAAACGCAAACCAGGTACGCTCGACCCACCGCGAAAGAGAGAGTTGACCCCGCTGCGCCAGAGCGGCGCTCATCACCGTCCACAAGGGCTGCATTCGTGCAATGCCATCTTCCGACAACAACTCGCCCCGCTCACGAATCAGGTCAACGACGTTCCGCTTATTGAAGTGGGGATCATCCTGCCCCACCAGAACGTGCAGATCCGCAAGAGTCAGACCACACCAGGGGGCACGCAGCACCGCAAGCCACGCTGTCCGGTCTGCCGGATGCAGCAGGGCACGGGTCAAAGCAACCAGGTCCAGGATCTCCCGACGCTCGGCCAAAGATTCGATCTCCACCGCGCGGAAGGGAATCGGATCGCCATCGCAACTACCCCGGAAGGCTTTCACGATCTCCAGAAGATGCGACCGGCTACGCACCAGCACGGCAATCTTCCACGGTTCTGTCCGGTCCCCCGGCAGTACCCTCGAACGCCATCTTCCGGCGATGTGGCGAGCCTCCTGTGCGTCGCGGCGTATCTGCGCTGTACGCATTGCCGTACGCTCCTCGGTAACCGCAGCGTAGGGAATTGCCGTGGCATGCCACACGCGGCCGGCCGTCGTTGTCTTGCCGCGATTGGGCGTAGCCGATCGAAAAGGAACAAGCTCCGGATGAAGCGGATTGGATTCTGAAGGGAACAGCCTGGAAAAATCTTCGTTGAACGCCGTCACAAGGTTACGCTGCGAACGGAAGTTGGCTGTGAGTTGAAGTGTTCCCAACGGCACATCACCAAGGCTCTGAAGCTGCATCGTGCGCACGAATCGCTCTACGCGTGCCTGCCGGAACAGGTAGATCGACTGCTTCGGATCTCCCACCAGAAAGACGGTCTGGCTGTGCCCATCCCAGCGCTGCGTCAGCAGTTGGATCAACTCGTACTGCGAATTGGACGTGTCCTGCATCTCGTCGACAAGTAAATGCTGCAGGTTGATCCCGGAGGAGATGTTCAGGTCTTCTAACGCAGTCTCTCGTCGCAGCGCTGACTTGGCCACAAGTCCAATCTCTGCGAAATCGCATGCGCCCTTTTCCGCGAAGACAAACTGCAACTCCACCAGCGCACGACTCAACACGCGGAATAGTGCCTTGGTCACAAACCACTGTTCCAGCGGATATTTTACGGGTGGCAGCGAGTCGATCTGGTAAAGCTCTTCAAGCAGGCCCGGGGTGTTGGCTATCTGCGCAATGATAGATTTCAGCTCGACCTGGTGGTGCTTCAATATCTCAAACTTTACGACGTTGCCCGAGACTCCCCGCCGCCAGCCGTGCGGCTTGGAAGGCTTTACCAGCAAATGGATAAGCGCGTGCCAGTGTTCCAGATCCTCGGACAACTCGCGTGGCGCGGCGTAGCGCCCCCTGCAAATCGCAATCGGCGAAGCCTTACCCGCATAGCCTTCGGCGTGTGCCATCTCTTCCGCGAGCGAGCAAAGCGTCGCCAAGGCAGTCGCCGGCAGCACCTGCGTCAGGCGTGTCAGCCCTCTGCATATCGCCTGTTCGAGCGCCCTTTCGAGCTTTGGCAGTACAGTCCCTTCCAGATACTCGTCGCTCAGGTGCTCACTTGTCAGCGGCACCAACTCACCCCATTGATCGCGCATGGCCAGCATCTCCGCAATCAGCGACTGGCACTCCCCCAGACTTCCATCGCGATGCAGCAGCAACGTCTCAAGCGCACGCGATAGCTCTGGGTCGTCGCCACCCATCAACATGAGTGTGCGCCGTGCCGCCTCTGTGTGCAGTCGTCCGGAGTTCTCATCCGGTGTCTGCGTGCCGCCGCTGCCAGAGAGAATCGGCAACTCGCGCGCGATGTCGCTGCAAACTGAATCGATGGTGCGAATATTCAGCCGTCGCGGATTGTCCAGCAGCTTCCAACCTAGTTGCTGGTCGCGTTCCAGCACTGCTTTCGCCAGTTGTCTGGTGGCTTTATCAAAGGGGGTCGCCGGGACGGTATCGTCCTTCGCCTGGGTCAAATGTTGCAGCACCCTCTCGCGCATTTCGCTCGTTGCCTTGCGCGTAAACGTGATGGCCAGAACCTGATCCGGCTCGGTCACATTGTCGCTGGCCAGCAGCTTCAGAAAACGTTGAATCAGCAGCCCTGTCTTGCCTGATCCGGCGGGTGCTTCCACAATCCACGAGCTCTGTATATCCAGTGCAAGCTCGCGCTCCGCTGCATCTGGTATCGCTCCGCCAACCGGTATTTCATCTGCCACGGGTTTTGTTACGAGAGAAAGTTCAGGCAACTTCGCCCTCCGCATGGACTGACTCGTCATTCTCTTCCGCGTCATCGAGAGAAGCCACATCCAGGCGGCACAGGATGCGCTGTGCACAGTGTTTGCATGTCTTCGGGTAGTGCTTCGGTGCGACTGCCGCATCACCCTTGGCAAACGACACCGCAAGCTGCGTCAGAATTTGCTTCCATTCTTCCACTTGCTGAGCCATGTTACCGTTCTTGACAGCTCTCTTCGCCAACACACTCGGATCATCCGCGAAGCCCTTGAGCGCAAGGCCATCGCCCGCTCGCAGCAGGGCAAACGCGACGCCTGCAATTGGCTCACCCGCGAGGACCGCGTACAGCGGCAGTTGCGGCGCATCGGGCCTGTTGGACATCCACTCCGAAGGCGTAGCGCCACCGGTCTTGTAGTCAAGAATTAACGCGCCAGCCTCTGTCTCGTCGATGCGGTCGACCCGCAGGTCAAGATGCAACGGGCCAATCTGAGCATTCTTCTTGTCTTCTTCCTGCGCCCGCACCGCAAACGATGGACGCTCCATCTCAAATTCCAGCCATGGCTCTAACAGGCGGCAAAGCCGTCTCCGCTGGACCTGTAGATACGCACTATCCCACGCCGATCGACTAAGTGCTTGTGCCTTGACTAGGGCACCATCGATGCATTCCTCAAGCCGCCGGATCCGCTCTTGAGGAGACATGGCAAGGAGCGTGGGCTGGTCGCGCGTCGTTTCCCAGAAGCCTCGCATCACGTCATGGACGATGCTCCCACGTTCCCGCGCATCGAGTCCGGCCTCCTTTGCCTCTGGTTCAGTCGCATGCAGCCGCTTCTCTGCAAATGCCCTGAAGGCACATGCGGCCTGTAGCTGCAGGACGGTTGCGCCGCCGCGGACCGTACCCTCTGGCAGTTCCGCAATCTGCTGCTGGTCGATAAACTCTTCGAACGGAAGAGCAATGCGTTCAGCCAATGAACCTTGCTCCTCAAAAGCACGCAGAGCCAGGTGAGTGAGCAACGGTGAAGCCCTGCGAGCGTCTTCTTCGCCATGTCTCGCGTAGCTGAAGACCACCCTGGTCGCCGAGGCTGCGATTCGCTCGGTCAAGTTCTTCGCTGACTCGTTGTCGCGTGTCCAATCTGCCCCGGGCATACCCAGCGTGCGTTGCACGTTCCAGGGAATCAGAGGGTTTGTGACGCTTGCGACCGGCCACGAAACATCATCGGCACCAACAAACCAAAGAGCATCGAAAGGAATGCCGCCGGTTTCGAGTGGCCCCATGATCTGCACCGGCGCATTGGTTGACGTGGGTGCAAAAATCTTCTGCTCGGCGATACGCGTAAGTTCATTCAGCGCTTCCAACGTGGTGACGCGACTGCCATCAAAGTCCAAGGTTGCAAGCTCATCCAGTGTGCTCTCCCAGCTTCGCCGCGCGTAGAACGTGTAAGAGTCGTTTTCCAGGCCTTCGCTGAAACCTCCTGCCTCCAGAAACTTGCGAAAGGCGTCGCTCCATTGCGCATGGCTGCGTCGCTCGGGCTCTTTCACTCCAGGCTGAAAAAGACGTTCATCCCTTGCGGTCGTCTCCATGCCGCGAACCCGTCTCCGCAGGCCCGTCAGTGCCTCGCCAAGCCTGGAACTATGGAGTAGCCTGCCCATTTCCGCGAGCGCCATCTCCGGGCGAAGAGACTCGGCCCTTCGCAGCGCGTAGGCGTCGAAGTCCGCAATCGCAAGCGCTTCCGCACCGGTACCCCCAAAGAATCGGGAGCGCAACAGCAGGCTAATGGATTCAAAGGGCAGCGGCTCCTGCGCCCATTGCAGAAGATTCAAAGCCGCAGCCCCCAGCGCAGTTTTGGCAAGCGGCTGCCCTAACGAAAACTCAATTAAGGGCGCATGAGCGGGAGCTTGGATTGGCTGCGCTTCGGGTTCCAGAATCTCGCTGAAGACGCGCTCGATCTCTCCTCGCCGTGCCGCCAGGGCCGGGACAATTACAGCAATGGTGCACATGGGTGACTCAGTCAGACGCCGCCGAATCCACCATGCAGCTTGACGCAATTCGGAAATCTCATCATTCGCCGCGCAAAGTTCACCTGCAGTTACGATTGCGGTCCGTATCCGCGTAACGGGAAAGCCTGCCAACTCGACCGACTCCAGCAAATCAGCCGACGCCGGCGGCAACGCATCGAAGTCTACAAGCAGCAGACCTGCGTCCGGCACAGAGAGCAGTCCCTGGGCCAAAGCCGCAGCAAGCGCCGCCGGCAGTTGTGCGGCAGAGAGGTAGAGGTTGCGCGTGCAGCGTCGCTCAAACTCCTGCGCCCAGCGCTGAAATGCTTTCGTATCGGTGCTTATGCCAAACTCCCGCAGTCGTCCCTCTCCGCGATAAAGGCATGTCAGGCTCCATGCACGAGCGGTCAACTCGGCCAGCGAATTGCCGGAACGCAACCCTGAGACCTCGCGGTCCGCAGTCAGAATGGAACGCCAGATGGTGTGCTCCTGGCTCCGGTTCAGAAGCATGCGGCTCTCGTCGCCCGCAACGACCATTCCACGCCACATGGCCGCCATCCAAGTGTCGAGTGCGAACACCTTCGCGGGTGTCCATTGTGGATGCCCTTCAGCCCGCATCGCTTCATCAAAGCTCCGGCTCAGAGCTCTTGCAACTCGTTGACTCGCGGTCAGAACGGTCATCCCGCGCAGCATCGCATCGAAAATACGCGCCGCAAGCTTAGTAGGGATTTCGCCCCTGTGACTCGGCTCCATCGTCTGTTTATACGCTTTGGTAACCGTGGAAATCAGGTCCGCGCGGATCGTCGTGCTGTTGAAATCATTGCCAGCAGCAGCATCACCATCGCAGCCAGTGCGGGCAGCACCAGCGCAACCTGCAAAGACCCGCTCCGCGTCGAAATAACCCCCATCAACCACGGCAGACTAGCCGCGCCAATTCCAGACGCAGCCATAATCATTCCAGCCTGCCGCGCGGGTGGCCGAGTCGCCATGACAAGCGCAAATGTAGCCGGAAAGATAGGAGCCAGGCAGATTCCCAGCAGAACCGCAAAGATGGCAATCAGGCTCGCCGTGTGCGCCAGAGCCAGCGCCCCCGCAAGCAGCGCCGCCAGCAGCAGCGAAATCCGCAGCAGCGTAAGATCCTGGATTCTCATTAGCATCCACGCTGCCAAAGCTCGGCCGGAGGTCAAGCCGCAGAGAAACAGCACCATTGTGTACTCGCTCAACACCAGCGAGCTTTTGCCATAGCGCAGCGCATAGGTCGTCAGCCAGCCGCTCAGGCTGGTCTCCAGCCCTCCGTAGAGCACCATCAGGCCAGCAAAATACACAAACAGCATGCCCGGCATTTGGCCCGAGGCCTTCTCGCTTGCAGCCTTTACCGCGTCTTCACCGGCATCTCTCATCTGGAAGTAAAGAATGGCCAACACCGCCAGAAAGAGACAGGCAAACCATGCGAGCAGATGGGACAACAAGAACCGCGATGCCAGCCAGGCGGCGCAGAGCGGTGACAGCAATGCGCCAAAGCTCCAGGAAAAATTCAGCCACGACAGCGCAGCCCCCCGGTGCTCCGTGTATCGCGCCCCTGCAATGATGTTGATGGTTGCAATGCTGCGTCCCACACCAAATCCCGCAACCGCAAGCGCCGCGCACGCGATCCCCAGACCGGGAGCGAGCGCGAACCCCAGATAGCCCAGCGTTGCACAGGCAAGGCCCAGCTTCAGGCTCCATTGCAGTCGTTGAGAGGTAGTCCCGCCACCCAGCGTGGCCCCGCAGAACTGCGCCATCAACAGCAGTCCACTCTGGGAGTCCTTCAGGTGCCACTGGCTCGCAAGCAGCGGCAGCACTGGACCGAGCATCATCGTGCCCAGGCCGCACAGGACAAAAGCGGCGTGCATCATCGGCAGCGTAGGAGCGGTTTCGGCCTTGGTACGGTCCTGGATCAGAGCCTCGGTATGCACAAAGCTATTATCATGGTGATATGTCACTTCCAGCTCGCCTTGCCGCGCTTTGTCTCTCCATCTCAGTTCTCGGCAGCCCGCTTCTCCTGTCAGGCTGCCGCAGCGAGAGCAGGTCCAAAACCCAGCAGAATCAACAGAAGACCTTCCATCTCCGCGGCAAAATCGTGGCGACAGACCCAGTAGGCGGCCATGTCACAGTCGATCACCAGGCCATTGCTGGCTACATGCAGGCCATGACAATGTCCTACAAGCTCGTCGAGCCAAACACCATCTCAGAACTTCATGTGGGTGACGTCATAACTGCCCGCGTCGTCGTGGACTACGACGCGGCCGGTCCCCTCAGTCCGCGCCTGGACCAGATAGTCGTCGTCGCCCAGGCGCGCCCAGACACAAAACCTACCGTCCAGTACCATGTCCCTCAGCCCGGTGATGTCGTCCCGGACTTTCATCTCCTCAATCAAAGCGGCAAGCGGATTCACCTCGATCAGTTCCGCGGCCGTGTCGTTTTACTTACCTTTATTTACACCCGCTGCCCGTTGGCAGACTTCTGCCCCCGCATGAGCTCGAACTTTGCCGAGATCGACAATGCCCTCGCAACCGACAAATCCATCTACGCCAAGACCCATCTCCTGAGCATCAGCTTTGACCCCAAATACGACACGCCCACCGTCCTGCGGAGCTATGGCGGCGCCCATACTGGACGATTCACCAATGAAGACTTCGCCCATTGGGACTTTGCCGCGCCTGCGCTCGCGGACCTGGCCCCCTTGGAGCAATACTTTGACGTTGGCGTTACCACAGGAGACCCAGCCGACGCCGCATCCGTCATGCACTCCTTGTCTACGGTCCTCGTCGGTCGTGACGGTAAGGTGATCGCCTGGTATCCCAGCAACGAGTGGAAGCCCGCTGACGTCATCGCCCAGATGAAGCAGGCAGCGGTTTCATAAGCTTTCCTGCATCGAGTATCCTTGCAGAGAATCCATTAAATGGACAAAGGTGACACAGTGGCAAAACTGACGATCGTATTTGGAGTCTTGTTGATTATTGTGGGCGTCACCGGCTTCGTGCTCACGGGGAGCGATCACCCCACCGCGCTGATCCCCGCCTTCCTCGGCGCGCTCCTCGCCATCTCTGGCGGCCTTGCGAATACTGAAGACCCGAAACGCCGCATGCTCTGGATGCACATCGCCGTCACAATCGGCCTTGTCAGCGTGCTGGCCACGCTCAAGTCCACCTACGACGTTTTTCAGATTGCCCACGGCGTCGAGTACCCCCATCCCATCGCGATCGAAGAAAAAGCTGCCACCTGCCTGCTGAGCCTGATCTTCGTCGCCTTCGCTGTTCGTTCATTCATCCAGGCCCGCCGGAATCGTGCAGCCAAGATATAACGACGCGTAATGCCCGGCCAGAAAGGCTTTTCCCATGGCTTCGTCCCTAAGTCCGTCAAGTTTTAACGGTGGTATGCCATCGGGAGATCGCCCCTCGCGCGGTGCCGGCCGCGCGACCACTGCCGGCCTTTCGGCGGCCCGTCCCAAGCCCAGCTTCAGCAAGGTGTGGCCGCAGATTTGGGCGCTCATCAAGCCGCGACGCTGGCTCCTTGCCGGCAGCTTTCTGCTCATGGTCGTAAACCGTGGTTGCAGCCTGGTTCTTCCCGCATCCTTCCGTTACCTCATCGACGAGGTTATGACTCCCCACAACCTCAAACCCCTGCCCAGGATCGTCATGGTCGTCGTGATCGCGACAATCGCGCAGGGCATCACCTCCTACTCGCTCACGCAGCTTCTCTCCAAAGCCGGCCAGCGCCTCATCACTGAGCTGCGCATGAAGGTTCAGGCGCACATCGGCAAGCTGCCCGTTTCGTTCTTCGACGAGAACCGCACTGGCACCCTCGTCGCCCGCATCATGACCGACGTCGAAGGCGTCCGCAACCTAATCGGCACCGGGGTGGTGGACTTCGTCGGCGGCGTCCTCACCGCAATCTATGCCTTCGGCTATCTGATTCGCCTCAGCGTCTCCATGACGCTCCTGACCTTCGCCATCCTGGTCGTCTTCGCATTCATCCTGCAGCGCGCCTTCAAGACTATCCGCCCTATCTTTCGCGAGCGGTCCAAGATCAACGCCGAAGTCACAGGCCGCCTTACCGAGTCGCTCGGTGGGGTCCGCGTCGTCAAGGGATACCACGCAGAAGACAGCGAGGCTAAAGTCTTCGCGACCGGCGTCAAGCGCTTGCTCGCCAACGTCATCTCGTCCCTTACCGCGCAGTCGCTCATGGCACTCGCCTCCACAACGGTTCTCGGCGTCGTCACCGCGCTTATCATGTTCCTCGGCGGCCATCAGGTCGTGCACAACCAACTCACTGTCGGGCAGTATGTCTCCTACGTCCTGTTTCTCGCGTTCATGGTCGCTCCTATCGCCCAGTTGGTCTCGATCGGCACCCAACTCACCGAGGCTGCAGCCGGTCTCGACCGCACCAACGAAATCCTCAATGAGCGCGAGGAAGACGGCGATCCGGGCCGCACCCAGAACATAGAAACCATGCGCGGCGAGATCGTCTTCGACAACGTAGTCTTCGAGTATGAGAAGGACAAGCCTGTCCTCCACGGCATCACGTTCGATTCGCAACCCGGTACTGTAACCGCTCTCGTCGGCTCCAGCGGCTCCGGCAAGTCAACCATTATCTCGCTTGTCTGCGGCTTCCACACGGCCACTGGCGGACGCATCCTCGTCGATGGCACAGACCTCGCCACGCTCCGTCTCAGCAGCTATCGCCAGCAGCTTGGCGTCGTCCTCCAGGAGACCTTCCTCTTCGATGGGACCATCCGTGAGAATGTCCTCTTTTCACGTCCTCTTGCAACAGAAGAAGAGTTCCTGGAAGCCTGCCGCGTAGCCCGCGTGGACGAGTTTGCCGAGCGCTTCCCGGAGCAGTACGACACCATCGTCGGCGAGCGCGGCGTCAAGCTCTCCGGTGGCCAGCGTCAGCGTATCTCCATCGCCCGCGCCATCCTCGCCGACCCTCGCATCCTCATCCTCGACGAAGCCACCAGCTCCCTCGACTCCGAGTCCGAAGCCATGATTCAAAGCGGCCTCAACCACCTTATGCAGGGGCGCACGACTTTCGTCATTGCGCACCGCCTTTCCACCATCCGGCGCGCCGACCAGATCCTTGTCGTGGAGCAGGGAAACATCGTCGAGCGGGGCACCCACGAGTCCCTCTACCAACTTGGTGGCCGCTACTTCGATCTGTACACGCGGCAGCACGGTCTTGAAACCAATCTGTTCCTGGCACCCGGTGAAGGTGACAAGATCGCGGAAGCCGAAGCGGAAGCAGCCACGACCTAAGGCTGCTCCCGCTGTCAAAACCTAGCCCTCGACGCCCAACTCCTGCAGCAAAAACGCGTAGTCGAACGCGATCTCTTTCAAATAGTCATATCGTCCGGACGCTCCGCCGTGTCCGGCCTCCATGTTGATATGCAGCAGCAGATGGTTGTCGTTCTGCTTGAGCGCCCGCAGTCGAGCCACATACTTCGCCGGCTCCCAGTACATCACCTGCGAGTCGTTCAGGCTCGTCTTCACCAGCATCGAAGGGTAGTGCCCAGGCTGCAGGTTGTCATACGGCGAATAGCTCCGCATGTACGCAAAGTCGTCGGCCTCATTAGGGTTCCCCCACTCTTCATACTCGGCCACGGTCAGCGGCAACGATGCATCCAGCATCGTATTCATCACGTCCAGGAAAGGTACATGCGACAGCACCACCCGAAACAGCTCCGGCCTCATATTCACGACAGCCCCCAGCAGCAATCCGCCCGCACTCCCACCCTCGATAGCCACCCGATCCGCGGCCCCATAACCCTCACGCACCAGCGTTTCGACAACGGAGATAAAGTCCGTAAAAGTATTCAGCTTCGACCGCATCTTGCCCGCGTCATGCCACGGATCGCCAAGCTCGCCGCCGCCACGAATATGCGCATACGCCAGCACCAACCCACGATCCAGCAGTGACAACCGCGTCGGACTGAACCCCACCGGCAGTGCATACCCGTACGACCCATAGCCGTAAACGTATAGCGGATTGCCATGGCCGACCCTGCGGTCCTTGCGATACACCAGCGACACCGGAATCATCGCACCGTCACCTGCCTCAACCCACAACCGTTCCGAGGCATACCGTTTCGAATCGAAGTTGCCCGGCACCTCCTGCTCCTTCAGCAAATGGGACTGACCCGTCACAAGGTCGAACTCATAAACTGACGGCGGCGCCACCAGCGACTGGTAGCTATATCGAAAACGCGTTGTGTCAAACTCGCGGTTCACATGGGCTTCTGCAGCATAGGTAGGCTCTGGGAAGTTGATCTCACGGCAACGGTCGAGCGCTCCTCCCGGGGTAAGGTCGTACACCGATAGCGTGGGCAATCCCGCCTTGCGTTGCGAGAGCACGCAGAAACCGCTGAACAAGTCGAAGTCTTCCAGCGGAATCTCCAGCTCGCCAAGAAAAAACTCTTTCCAGCTCTCGCGACCCGGGCTCGCCACTGGCGACGTAACCAGACGAAAGTTCCGCGTTGTGTCATTGGTCCGAATGTAGAAGACCCCATCCCGGTGATCCGGGTAGTATTCCTGATCATCCACTCGCGGCGCTATCAAAACAGACTCTGCCGTCGGCGTATCCGAGCGAAGAAAACGGTATTCGCTCGTCGTATGGCTCCCGCATTCAATCAGAATGTACTTACGATCCCGCGTGCGTCCCACGCCCAGGTTGAATCGTTCATCCTTCTCTTCAAGCACCAGCGAATCGTGCTTGCTCTCCTGCCCCAAAACATGCCTAAAAAGCTTGTCATGTCGCTTCGTCGTCTCATCTTCCGTCGTATAAAACAGTGTCTGCGAGTCGGCAGCCCACGCAAACGACCCCACGCGCGCAGCCGTATCGGTCAGCTCCTGACCCGTTGTCAGGTCGCGAATGTGCAGCGTGTACTGACGAAACCCCGTGTTGTCTGTAGAGTAAGCGAGCAGGTTGCCGTCCGGGCTCACTCCGAACCCGCCCAGGGCCATGAAAGGCTGCCCTTCAGCCAACTGGTTTACGTTCAGGATGACCTCATCCGTCGCGCCCGCCACGACTGAGCGACGTCCAAAGATCGGATATTGTTGCCCTTCGACCGTACGCGTCGAGTACAGCCAGTCATGATCCGGAAAGGGAACCGACTCGTCCGTCTCCTTGATGTGGGACAGCATTTCTTTATACAGACGTCCCTGCAGTTCCGCCGTCGGAGCCATCACGGCGTGGGTATATGCGTTCTCGGCCTCAAGGTATGCAATCACCTCCGGAGACGTCTTGTCGCGCATCCACGCGTAATCGTCCTGCAGCGTTTGGCCATGCAAAGTTGTGGGGGTGGGTCGACGGTCCGCAACCGGCGCCTGCAAAGTATCTTGAGATTGTGTCGGCTCTGTCATGCTTGTCGTCGCTCCAGTGACAGAATACAGTGCACACCGGAAGCAACCTCTGAGCCTTTGCGAACACCAAAATTAGAGAGCCCTTTGAGCTACTCGGCTGAAACGTTTTGTAAAGTCGCGAACAAAGGCATCACGGGAGTACGGCATGAAACTTAATCGCATCCACGTCTTCCTTCTCGGCACTGCAATCCTCCTCGCTCCCACCTTACTCCAAGCTCAGAACGATCCCAGCGGCATGCCCGGGGCCTCGCCCAGCCCTGGTTCCCCGCCGCCTGTGTCTCAACAAAGTCCCCCCTCTCCCAACAGTCAGAGCACGCCGGGAGTCGTCCGGCCCAACATGCCTGGTGGAGACAGCAGCATGCTTGGTGGCGCAGGCTCCGAGAGCCACCAGATGAGGGACAAGATATTCCTGCGCAAGGCAGCCCAGGGTGGACTCGCAGAGATTCAACTTGGCCAGCTCGCCGCTCAGAAAGGAAGCAGCGAGTCGGTGAAACGCTTCGGCCAGAAGATGGTCGATGACCACACCCGGCTTATGACCAGCCTCCAACCCTTTGCCGATTCTCTCGGTGTCCGCGCCGCCACCAAGCCTTCCAGGGCGGATCAAATGGAGTACGAAAAGCTGAGCTCCCTTCAAAGCCTTGACTTCGACAAGGAGTATCTCGCTTATATGTCGCAGGATCACCATAAGGACCTGCGCGAATTCCGTGAGGAGGCCGACAACACCACCGATCCCGCTCTCAAACAGGCTGTCTCGAACGGACTCGTCATCATCGCCCGCCACAGCGACGCAGCAGATAAGCTGGCCGCAGCCAACGGCGTCGCCATCAACCGCGACATCCACTAAACCAGGCTCGCAACTTTATAAAAGGAGCGTCTGACTGGCGTCTCTCTTGTGTTATCTCTACGCTCCCCCCGCGGAGTAAAGCGTAAACTTAAAGTCTGATGCCGCGTCCTCTTTCACGATTTCTGCTTCTTCTCCTCTCGTTTCTCACGGCCACGCCTCTCGTCGCAGAGAAGGTCTCGGACCTTCCGCTTCCAACGCGCTACGTCAATGATTTTGCGCATGCCCTGACCCCGACCGGGCAGCAGAATCTCGAAGATCTCAGCGTCCAGGTCCATACCAGGGCAAACGCAGAATTAGTCATCGTCACCATCAAGACGCTGGACGACGGTCAGAGTGTCGAAGAGTTCACCTCGCAACTGGAAGAAAAGTGGAAGCTCGGCAAGAAGGGCGAGGATCGCAGCGCCCTTCTGCTGCTTGTGCTCAACCCCCGTAAACTCCGTATCGAGACCGGGTACGGACTGGAAGGCATTCTGAACGACGCCCGGATCGGGGCTATCATCGATCTCGCCATCCCGCAGGCCAGAGCTGGCGACTACGACGGCGCCATGATGACCGAGCTACAGGGCATGGCCAGCGTCATCGCGGCGGACGCCCACGTCACCCTCACCCCAACGGTACACACTTACCGTCGTCAAGCCGCACCACCCCCCCAACTTGGAATCGGTCAGATCGTCCTCGGCATCGGCGTCATCGTACTTCTCGTCATCCTCGTTAGCACAGGCCATATCGGTTGGGCGTTTGTTTTGCTCAACCTCTTCCTCGGCGGCGGCGGCGGACGTGGCGGCGATGACGACCGCGGCGGCGGGGGCTTCGGTGGCTCCGGTGGCGGCAGTTCCGGCGGTGGCGGTGCATCCAGAGACTTCTAACCACTGCCTGCAATCTCGCAGGTGATACAGTAACGCCGGAGCACCTTTGCCCTCGGGCGAGCAAGTTTTTGGAGGAAGTATGAAGGGTTTGTGGGTAGGTCTAGGGCTGGTCGGCGTCATCGTTCTAGTGCTTCTGTTCGCCGGCGGAAGCTACGTCAGCGCCAAGAACGCCATGGTGCAGAAGAATGAGGACGTCAACACCGCGTACTCGGAGGTCAGCATCCAGCAGCAGCGCCGCATGGACCTGATCCCGAACCTCGTGGCGTCGGTCAAAGGCTATGTCGGGGAAGAGTCGACCGTCCTAACGAACATCGCCAATGCACGCGCCGGCGTGATCGCCGCAGGGTCTGACCGCGCCAGCAGCATCAAGGCTAATGAGACCCTCAGCGTCGCCATCAGCCCGCTTCTTCGGCTCCAGGAGCAATACCCCAATCTGCGCTCCAGCGAACAGTTCACCCGCCTCAACGATGAACTTGCCGGTACGGAAAATCGCATTGGTGTCGCCCGCGGGCGCTACAACCGCTCCCTCAACGATTACAACGTCTACATCCGTCAATTCCCCAACAGCATTTGGGCCAATATGGCCGGTTTCCACTACCGCGATGAGTACTTCAAGGGCAATCCGAACAATGTCAACGCACCCAAGGTGGACTTCGGCAAATAGTTCCCCCTGGGCACAAAGAAGCCGTCGCCCCGTGCGGCGGCTTCTCTTTGATACCAATCTCACGGCACTAAGCTACGATGAGCTTGAGCGGAAAGGGGCGCGCCATGAGCAGGGTAGAAAACGGACGCACTAGCGTCTCCTCCCTCATGGGAACCTCCATTCTGGATTCTGCCGGCAAACCGATCGGACAGGTCTGCGAGTTCGCCGTCCGACCCCAGGTGGACGCTGCCCGCGTGGAATCGCTCGTGATCCGCAAAGCGGTCAGAACTCGCGGTGAGCGTCACTCCATTATCTCCACCACCAAGCTCGAACGAACCCCCACGGGCCAGTTGCAGATGCTCGTCGGCGCGTCGCTTGAACTGATGAAGGACGATGACGACTATCTCCTCCTGGAGCGCGACCTCCTCGACCAGCAGATTATCGACGTCCTCGGCCACAAAGTGGTGCGCGTCAACGACGTCGACATGGTGTGGGAGAAAGCAGGGTCCCAGCCGCAGGGCGAAACCGTAATCGACGAACTTCGCCTTCGCATCGTCGAGGTCGAAGTTGGCTTGCGCGGAGCCTTGCGCCGCCTCCTCAAAGGCCTCCCCGCCAGCGCCGTCCTTGGCGTCGCTGGTCGTGTGCGCCCCAGCGTCATTCCATGGGATTTCGTCGATCTAATCGACCGCGACCCCGCACGCCGTGTCCGCCTTAAAATCGAGCAGGATCGCCTGTCGAAGATGCACCCTTCGGACCTCGCCGACATCCTTGAAGAGCTTGCCGCGACCGAAAGCCAGGCCCTTTTCTCAAGTCTTGACGAAGAAGTAGCTGCCGAGGCGCTCGAAGAAGTGGGCCTGAAAACCCAGAAAAAGCTCATTGAATCGCTCGACTCCGCAAGCCTCGCCGGCATCATCGAAGAGATGGACCCTGGCGCCGCCGCCGACCTGCTCTCCGCGCTATCCGATGAGCGTTCCGACGCCATTCTCGAAGAGATGAGCGAGAAGGAGCGTCACGACGTTCAGGAACTTCTCGAGTACGAATCCGATTCCGCTGCTGGTCTCATGACTACGGAATTCCTCGCTGTCCCGGAGACCCAGACGGTCGCCGACGCAATCGAGGCCGTGCGGCAGTTTGAAGGTGACCCCGAAACCCTCACCGACCTCTTCCTGCTCAATCGGGATCGGCATCTCACCGGCATTATCGCCCTCTCGCGTCTTATGATCTCCTCAGGCGAGACGCCCCTTCTGCAGCTCCAGGAAGGGCGCATGGTAAGCTCTGGTTTGGACGAAAATGGGCGTAAAGTGGCGGAGCTTTTCGACAAATACAACTTGCGCTGCCTGCCCGTCCTGGACGAGAAAAAGCGTCTTGCCGGGGTCATTCATGCCGAGCATGTCATCGCCTGGCTAAGAACAGGAAAATAGCGGCTTCCTACCGGAAGTGAGAAAGACGCAGATGAAAATCCTGCACGCCGGCCGAATGTCGCCGGGCAGTTCCAGCTTGAACCGTGTGTGGGCGCTCGAGCGTCTCGGGCACACTGTCGTCTCCATTGACCCCCACGATTATTACCTCAAGAACGATCTGCTCCGCAAAATAGCCTTTCGCGTCTCTGCCGGTCCTCATGTTCAACGCTTCAACCGCGATCTCCTCCAGATGGCCAAGGCGGAACGCCCCGATGTTCTCTGGGCAGACAAAGTCCTGATCCTCCAGCCCAGCACCCTCAAAGCTCTCGACGCGATGGGCATCCTGACCGTGAGCTACATGATCGACAACGCTTTTGGTCCTCGCAAGGATCCCGGCTGGCGCCTGTACATCAAGGACATTCCACTCTTCGACCTGCATGTGACCCAGCGTGATGTCAGCATTGGGGATTATCGCCAGCGCGGTGCCCGCGACGTAATGAAGATCCAGACCGCCTTTGAGCCCACGATCCACTTCCCCTCGCCTGTGCCGATTACGGATGCCGACCGCGACCGCGACGTGTCCTTCATCGGTAGCCCGTACGACGACCGCGCCGACATCATGACGAAGGTAGGCGAAGCCGGTATCCCGCTCACCATCTCCGGCAACCCTCGTGCCTGGGCCCGCGCCCTTACGCCAACGGCCTATGACAAAATGTTCCGGATCGGCGAGCTTTGGGAGAGGGAGTATCGCGAGACCATCTGGAGATCGAAGATCAACCTCAGCTTCCTTACCAAATCCAACCAGGACGAGTACACCCATAAAAGCTTCGAGATCGCAGGCTGTGGCGGGTTCTTGCTGGCCGAGCGCTGCGCGGGACACTCTCTGAAGTTCAAGGAAGATGAAGAAGCAGTCTTCTTCAACACCACCGAAGACCTCATCGCCAAGATCCGCCACTACCTGCCGGACGAAGCTGCGCGAAACCGTATTGCCGCTGCCGGCTTTGAGCGCGCCAACCGCGATGGCTACGCTAACGATCACCAGATGGCCCTCATCATCACCCGGCTTGAGCAGATTGCGACCGCCAGGAATAAACGGGTCGGGGGCTGAATCGGATGATTTTCTGGCGCCAGTGGCGCGTCCGCATCTTCCTCATCCTCGCCGTCCTGGGTCCGGGCTTTATCACGGCCAACGTCGATAACGATGCCGGCGGCATCTACACCTACTCCCAGGCGGGTGCGGCCTATGGCTACACTTTGCTGTGGACGATGATCCCCATCACCATCGCGCTCATCGTCGTGCAGGAGATGTGCGCGCGCATGGGTGCTGTCACCGGCAAGGGCCTCAGCGATCTAATCCGCGAAGAGTTTGGCCTGCGCATGACCTTCGTTGTGTTGATCCTGCTGGTTATCGTCAACTTCACCAACGTAATCACCGAGTTCTCAGGTATCGCCGGCTCCATGGGTCTCTTCCATATGAGCAAGTACGTCAGCGTTCCTGCCTCTGCTGTGCTCGTCTGGTTCCTCGTCGTCAAGGGGGACTACAAGAAGGTCGAAAAGATCTTCCTCATTGCCAGCGTCTTTTATATTGCGTACATCATCGCCGGTGTTCTCAGTCAGCCTAACTGGCACGAGGCCCTCGTCCAGACCGTCAAACTGCCCCCTAAGAGCGTCTGGGGCGACAAGCCCTACGTTTACATGACCGTCGCCGTTATCGGCACGACGATCGCTCCGTGGATGCAGTTCTACCTGCAATCCTCCATCGTCGATAAAGGCATCACCGTCCGGCAGTACAAGACCTCGCGTCTGGACGTCATCGTTGGTTCCATCTTCACGGACGTCGTCGCATGGTTCATTATCGTAGCCTGCGCCGCCACGCTCTTCGCACACGGCATCAAGGATATTCCGGATGCCAGCGTAGCAGCCCTGGCCATGAAGCCACTGGCCGGCGACTATGCCTTCATCCTCTTCGCCGCCGGGCTCTTCAACGCGTCCCTCTTCGCAGCATCCATCCTGCCGCTTTCGACTGCATATACGGTGTGCGAAGGCCTGGGCTTTGAGAGCGGACTGGACAAGACGTTCAAGGAAGCGCCGTTCTTTTACTGGTTTTACACGCTGCTGATCGGCCTTGGGGCAGCCACGGTGCTCATCCCCAACTTCCCGATGTTGCAGATCGCGATTCTGTCGCAGGTCCTCAACGGCGTCCTGCTGCCGGTGGTCATGTTCTTCATGCTTCGCCTAATCAACAAGCATGACCTGATGGGCACGTACACGAACAGGCTCTGGTTCAACATCATTGCGTGGGCCGTGGCCATTATCGTTACCGGGCTATCGCTCGTCATGGTTTGGAACGCTATCCACACCGGGCCGTAGCCTTTGCCTATAGTGCGATGCTGAAGAAAAAGAATCTGTGGTTATCTCATTAGGCGTCTTAAAGCAGCTTGCCTTCTGACAGATCCCGGATCAGCCCCAGGTCTGCAGACAGAAAATCGTATCCAGTCAACGCAGCTAGTGGCGACCAGCGCACATCGTTGAAGATACGATTTTCAATCGACCCCGCAAACTGATTCACCACGAAGAATTGCAGGTCGATCGCGCCGCCGTTGCGGTATTTGTGCCGAATTCGAGCGACCTTGCGACCGATTGTGGCGGTGATCCCCAACTCCTCGTCAAGTTCTCTTGCAAGGGCCTGTTCGGAGGTCTCGCCGTCTTCCACCTTGCCGCCTGGGAACTCCCACTTCAGGCTCATCGGCTGGTCGGCCTTGCGCTGGCAGATGAGCACTTCCACGACGGAACCGGCAAGACGCAGAATCAGCGCCGCAACCACGAGCCGGTCTGGCTTGTGGTTGCTGGCTTCAGCATACTTGTCGAGCTTTCGTATGGTCTTTTTCATCCGCTGTCGCTTTAGACGCCTCTTTGCGGACTTAAGTCGCCGCTACGTTCCAAGCGTACCTCCACGGATACGTATGCGCCGTTATGAAGGCTTAACAGAGGCGGGGAAGTAAACAGCCCAATTCTCTGTGACGCTGCGTTCGAGGAGCGCGGGCGACGGGTTGACGGGAAACGCACGCCGCGCAATCGCAAGCATCGCCGCATCATGAACGGAGTTTCCAAACACGCAGTCGGGCTGCGTGATGCCCGCGCGCACAAGGGAAGCGACCTTGCCTTCATCGGTCGGGACATCGAGCACACGATCGGTAACGATGCCGTCCACAACCTGGACTCGCGCGGCGAGCACGCGGTTGGGAGCGATGTTGAAGCGGGTCATACCCTCTTCAATTACCCAGTTGTTGGTCGAGCTCACGGCCCAGATGTCCACACCCTGCGCCTGCAGTGTCTGGATGGCCTGCCGCAACTCGGGAAAGATGTTGCCTTCGACGCGGTCGCTGAAGAACTCGCGTGCGGCGTCGCGTATCTGCTCCTCGCGGAGGCCCTTGTAGACCTGGACCATCTCGCCGCAGATTGCAAGCTCAGATACTTCACCGCGCTTGTAGCCTTCGTAACGGCCCGCAAGCCACTGGACGGCTTCGTCTGAGAGCAAGCCACGCTCCACTGTCCAGGCCATGAACGAGGAGCCTGCATCGCCCGACCAGAGCGTTCCGTCGCAGTCAAAGACGGCCACGCGCGGGGTAAGTTCGGCGATGGAGGCGTGGAAGTCTTGAGTCGTCAGGATGGCGGGAGTGGCTTGCATGGGCTGCTTTTCTGCACGCGAAACGTGCTGCTGTGGGGCTAAATAGGGGGTGTGCCGTTTACGACGGTGACTCCGGCAGGTGACGAGAAGATGAAGTCGGATGCCTGGGTGGGGACGTTCTCCTGCATCTCCGTGAAGGTGAACTCGGTCATGGCGCCGTCGAGCTCTTCGAGCTTCATGCCGGTGATAGCGCCGGTCGGTGTGACGTGCAGCGAGAGCAGCTTGACGCGGTTGGCCATGCCCTTGGGGATTCCGGCTATGGTGACTCCGGTGGCGTCCGGGGTCACGTGGATGTTGTCCAGTTCTTTGGTGAGTTGTGTGTGGCCCAGAAGGAAGCGCAGCGGCGTGCGCAGATCGTCCATCTGCTTGGCGGGAATGCGCTGCACCTGGGGATCGCCAGGGGTGTAGAACCACGCGAACTTACCGTCAAGCACGAAGACTTTGCCGGAGGGTGCGTCGTAACGCCACAACATGCGGCCGGGCTTCCTGAGGGTCAGCGTGCCGGACTCGGCCCGGTTGAGGCCCATGCCGGTGTAGCGCTCCAGATAGCGCGTACGCAGGCTTGCGAGATGGTTGTAGTGGTCGTCCACTTTCTTGAGCAGCGTATTGTCCGTAGACGTCTGTGCGTGCATGGACAAAGCCATGCACGCACAGAGAAGGAGCAGCAGACGACGCATTACTGGAGTGCTTGCGTGCAGTTTGTTCCGCCCGCGCTGTCAACTTTGATCAGGTTATTCTCGTCCATGCAGTAGCCCTTATCGCCGCTCTTACCGACCGAGGCGGGCACGGCGTTGATCTGGTAGCCGGTGAACATATCCTGATTATTGACGGTGACTTTAGTGCAGTTGGTGACGTTGAAAAGGTAGCCGGATTTGCTGCCGAGCGCGAGGTTTGGATCGAGCATCTGCGCGGACTGCGCAGTAGGGGCCGTACCCGGATTGCCACCCAGCGCAGTCAGAGAACACGCAAAGCCGTTGGCCGGGTAGGCTGAGTTGTACTGCAGCTCGGCCTGACCGATGGAGCGGACGGACTGCACCGCGGAGGTCTCGTTTGCCTGCTTACGCAGCTTCAGAAGCTGGGGCACGGCGAGCGTCATCAGAATCAGCATGACGGACATGACGATGAGCAGTTCGATGAGGGTGAAGCCCTCATCCTGATTGCGTAGGTGCTTGAGAGTCTTCATTTCGGTTGGGGTCATCTCCGGCGAATCGTGTGCTTCCAAACTTTAGCAGGCCAACTGGCTACGCTCAATCTTCATTGGTCCGAGATTGCCAAGCAGCGTGAGAGCGATCAGCTCCTGCCGGAAGAGATGGTTGGCGAGGCGTTGAACCTCGTCGGTGGTGACGCGGTCAATTTCGCTCACGACCTCGTCAACGGCGAAGAAGCGGCCGAAGTACATTTGCTGGCGGGCCAGGTTGGACATGCGGCTGGACGAGCTTTCTAAGCCGAGTACGATATTCGACTTCATCTGATCCTTTGCCCGCTTGAGTTCCGCTTCGGTCACTGTCTCTTCTTTGAGACGGCGGAGTTCAGCAAGGGTTAGTTCGAGGACACGTTCTGTTTTGTCCAGGCTCATACCGGCGTAGATCATCAGGGAGCCGGAGTCGCGGAAGGGATTCATCTCGGAGTAGATGGAGTAGGCAAGTCCCTGGTTTTCGCGGATGGACTCGAAGAGGCGTGAGCTCATGCCGCCACCGAGGATGGAGTTGAGGATGTAGAGGCCGAACCGGTCGGGATCGTTGACCTGCGGCGCGGGCATGCCGAGGCACATCTGAACCTGCTCGAGCGACTTCTTCTTGCGCAGGGTGATGTGGGGTTTTGTTACTGGGGCGTCTTCGGACGACTGGTGTAGATCCTGGGCGCGGAGCGCGCCGAACCTGGCTTCAACTATCGCTAGAAAGTGGTCGTGGTCCAGGTTGCCGGCGGCGGAGAAGACCATGCCAGCGGGGGTGAAGCGGCGCGTGTGGTGCGAGAATACGACGTCACGGTCAAAGCTGCTGACAGTTTTGGCGGTGCCCAGGATGGAACGTCCAAGGGGGTGGTTGGGCCAGAACTTCTGGGTGAAGGTTTCGTGGATAAGGTAGTCGGGATTGTCCTCGTCCATCTTTATCTCTTCGAGGATGACGCCCTGTTCGCGCTCAAGGTCGGATTGTGAGAAGTTGGGGTGCAGGACGAGGTCGGAGAGGACGTCGAGTGCCTCGGGCGTGTGTTCGTCGAGGACCTTGATATTGAAGCAGACGGTCTCTTTGCCAGTGAAGGCGTCGAGATTGCCGCCGATGCCGTCGACTTCGCGTGCAATGTCCTGTGCGGAGCGGGTGGTGGTGCCCTTGAAGACCATGTGCTCGACGAAGTGGGAGAGGCCATTTTCGGATTCGGGTTCGTCACGGGAGCCGGAGTTTACCCAGGCACCCATGGAGACGGAGCGCATGTGGGGCATGGACTCGGTGAGGACCAGAAGCCCGTTGGGAAGGACGGTGCGGCGGATGTTGCGGGTGGGATGCTGGGTGCGATTCATTGGTTCTATTGCATCTGTTGCTAGGATTGCGGGCATGCTGCTCCTTGAATAATGATTATTCCATAGACCAGGAAATAGCCCCCCCACACCCTCCCTTGTTTAGGTAAAGTCTTCATTCTATTTGGGTTGCAGTGGAGTACACGTGTAAAGTATTGGAACTAAGAGGGTTACCGGTAAAGTATTCATTCTTATGAACTTACGGTGATGCTTGAAGGCCATGAGCCTGCTTTCTTCCTCTAGTCCAGTTTATCAAATTGGCGGGGGTAGTTATGCCAACTATCTTCAGCGTATAACTTGTTTGGAATGCGTTGGTTATGGGCATTTTTAGTGTGCGGGGGGCTTGACAGGTCTATCTTTTGGGTCGAGCCCGACGGGGGTGTCGGATCTCTGGGCTGAAACCGGCTACATTTTAGAGACAATTGTATAAGTGGGGCCGGCGATGCACGTGACGGGGTGGGCGGTAGACTTGAGACATGGTGTTTGACGGATTACAGGATGTGGGGCCGGCGAAGGCGCTGTTTGGGATGTCGTTGAAGGAGTTGTGCGGGTTGATGACGTCTCTGGGCCAGCCGGGCTACCGTGCGGCGCAGCTTGGTGCGGCACTATACAAGGAACGGGTGGCGAAGATTGCGCAGATGACGACTCTGCCGCTGGCGCTGCGGGAGCAGTTGGAATCGGCTGGTTATGTGGTTGGGCATCCGGCGCTGGCGCAGACAGCGAAGAGTGTCGATGGGACGGAACGATATCTGGTCAGGCTGGCGGATGGGGAAACGGTCGAGACAGTCTGGATGCCGGGTGGGGATGGCGGCGAGCGGGGAGACGGGTCGGTGGCGGCGGTTGAGGAAGAGGCGGAGGATCGGGGCGAGGGGGATGGTGGTTCGGGGCTGAAGGCAGATCCCTATGCTGCGCAGCGGAACGACAGGCAGGGCGCGCGGGATAACGGACGAGGCGGTTTGAGCGTCCAGGTCTCAAGTCCGAGACTTGGGGCATCCGGATCTTCGCCTGTTTCGGCTTACAAGAGGGCTACGATTTGTATTTCGAGCCAGGTCGGATGCGCGGTCAATTGTCAGTTCTGTTTGACGGCCAAGTTGGGCATCAAGAGGAACCTTACCGCTGGGGAGATTGCCGGGCAGGTGGTGGCGGTGCTGAATCGGCATGGCGTGGAGTTGAGGACGGGGACTAGTCCAGATCGGATCAACCTTGTGTTTATGGGGATGGGTGAGCCTTTTTTGAACTACGACGCGTTTATGGACTCGGTGAAGCTGCTGGTGCATGAGATGGGGATTCCGGCTTCGCGCATGACGGTTTCAACCAGTGGGATCGAACCGGCGATTCGGCGATTTGCGGCAGAGACGGTGAGGCCTAAGCTGGCGTTGAGCTTGAATGCTTCGAACGATGTGGTTCGCGAGCAGATTATGCCGATTACGCGGAAGTGGAATATTGCTGCGCTACTGGATGCAGTGAAGTCGATTCCTTTTGGGAAGCGGGAATATGTGACGTTCGAGTATGTGCTGCTGGGTGGGGTGAACGACCAACCGGAGCATGCGGCGGAGGTGCTGAAGCTGCTAAAGGGGATGCAGGCGAAGGTAAATCTGATTATTTGGAATCCGGGTCCGGGGATTGCCTACAAGCAGCCGACCGAAGCGGATGCGGATCGATTTCATAAACTTCTGATCGCGGGGGGCATTCCGGCGTTTACGCGGAGGCCGCGGGGCAGGGATATTTATGCAGCTTGTGGCCAGTTGAAGCGCACGGTGGATGGGGCTTCGACGGGTGAGGCTTTGGTGGGGATCAGGCTCTAAAGCCCCGGCCTACTCTGGGTGCAGCCGCAACGGCAGGAATAACTGCAGGGCTACTAGGCATGACAAGAAGAAGGGCTGACGGCTGGGATCGGAAGCAAAAAGAGCTAGGCGGGCGTGGGTGCGGTGCGGCCAGCGAGGCCAAGCTGGAGGAGGGCCTCGGTGACTTTGTCGTGATCGTGGCGGAGGAGGTCTCCCTCGTGCACGAAATTGCCGGTGATGGGTTCTACACCAAGCGAACGGATACGGTCGAGATCGGGTTCGATGGGAGTCTGACCTTCGAGAGCGTACTTGGCGAGGAGCGTGGGGGAGATGGGTGCGGTGTTGATGAGGGCGTAGTCGAAGATGTTGGCCTTGCCGGCGTGTTGCAGGATCTTTTCGATGTGCTGGCTGGCCGTGAGGCCGAGGCTTTCGTTAGCCTGGGTCATCAGGTTGCACACGTAGACGCGGGTAGCGCGGGTGGAGGCAAGTGCCTGGGGGATGCCGCGGACCAGCATGTTGGTGATCAACGAGGTGTAGAGGGAGCCCGGGCCAAGGGTGATGAGGTCGGCGTTGGCGATGGCTTCGAGCGTTTCGGGGAGCGGGGCGGCGTCGGCGGGGGCGAGCATGAGCTCGACAATGCGGCGGCTGGAGGCGGTGATGCTGGTTTCTCCGTGGACGATGGAGCCGTCGTCCATGAGGGCGGAGATGGTCACGTCGGTGTTGGTTGCAGGGTAGATGCGGCCGCGGATGGCGAGGATCTGGGACGACATCTGTACGGCCTGGGCGAAGTCGCCGGTGATGTGGGAGAGAGCCGCTACGAAGAGATTACCGAAGGAGTGGCCGCCGAGTTCGCCCTGGGCGAAGCGGTACTGGAAGAGTTTGGAGAGGAGATGCTCGTCTTCCGAGAGGGCGACCATGCAGTTGCGAACGTCGCCGGGGGGGAGCATTTTGAAGTCTTCGCGGAGCCGTCCGGAAGATCCTCCGTCGTCCGTGACGGTGACTACGGCGGCGAGGTCGCGGATGATGCAGGGGGAGTTCTGGCACTCAGAGTCTGAGAGGAGGAGGGTGCCGGGAGGGGTGGCAACGTAGCGCTTGAGGCCGCGGAGGAGGGTGGATAGACCGGTGCCGCCGCCGATGGCGACTACACGGAGGGATTTGGGTGGGTCTTGATATGTTGGGTTATCGGACATGGTTGGGGCTGTGTGTGGTCGGGTTCTGACGGATGGATCGTCCGGGCTGGCGGGGAGCAGAGGATAGGGCAGCCGCAGAGCCCTGCGGCTGACGATAAAGAGGCGGTATGCCTCTGGTTTCCGGAGTTAGACCTCGGGGTAGAGGAGTTCGGTGAAGCGGGGGTCGTCGGCCATGTCCTGGAAGTCGGAGTCGGCGCGGGCCTGGATGCGGTTACGGGTGTTGTGGTGGATGGCCTGGGTGAGGTGGTCGAGGCAGCTTGTGGGGTCGCCGGTCATGCTGGCCAGGACGGCGAGACCGTAGAAAGCGTAGTCGGCGGTGGGGTGGGCGGTGAGGATGGAGTTGAAGTGCTCGCGCGCGTCTTCGTAGTGACCGTCGTTAAGGAGCGAGATGGCGTAGTCGTACTGCTCTTCGTGGCTCTGGAACGTGGTTTTGCCTTTGGAAATCTGGCCGATGCAGGCGTTGATGTACATGCGGATGCGGTCGCCAAGATCGCCGGGGCCGGCAAGGAGCATCTTGTCGAAAGCATCGTGGGCCTTATCGTATTTGCCTTGCTGCATGAGTTGGAGTGCAGCCTCGTAGTAGGTGATCATCTCGGCTCGACCGTTGTGTTGAGGAGCTATGACGCCGGCGAGGGTGCGGGGGGTGCGCTTGGCTGAAGAGGTGGATGCGGGTGATGCGGATTTTATATTTGCCATAAGAACTTCCTGGGCCGGTCGATGCTGGTTGTTGACATTGACGAGGCTGAACATCTAGGGATTGAGGCTTCTGGATTTTATACGCAGAAGGACCACGCGGGTCAACTCCCCTTGTGGGTTACTTGAACTCTGCCCGGCGGTAAAGGACGGGGTTGAGGTCAGGATCGTTGTACATTTTCATCTGGCGGTAGAGGTGGAAGTGGCGGCGGCCGGCGAGAACTTCTGTCCAAAGGGCGTCGAGACAGCCGGCCAGCTCGGTGCGTTGATGCTCGAGAACGTCGAGGCGACGGCGATTTATTGCGCGTTGGGCTTCAGAGGCGGAGGCTCGATGGGCTTCGGCGGCGGTGTGGTAAAGCTTGAGCGCGAGGATGGAAAGCCGGTCGATGATGAGACCCGGGGACTCGGAGTTGAGGGGAGAGGAATCGTTTTGCGGGCCGGCCTCGGCGAGGAGGAGGTTGTCGATCTGCTCGACCAGGTCGTTGCGGGTTTGGTTGAGGCGGTCAATGGCGTGTTTGATGGCGGCGATGGCGGCGTCGGAGGCCTCTGGGCTGCGGGCGTCATCCTCCTGGTGCCAGAGGTCGAAGTTGGCGTGATGGTGGGCGAGGATGAGAGTGGTGAAGAGGCCGGGATGGGGATCGGCCGGGTGAGGGGCGGACTTGTCGCGGTGCCAGCGATCTGTGGCCTCGTCCTGCATCCGGAGGATAGGGTTGACTTCAAGCATGAGTGATTTTGGCAGGTACACCGCCCTCAACAATGTATCAAAATGCGCGCGTTGGGTTCTTGCGGTGGTAGAGGGCGGACCGTAAAGTAGAACGATGGGGAAAAAGATTGAGCGGGTGCTGATCTACAGGTTGGGTAGCCTGGGGGACACGGTCGCGGCATTGCCGGCGCTGCATCTGGTGGAACGTACCTTTCCGGGGACGGAGCGTCGGATGTTGACGAATTTTCCGATCAACCATAAGGCTGCGGCGGCGACTGCGGTTCTGGGTGAATCGGGGATCGTACAGGGGTATTTTGAGTACCCGGTGGGGTCGCGTAAGCCGATTGTGCTCCTGAAGCTTTGGTGGAAGCTGTTTTGCTGGCGTCCGCAGGTGGTGGTGTACCTTGCGGCGGCGCGGGGAATTGAAACGGCAAAGAGGGATAGCGCGTTCTTCAAGGCGTGTGGAGTGCCGCGGCAAATTGGCGTTCCGCTCACAGAGGACATGCAGAAAAATCGTTGGCAACCGGAGCACAATGCGTTGGAGCCAGAGTGCGAGAGACTGGCACGGAATCTGGCTGAGCTGGGGGATGCGGAGATCGACCGGCGGGAATCCTGGGATCTGCGGTTAATGGAGGCGGAGAAGGCAAAGGCGCGAGAGGTGCTGGCGCCGGCGAATGGGCGTCCGCTGATTGTGTTTAGCGTAGGGACGAAGCTGCAGGCAAATGACTGGGGCCGGGATAGCTGGCGGGCGCTGATGGTCAGGTTGGGTGTGATGTACTCCGGGCATGCGCTGGCATTTACAGGAGTGCGGGCAGAGAGCGAAATGAGCGAGTTTGTCGCAGACGGATGGCGCGAGGGTGCGGGGCCGGGCGGGCTGGTGCTGAATCTCTGTGGGGAGCTAACACCGCGGGAGAGTGCGGCTTGTTTTGCGCAGGCGAAGGTATTTATTGGCCATGACTCGGGACCGATGCATTTGGCGGCTTCGGTGGGGACGCGGGTGGTGGCGATCTTCTCTGCCAGGAATCTGCCGCGGATTTGGTTTCCGCATGGTGCGCAGCATCGGGTGATCTATCACGAGGTTAATTGCATGGGATGTGGGCTGGAGACGTGCGTGGTGGAGAGAAAGAAGTGCATCGTGAGCATCACGGTGGAAGAGGTTTTGGAGGCGGTGCGGGGTGTGCTGGAAGGGGGATCGGATCGCCGCGGTTAGAGCGGCTTTCCTTGATGGGGATTTTTCGAGGGGCTGAAGCAAGGCTTTCAGTGTGGGTCAGCAAAGGGCGGTGCTCTGATATCTTGAGGGGTATAACTCATGCTAGCTGACCTCAACACCGTACTGGATCTTCTTGAGAATGGCTTTACCCACCTTCGGATTCTTGTTGTGGGCGACATCATGTTGGACCGTTACATTCTGGGCGAGGTCGAGCGGATCTCCCCGGAAGCTCCGGTGCCGGTGCTGCGGCATGCCCAGCGGTATGAGCGGCCGGGCGGTGCGGCGAACGTCGCGATGAACCTTGCGGGGTTGGGATGTCAGACGTATCTGTGCGGCTTCTGGGGGGCGGATGCAGAACAGGGCGAACTGACCCGGCTGCTAGAGCCCGCGGGTGTGGACACGCTGGGCGTGGTGACGAGCTCGCTGCCGACGGTTTCGAAGACCCGGATTGTGGCTCGGACGCAGCAGTTGATGCGGCTGGATATCGAAAGCCGGGAGCGGCCCCCCTATGAAGAGACGCAGCGGTTGCAGGCGCGGGCGATCCAACTGGTTGATAAGGTACATGCGGTCATCCTTTCCGACTATGCGAAGGGTGTGCTGACGGATGAGGTGTGTGAGGCGGTGATTCGGGCGGCTCGGGCAGCGGGGGTGCCAGTGCTGGTGGATCCAAAGTCGAAGGACTTCAGCAAATACTCCGGGGCGACGATGGTCTGTCCTAATTTGAACGAGCTTTCGGTTGCGACGGGAGTTCCGGCGCACGAGACGGAGTTGATGATTGACGCGGCGCGTCTGCAGATGGTCGAGCATGACATCAAGTTCATGGCCGTGACCATGAGCGAAAAAGGCATTCGCATTCTTGGTCCAGATGGAGACTTTCACTCGCCTGCAAGGGCACGTGAGGTGTTTGATGTTTCAGGTGCGGGAGATACGGTCATCGCAACGCTGGCGGCTTCGCTGGCTGGCGGATTGCACATTCATACAGCGGTGGAGTTGGCGAACCTAGCGGCCGGGATTGTGGTGGGTAAGATTGGGACCGTCCCCATTGCGCAACATGAGCTGATTGCGCTGCTGACGCCGAGCACCGGGGTGACTTCAGGAGAGAAGATTCTGGACTTTGATCGCGTGCAGCGGCGAGTAGCGGAGTGGCGTGCTTCCGGCGAGACTGTGGTGTTCACCAATGGGTGTTTCGACCTGCTTCATGTGGGGCACATTTCGTTGCTGGAAGACTGCCGACGGTTTGGATCGAAACTGGTGCTGGGGCTGAACTCAGATGCTTCCGTGTGCCGGTTGAAGGGGCCAACACGGCCGATTGTGGGCGAGCGCGAACGTGCCAGAGTGATGGCGGCGCTGGCGAGCGTGGATGCGGTAGTGCTGTTTGATGAAGACACGCCGCTGGAGTTGATCCAGGCACTGAAGCCGAATGTGCTGGTGAAGGGCGGGGACTATACGGTGGACACTGTGATTGGTCATGAGGATGTAGTTGCGCACGGCGGGCGCGTGGAGATTATTCCGACGGTTGAAGGATTCTCGACGACGAATATTGTGAAAAAACTGACGGCGCCGGGTTTGGAGGTTGGCGGGTGATTATCGTTACGGGCGGCGCGGGATTTATCGGAAGCAATCTTATCGCTGAACTGAATCGGATTGGCGAGCGAGACATCCTGGTCGTCGACAATCTTGCGCCTGCAGCAAATCTCTCCGGACCAAAGTTTTTGAACCTTTGGGGCGCGGAGTTTGCGGACTATATGGACAAGGTAGAGTTTCGTCAGGCACTTGCGGCGGGCGATTTCAAGCATGCGAAGGTGCGTGCGATTCTGCACCAGGGCGCTTGCTCGAACACGCTTGAAGATGATGGCCGCTACATGATGGATAACAACTTCACATACTCAAAGGAGTTGCTGGAGTTTGCGATGGAACGTGCGGTGCCGATGGTCTATGCGTCGACCGCGGCGGTGTATGGGCTGAGCGAGACCTTTGCACCGACCTCGGCGAACGAGCGTCCATTGAACATTTATGGGTATTCAAAGCTGGTGTTCGATAACTTTGTCCGGCGGCAGTTTGCGGTCGCAAAGCCGAAGAGCACGGTGGTGGGGCTTCGGTACTTCAACGTTTATGGGCCGCGTGAACAACACAAGGGTCGCATGGCTTCCGTGATTCACCACTTCACGAAGCAGTTGAAGGAGACGGGGACTATCCGGATGTTTCAGGGGTCGGGTGGTTATGGGGATGGGGAACAGCGGAGGGATTTTGTGTTCGTGAAGGATCTTTGCCGAATCAATTTGTTTTTTGCGGGGCTGTTGCCGGATAGTCGCAAGGCTGCGGTGCATGCGGTAATGAACGCAGGCACGGGTGAGGCCAGGTCGTTCAAGGCTGTGGCAGAAGCGCTGATGAAGGTGCATGGACCGGGGAAGACGGAGTTTATTTCTTTTCCGGGAGACCTGATGAATCGGTACCAGCATTTTACGGAGGCGGATGTGGCGGGGCTTCGGGAATGTGGGTATGGGGCACCGTTCACGAGTCTTGAAGAGGGCGTGAGGGAGACGTTTGCGGATGCTTCGATGGTGTAGAGATTGAGGTTCTTTGGCAACCGCAACTGCAGATTCCTGGGCTGCGGAGTGACAATCAGAACCTTGGCTTCTGGAAAGGCGACATACTCATGCTAACCACATCTGTAGATCGCCCACATTTATAGATCGCCCAGATTTGTAGATCGCCCAGCTGGCAGCTCCATGAAGTCCCCAGAGATCACCTTCATGGCCGCCAACGCGGTCGGAATCGTACTTTGCCTTGTGCTTGCCTTTTCCGCGATAGGAAATTCCAAGAGAAGACGGTGGTGGTTTGTCATTGCAGTGATGTGGCCGCTTGCAATCGGCGTAGATTTTCCCGTCAGTAATTCGGGCCCCAGCTCTTCGGCCTGGACTTCCGGGGAAGGCAGCGCTCTGTCATTCTATATTTCTCTGTTGGATTGCATCTAAGTGGACTTTGAGGTGAGATATTGTTGGCTGAGTCTGGACGTCCCCCTTCGATCTTCTGTATTAGCACGTATGAAAAAGGTCAAGCTTTTATGCGGGAGGCCGCGGCGCTGGGTTGTGAGGTGCGGCTACTGACGGTAGACACGCTGCACGATGCGGATTGGCCAAAGGAGATCCTGACTGAGTTTCTAACGATGCCTGAAGAGATGACGCCCGGGCAGGTTTTAAATACCGTCAGTTATCTGGCCCGGACGCGGCGGATCGACCGCATTGTGGCGCTGGATGAGTTTGATCTGGAAGTGGCCGCATTGATGCGAGAGCATATGCGGCTGCCGGGGATGGGCGAGACGGTCACGCGGTTTTTCCGGGACAAGCTGGCCATGCGGACGCAGGCAAAAGAGGCCGGTGTACCAGTGCCTGAGTTTACGCCGGTTTTCCACTACGACGATCTCCAGACCTTTATGGGTTCCGTTCCCGGGCCCTGGCTCCTGAAGCCCCGGACGAATGCATCGGCGATTGGGATCAAATCGATTGCGCATCCGGATGAGCTTTGGCCGATTCTGGATGAGCTGGGGGATTTGCAGAGCCACTATGTGCTGGAACGGTTTGTGGCAGGCGAGGTTTTCCATGTTGAAGGCGTGACGTGGAAAGGAGAGCTTTTGTTCAGCGCGCCGTTCAAGTATGGCAAGCCGCCGATGCAGACGATGCACCAAGGCGGAATCTTCTCGACACGGACAATTGATGTGAGTTCAGAGGATGCGGAAGCGCTGGAGGCGGTGCATAAACCGATGTTAAAAGCGCTGCAACTGGTGTCCGGGGTGACACACTCGGAGTTCATCAAGGCTGAGGCGGATGGGGAGTTCTACTTTTTGGAGACGGCGGCGCGAGTGGGCGGTGCGTACATAGCGGAGACGCTGGAGTTTGCGACGAATGTGAATCCTTGGGTGGAGTGGGCTCGGATTGAGGTTGCGCTGGTCAAGGGCGAAACGTATACGCTGCCGAAGACGAAACGCGAATTCGCGGGAAGTGTGATCTCGCTGGCGCGGCAGGTGACGCCGGATCTGAGTGGATATGATGACCCAGAAATTGCGATACGTCTGAACAAGGCACATCATGCCGGCATTCTGTTGCAATCAAAATCAGAGGCCCGCGTGCAATCTCTCATAGAGAATTACACGGAGCGATTTTTGACAGATTTTAATGCCGTAATGCCGGTTCCGGATAAACCGACTGCCTGATTGCCTGAGTTTCGACAATGAGGGGAATGGTGAGCCCGCTGGGGCTCGAACCCAGGACCAACGCCTTAAAAGGGCGATGCTCTACCAACTGAGCTACAGGCTCTTCCAACTCAAAAATACCACAGGCGCGGGGTTGGCTCAAGGGGCGGTGGGCTTTGAGTTGAAGCCTTGTTTGTGGGCTCATCGTTGTGGGGTCGTAGATGATCGTCTAGTGCAACGAAAGGTACCTCTTTGCGAACTCTTTCGTTACTTATCGGGCAAATTGCAGATTGCGCGAGGAGCGTTGCACTAAAGTGGCACTATGGCGTCATTGACGCGTTGTTTACAGCCCAGTAGCCTCGGATTTGCCCTCAGGGTGTGCGATTAGCTCGAATTTCCTGATCGGGGGCAAGTAATCTTGCATGCACGTTGGATGAAACGCGACGGGACAACTGGCTGAAAAATTCTTGGATGGACATGTGATGAGCAATTCGGAGAAACCGCTCTATGAGACACCAGAAGATGTCGCGATTCTGTATTCGTGGGCCAATCTTCATGGAGCGAAGTACCGCGATTTTTCGGCTTCGCGGCGGGAGTATCGCGCACAGATTCGGCATCGGCAGGCAGAAGAGTTACGGATGAGTGAGTTGCAGGCAAAGGAAGAGGCGGAGGCTGCGGCTGCGGCTGCGGAGCGTATTGCTCAGGAAGCAGAACTTGCAGCACGGTCTGCGGACGTTTATTTGAGCAGGCTCGACCGGGAGCGTGCGCTGCTGTCGTCGGAGATGGCATCGCGCCGAGCGGCTGCTGAACGTGTCGAGGCGGCGCGCCGAGCTGAGGCAGCTGCGGTTGCGGATGCGATGGCGCGGCGCGAAGAACGCGAGATTGCTGAGGCTCATGCTTCGGCCGAAAGACAGGCTGCACGTTGGGCAGACTCGGAGGTGCGCCGCCGGAGCCTGGCAGGACCACAACCTTCGCGAAAGGGGCCGGGAATGGCGAGCGATCCTTACGAGTTTCATGATGAGGCAGAGTTTGAGAACGAGCGTTCGGTAAGCCACAATACTGTGGATCTGAAGCCTTCGGCACAGGCGCGGAACCAGTATGTAAACCGGGTGTCCGCGGAGCGACGCGCTTCGTTGTCGGGGGATCGGGGGGCATTTCGGACAGAATTCGAGATGCGTCGCCAGCGCCAGGGGTTTCGGCCGGACGAGGCTTCAGGGTTGCGCCCGGCCTATCGGGAGGATGGACCGATCGAGCCGCTGCGGAGGCCGAACAGGGTAGATGCATATCCGCGGGAGACAACTTCTTATCCGCTGCTTGAAGACATGCAGGAGCGCGGACGGCGGACAGATTTCTATGCGTCGCAGTCTACCCGTCGTACAGAAGAGGTTGTCGCCGCGCCTGAGCAGAATGGCCCGGCGTGGCTTTACGCAAGCAGTCCAGCGCAACCCAGGGCATCCAGTGTCAAGGACACGTTGCAGGACTCGCGAGAGCGTGTGGCTTCGCGGTGGTATGCGCTGAAGGGCGTGTTTGATCCCAAGCATGGCGCGGGAGGGGACACTCCTTCGACGCCGCTGCATAAGGAGCGGACCTCTCCGGTGCTGGCTGTGTTTTCATTGGCTGGCGGTGTAGGGAAGACCAGCCTGGTGGCTACGTTGGGAAGGACGCTGTCGTCGTTGGGTGAGAAGATCTTGCTGGCGGACACGACTTCGTACGGTCTGCTGCCGTATTACTTTGGCGCCACGGAGTTGCGTCCTGGAGTTGTACGGACTTTTTCCCCGCCAAACGGGATGACAGATGCGCCGATTCATCTCATGAGCTATGAGGTGGATGGGCGGACTGGAGATCGGGCGGTCGAGGAGAATTTCGGGAGGGAATTGGTGCGGAGTTCGACTCCCGCCCACCGTATTTTACTGGATTCGAATGCAACTTCGGGTTGGGCTATTCGCAAGCTTGGAAATATTAGGCCGACGGTACTGGTGCCGCTGGCGCCGGATATGAATTCGGTCATCGGGCTGCATGCACTAGAGAAGTATTTTGCAGGGGCCGCGGATGAAGAGGGGCGGCCGATTCTGCCGTACTACGTAATCAATCAGTTTGACGCTGCGCTGCCCCTGCACCTGGATGTGCGCGAGGTTTTGCGGCGGCAACTGGGTGATCGGTTGTTGCCATTCGTCATCTCGCGTGCGCCATCGGTGAGTGAGGCGTTGGCGGACGGAATGACGGTGGTCGATTATGCGCCGGACTCCGTAATCACCAAGGACTACTTGAATGTTGCCAACTGGATCCGCACGATTTCAGCGCCGGCTGTTGCGATTTCACGCAACCTGCGCTGGAGTGAACGATGACTCGATCCCCACTCTGGCGAGAGTTTGAGTCGGGGGCCGGTGTTACATTGAAGGCCATCCGCTTTCTTATTCTGGCTGGCGGGACGCTCTTTTTATTGTTCACGGCGACAATTGAATTGTCTTGGCCGCAGCAACTTTTGCTGGGAGCGATGACTGTTTTCATCGCGATCTGGATGCAGCGTAGCTCGACGTCCTACCTGATCACCCTTACCTTGATGCTGGTGTCGGTCTTTTCGACAATCCGCTATGGGTATTGGCGTGTTGCGACGACGATTCGTTACTTGTTCGAGCCCGGTTCAAAAGTGAATTCGCTGGATACTTTTTTTATCTGGATGCTGTTGCTAGCTGAATGCTATGCCTTCGTCATTTTGGGGATGGGGTATTTGCAGACGCTTTGGCCGTTGCGACGAGCTCCCGTTCCGTTGCCTGAGGATTCAGACGATTGGCCTGCTGTCGATCTGTTGATTCCGACTTTCAACGAACCACTTTCCGTGGTTCGTTTCACGGCATTGGCAGCAATGAATATTGACTGGCCGGCGGACAAGTTGAATGTGTACATCCTAGATGACGGAAAGAGGGAAGAGTTTAGAGCTTTCGCGGAAGACGCGGGAATTGGCTACATGACGCGGGACGATCATGCGCACGCCAAGGCCGGGAATATCAACCGCGCGCTGGAACGGCTGGACGCTCCATTTGTGGCGATCTTTGACTCGGACCATGTCCCGACGCGAAGTTTTATGCAGGTAACAATGGGTTGGTTTCTGCGTGATGGCAAGCTGGGCATGCTCCAGACGCCACATCACTTTTACTCGCCTGACCCTTTTGAGCGGAATCTGGGTCAGTTTCGCGTGATTCCGAATGAGGGCGAGTTGTTTTACGGAATCGTTCAGGATGGCAACGATTTCTGGAACGCAACTTTCTTTTGCGGATCGTGCGCGGTCCTGCGACGGACGGCGCTGGATGAGATTGGCGGCATCGCGGTTGAGACAGTGACGGAAGACGCGCACACTTCGTTGCGGATGCAGATGAAGGGCTGGAACACGGCATATATCAATATTCCGCAGGCAGCGGGGCTGGCGACGGAGAGGTTAAGCGGCCACGTCAAGCAGCGGATTCGTTGGGCGCGCGGTATGATTCAGATTTTGCGGACGGATAACCCTCTGTTTGCTCCGGGACTATCGTTGGCACAGCGGCTTTGCTATTTCAATGCAATGACGCATTTTCTATATGCGTTACCGCGAATGATTTTTCTAACGGCGCCACTGATTTATTTGATCCTGGGACGGAATAATATTCCGGGATACTGGGCCGCGATTCTGGCCTATGCGTTTCCGCATCTGGCGCTGTCGTCAATGGTGAATTCACGAATACAGGGGCAGCACCGGCACTCATTCTGGAACGAGATTTACGAGACGGTGCTGGCTCCATATATTTTTCTGCCGACGATGATTGCCCTGGTGAATCCGAAATTTGGAAGCTTCAATGTAACTGCCAAGGGTGGAGTGCTGAACCGGCGTTTCTTTGACACACGGATCGCGCAGCCGTTTCTTGTGATGCTGGTGTTTAACATGGTTGGGTTGTTGATGGCGATTCCCAAGCTCTTTCTGATTCATGTCTGGCCGCTGAATCTTGCCTATGACGGCAGTCGTCCGGGGACGGTTGCAATGAATGTGATCTGGACCTTGTTCAACGTAACAATGCTTGGTGTGGCGACGGCGGTTGCTTGGGAGAGCCAGCAGCGTCGGAAGACGGTACGTGTGGCGATGAATGTGCCGGCGGATGTCGTCTTTGCCGATGGAGCCGTGGTTGAGGGTGTGACGGCTGATCTGTCGAGCGGTGGCGTGATGGTTCACTTTTTGCGTGGGTTCACGGCAATTCCGGGAGAGCCGGTCAGACTGGTGTTCCCGGTGCTGGATGGAGATGCGATGCTGCCAGCGACGATTGTGAGTGCTAACAGCACTAGTCTGCGGGCACGGTTTGCTCCCTTGACGTTACAGGAAGAGGAGGCGCTGACGATGCTGTTGTACTCTCGTGCTGACACCTGGCTTGGTTGGGGCGAGGCCCGCGAAGCAGACCGGCCACTGCAGAGTTTGGTGCGGATTCTGCAGCTCGCTTTCCATGGGTTAGTGCAGGCATTTCAGGGGACTAGCAAGAGCAAGAGAGCACATAAGAGAAGGATGGCAGCAAGTGTCTTTCCGATATTGTTGCTTGCAATTGTGGCGGGGGGGCTGCTCCAGCCTGCATTGGGGCAGCCGCAAAGAAAGCCTTCATTGTGGGGGCATCGCCCGGCGACACCGGGTGCGGCGATGCTGGTGATGCAGGCCGGACCTCATGCTGACGTCGCAGTGGACGGGGGTATCAACGCACGTCCTGTAGCGCCTGGAAACTTCGATAACATCATCACGCTTGCGGACGTGGGAGTGGCGGACAACATCGTCTTGCGAGGAGTGGATGGGTATCGCACCGTTCGCTTTTCTGTGCCTCAAACACAGATTATCAAGACGGCGACCATGCATCTGCGGTATCACTTTTCGCCGGGCCTGATCCCGGCGCTCAGCCATTTGAAGGTGAGCCTGAACGGAATGCTGTTTGCGACTCTGCCAGTCACAGCCCTGCCTGTTGCCGTAAGTTCCCCCAGTGATGTGGCTAAGAACGAAGGTAACGGACTGCTCGAGGCTACGCTGACGATGCCGGCAGAGATGCTGGTGCGACAGAACGAACTGACGTTTGAGTTCATCGGACACTACACCTATGAGTGCGAGGATCCTGCGCATTCATCGTTATGGAGCGATGTGGATGTGAATTCGACGATGGAGCTTGCGGGTTCGCTGCTGCCGCTGGAGAACGATCTCAGTATGCTTCCGCTGCCATTTTATGATGCGAATGTAAATCTGCATCCGAGCGTTCCTATTGTCTTTTTGACGCAGCCGTCTCCGAAGGCCCTTCGTGCGGCGGGGATTATCGCGTCGTACTTCGGGATGCTGACGGACTCGCGGCACGTACGATTCCCTGTTTCGTTTGGCACGATCCCCGCAGGCAATGCAATCGTGATTGGGGAGAATGCGGCGGAATTGCCAGCGTCGTTGAACGTGACGTCAAGCATAGGTGCAACGATCGCGATGCGTACTAATCCGTTCGATCCCTATTCGAAGCTCCTAATCCTGACGGGAGACAGTGCAGATGACATTGTGATCGCAGCCGAGACGCTGGTTTTGCAGCGCGACATGCTGCATGGCGACCAGCAGCGTGGACAACTAACGAAAAAAATTGAAGAACGGAGGCCCGATGACGCACCGCGCTGGCTGACTACGGAAGACATTACTTATGTGGGTGAGCTCGCCGGGACAGGGGATTTGCAAGGCGATGGAAGCACGCCTGTGCGAGTGTATTTTCGATTGCCGCCGGACTTATATCTGGAAGGCTCGCAAAGAAATCTGAGCTATCACTTGAATTATCGGTATAACGGCATCCCGCTGGCAAGCGATAGTTCGCTGCAGGTCTCGATGAATTCCGCGTTTGTGAGTTCGACTCCGATGCCGCATACGGAGAAGGGGTCAGCCGATGTGGAGACGATCGTGCCGATTCCCGTCAGCGATATGCGTCCGTTCTCGAATTCACTGTTGCACGGGTTTGGATTTCAGGTGGGGAAGAGAGCAAAGTGCCTGGATACGGCACCGCCGAGCTTGCAGGGCGCAATTCTGAAGAACTCATACCTGGACATTCGTGGGATTCCTCACTGGAAGGTCTTGCCTGATCTGGAGATCTTCGCCAATGCCGGGTACCCGTTTACGCGGAAGGCTGATCTTGCCGATACTGCTGTGGTGTTGCCAGACGTGCCAACCGCAGACGAGTTAGAGATTTATCTGACGCTGATGGGACACTTTGGCGCGCAGACAGGCTACCCGGTCCTGAATGTGACGGTAACGAATGATGCAGGCATGGGGGCAGACCATAACAAGGACTACATCGTGCTGGGTACCGTCGAGGACCAGCCGGCGTTGACGCGATTGAGGGATGCGCTACCGGTGAAAATTGACGATGGTGAAAGGCTGCGGATTCAGGACACACAGGGCTTTTTTGCACCTTTGCAACATGCCTGGTGGAAAGTTCGCAGCTCGGAGCGGGTGCAGTCCGTTCAACTGGAGACGGCTGGCGGATTACCGGATGCGTTGATCGAAGGACTGGAATGGCCGGCCGGGTCGAGTCGTTCCATCGTCGTGATTGCTTTGCGCGATCATCGAGTGGTTCCGGAGTTTCTGAACATTTTCTTGAAGACCTCGCAGAGCTCGGATATCTCGCAGTCCGTGAGCGTATTACATGGCTCCCGCTTCACATCGTATCGCATTGGGAGCGATGTGTACCGGGTGGGCTGGTTGCCGCCATGGACTTATGTCAACATGCTGTTCTCGCAATTTCCGTGGTTGGCCGTCTTGAGCACGATAATTCTTTGTTCGTTGATGGCTGTGCTGATTCGCGCGATGCTGCGACGGCACGCGCGTAGCCGGCTGCAGGGGACTGAGTAAAAACGTCTTCCCAATCTGCTCAAAACGACTTGGACGTCTGCCGGACAACTTCGCCCGTTTTCCAACGATTGATTCTGGGAGGGCCTCGCTCTGAGGGCGCTTTCACCAAGTTGGGACGGGCGGCGGGTAGCGCATTGAAGGGAGGTGCGAAAAAACGATTACAAGGACAGCGAAAGGCGGTAGTCTCATGACAGCCAACTGTTACTAGTTTGATTCATTTGGCGTTCCGTAACCTATTTTGAAATTACCTATGAAGAGTTCCTCGGCACTTCGAATTTGGGCGCCTGCAATACTGCTCGGCGCGACTTATCTTGCTCCCATGGGGCCGACCGCAATGGGGCAGGATCGCCCACTGGCCAGACAGTCGCTGCTGGCCAAGGCCCATGCGCTGGAAGCACAAGGGCAGATTGGATTGGCCTCGCACGTCTGGCACCAGGTTTTGTTATCAGACCCCAACGATACGGAGTCGCTGGGGGGACTTGCACGCGCGGCGAAACTGGCTGGGAACTCCGTGCTGGCGGGAGCATATCTGGACCGTTTGCAGACGATCCGTTTGAAGACGCCCGAGATTGTGACGGAGTCGGCGCATCCTGAGGCAACGGGTGCAGCTGCGAAGTTGCAATCCGCCGGACTGCTCCAGCAAGCGAATCATCTGGAGCAAGCGGCAGGCCTTTACCTTGAGGTTTTGGCCAAGGATCGGAACAATACTGCAGCATGGGAGGGCCTGGTGGTCACCCAGCATGCCATGAAGCAGGATCAGCAGGCGCTCCAGTCGCTCGAGACCATGCCTCCCGCGAGTTACGCGGAGGCGATACGGGAGTCCAGCTTTGAGCTGACGGTGGCTCTCATTTATGAGTCGCAAAAGCGTCTTGATGTGGCGCAGGAGATTCTGGATAAAGCGATCGCAAGGCAGACCACAGCGGGACAGAAGCCCTCCGTGCCGGCGCGTATTCAGCTTGCGGGGATTTATCTCCAACGCAACAATTTGCAGCAGGCCTATCCGCTCTACGTGCAGGTGCTCGCGGAGCATCCGGATCGTCAAGATGCGTGGAGCGGATTGCTGGCAAGTTTGCACGGCATGGGGCGGAACGCCGATGCGCTGGTGCAGATCCACCAAATTCCCCCAGCAACGCTGGCTCAACTTGAAAACGATACGGACTTTCTCCAAACTGTGGCGGCGATCTACAACGGCCTGAGTCAGCCAAGGCAGGCACAGGTTTATCTGCGCCGCATTCAGCAGAATTATGCACAGCAGCGCAAACTGCCGCCGGCAGACGTCGATATCCAGAGTGCGTGGCTGCTTTATAGCGGGATGAATGATGCTGGGCTTTATGGTCAGTTAATGGCGCTTGGTGGGCGCCTGGACCTGAACGATGACCAGCGCCGGACAGTCCAGACGATCTGGACGAATTGGGCCCTACGATCCGCAAACCAGGCGGCGGCCCGGGGTAATAACGTGCGTTCGCTGGCAGTCCTGAATGCGGCGGCTCGGTCCTTCCCGGACCAGCCTGGCGTCATCAGGGCGTTGGCGGGAGGATATGCGCGTGCACGGCTTCCGAAATCGGCGGTGATGATCTGGCAGGCGCAGGACCTTAGGTCCGCGCCCGCTAACGATTACACGGCTGCGATCGGCGCTGCGTTGGCGGCGAACGATGTTAAGGATGCAGAGACTTGGCTCCACTTGGGACTAGAGCATTATCCGCAGAACGCCGAGTTGCTAGTTCTGGGTGCCAAGGTTGAGCAGACTCGCGGCGACGCAAAGCTGGCGGCGGCGTACTACCGGGCGTCGCTGAAGGCGCTGCCGGCACCGGATCCGGCGACGGAACTGGCGAGCGAATTAAGCCGCCCGGTTTCAGCTGCGGCTCTTGCCGGGTTTGGTTTTGGACAGGAACTGGCCAATCTTCTGGCTCCTGAAGTCTCTGAGAGTATCCCCGGAGGGCAGCACGGGCAGGGTGCTTCTCTACAGCCATACCTCCCAAGCACCGCTATGGGTTACGGAAGTGACTCGTTGCAGCTTGCTCCGTCTGGCACGGTAGTGGAGGCTCCGGTGGTCCCCGCCTACAGGGCGAATCCAAGACCGGAGAAGGAACAGACGCCCTCAGGAAGAGTGACTCACCTTCGCGAGGTTGTGCCGCAAGCCTCTGCTGCTGATGGCAGGCCTTTGGACTCGGCACCGCACTCGGTTGTGGCTCAGGCCATATATCTGCGACAGCAGGCTGCGAAGCCGATGCAGCCGACGCATAGGGCGCAGCCGCTGACGGCTCAGCCCGTTTCGCCGAGTGGCAACGAGCTATATGGCTCCTATGTACCCTACAAGCCGCAGACTGCTGTTGCCTCCACTTTGCGTCCGGTGGGCATGCCGATGGTTTCGCGGACTGGAGAGAGTATGCCTCCAGTGGAGGACTACAACACCGCGGTCATCGAAAATGTTCAATACACGGGCCAGCGGCGCAATCCCGTGCAAGTGGTGTCGCCCTTGGTTTCTCCTGCTGGACCAAACGCCGAGCAGCCGGGCCTGAAGGCCTCGGCGATAGGTGTAAGTTCGACACCGCAAAACTGTTCCGCCGTTATGGTCAAGATGCCACAGCCTTGCGGGGGCTCGACTATCCAGCAGTATCCTCAGCCTCGGACGACTCCAAAGGTTATTACTCATAGTCACCAACCCCGCCTGTCACCGCGTACTCCTTCAGCCGTGCCGGCGCCGGTGCCGGTGCCGGAAGTAATTCGGGCTGTGCCGACGGTCGCAGCGCCCACGCTGACTTATCCGGCAGTCAGTCCTGGAATTGGAGCACAGACAACAGCATATGCAACGCCATCCTATGCGTTGGCTGCACCGCTGCGAGGAAATCCGGGTGCGCTTTTTCCCACGCTGTTGCCTTTGACGCAACGCCAGCAAACGGAGCGGGACCTGGCGGGCCTGGAGGCCTCTTTTAGTGGATGGGGTGGGGGAATTGGTGGGGTGCGGTACCGAAGCGGAACGATTGGTCTGGACCGGCTGACTGACTTTGAGACGACGGCAGAGGTATCCCAGACGATTGCGGATAAAGTACGGCTGTCGATTGTGCCGAAGGCTATTTTCCTCAACTCCGGCAGGCTGAACACGAGCCAGTATCAAGGGAGGACTTCCGGCGTTCCGGTTCTGGGCACGCTTCCCGCGAACGCTATCAATTCTCCTGCTCAGCAAGTAGCGAACGGCGTTGGGGGAGAGTTGCAGATCAGCTCTCGAAAGATGGCTGCCGCTGTAGGCTATACGCCCTATGAGTTTCTGGTCCGGAATGTGACGGCGCGAGTTCTCTATAGGCCTACGCGGCATTTTACGTTTGATGGGGCTCGTCAATCAATTATCGATACGCAGCTTTCCTATGCGGGGTTACGTGATCCGGGTTCGGCGACTGCGGTCTACGGAGGGAATATCTGGGGCGGCGTTATTTCGACGGGGGGAAGCGTTCGCTTCGAGATGGGGGACCCACGCGCCGGATTTTACGTGTCGGCGAATGGCGCTGATATCACCGGTTATCACGTGCTTGATAACAAGACGTTTGGTGGTGCGATGGGGGCTTACTTCCTTGCGCATAATTTCCCGAATTATGGACGGTTGTCTATCGGCGCGTCGCTGATTGGGGCGCACTATGCGCACAATGAGCGTGGGCTTACCTTCGGGCAGGGGGGCTACTTCAGTCCGTCGGCTTACTTCTCAGGTTCTGTGCCGGTTACTTTCGCGGGACGTTTCAAAAATAGCTTTCACTACAACATTGCGGGAATTATGGGTGTGCAGACGTTCCAGGAGGACTATGCACTTTTCTTTCCGCTCGATCGTGGGCTGCAGAATAGCTATGCTTCCACTGCTAACGGTGGGCTAGCCTGCGGCGCAACGCAGACAGCGAACCATACCTGCGCGCAATACCCAGTAAACAACGTGACGACCGGCAACTATGGAATCACTGCCGAGACGGCCTATCGAATTGCGGAGCATTGGTATGCGGGGGCATTCATCCTGGCAAACAATACGAACAACTACAACACGGTGAGCGGTGGTTTCTTTGTTCGTTATTTGTTGCGGCCTCAGGTTGATTCGGAGAATTCTCCGACGGGATTGTTTCCGGTGGATGGCCTGCGACCGTTGCGTATCCCTTAGGGTTTAGCAACAGCTGCCGGGATAACTTTGGCAGGTGAATTTCCAAATAGGAACTCGCTTTTGCGATAGGCTCAAAATTTGGTTGCCTTTATGTCTTTCTCACCGTATAAACGGTCAATCCTGCACGCGATTAGCCCTTGGGGTCGCCTCTTTTACAGAAGGTGTATTGTTCCTTTGGCTTCGTCGAGGACAAAGTGCAGGTCAGAGGCCTCTCATGCTGCGTTGTTCTTCTTCTGTTTTGGTTCTGCGATTTACCCCTTTTTTGCTTGTTAGCCTCTCAGTGTGTGCTCCGGCGTTTGCTTCGAAGGATTCGGTTCCTGATTGGGTTCGTGCGGCGATCGCTCTGCCACAGGGCAAGTTTCCTGCAGAGACCAGCGCAGTGGTTCTGCTCGACAATACAACGCTGTCGGTGGGTTCGGATGGCAAGTCGATTGAAAAGCACCGCCGTGTTGTGAAGATCCTGCGTCCGAATGGGCGTGAGCAAGGGATTGTCGGTGTGCCGTTCGATAAGGACACCAAGATCTTGTCTTTCCATGTTTGGAGTGTTGGCCCGGATGGCCACGAGTACCAGATGAAGGACGACGAGATGATGGAGATTGGCTATCCGGGCCAGGGTAATTTTTACGAAGACATGCGAATAAAACTGGCGAAGCCCGCTGGTCTTGATCCGGGTGGGGTTGTGGCGTACGAGTACGAGCAGCGCAATGCGCCGTATGAGCACGAGTCGACATGGTTCTTTCAGGACGATATTCCGCACATGCAACAGAGCTACACGCTGGAGTTGCCGGCGGGGTATGCCTACCAGACGGTATGGGCACATCATGAACTGGTGAAGCCAGCCGATCTTGAGGGCGGACGCTACCGTTGGGATCTGTCCACGACTCCGGCGATTGACCTTGACCGCGTGCCGATGGCTCCGTCGATGAAGAGCCTTATGGGTCGGATGACGATCCACTACGCTCCGAAAGGACAGACGTCGTCTCCGATTGGGACGTGGCAGGAGGTAGGCGATTTTTATGACCAGTTAGCGCGCGATCGGATGGTGTCGAATCCGGAGATTGCGGCAAAGACTGCGGAACTGGTTGCGGGTAAGGCCGACTTTTACGACAAGATTGAATCCGTGGGAGAGTTTGTCCAGAAACAGATTCGTTACTTCGTGATTGAGAAGGGGATTGGCGGGCGTCAACCGCATCCGGCAGCTGATATTTTTCACAATCGTTACGGAGATTGCAAGGACAAGGCGACCCTACTTTCGGCGATGTTGTCGAGCGTAAATGTGCATTCGATTCTGGTGTTGGTAGATTCCGATCGAGGCTTTGTGGATCCGCTCGCTCCGTCTGTGCTCGGTAATCATGCGATCGCGGCGATTGAGATTCCGAAGGGATACGAGTCGCCGAAGTTGCGCAGCGTGGTGTTGGCGAAGTCCGGTCGGCGTTATTTGATCGTTGACCCTACTTCTGAGAAGACACCCTTTGGCCAGTTGGAATCAGGGCTGCAGGGCGGGTACGGTGTGCTGGTTGAAGGTAAAGAGAGCGAGATTGTAGAACTGCCGGTGCTGAGTCCGACGCTCAATACGGTGAATCGGTCGGCGAAGTTTGAACTTCAGCCGGATGGTTCGCTCAAGGGAAACATTGTCGAGAAGCGATTTGGTGATCTGTCTTCCTATCGGCGCTACCTTTACACGATGGGTGATGCGAAAGAACAGAAGAAAGACCTGGACCGGATACTAAGCCTGGATTTTGGGTCTTTCAATGTGACGGAGTTCAAGGTGGAGAATGCGGAGGTTCTGAATAAGGATTTGACTACGAGCTTCAATCTGTCTGCGGATCGATTTGGCCGGACGATGGGCGGACTGCTGATGGTTAGGCCACGAGTGCTGGGTTCGGAAGGGATGGCTCTGGATAAGAAAGCCCGGAGCATTCCGATCGATCTTCGGCAGACGATGGTTGCGAAAGATGATTTTACGATCGTGATCCCTGCCGACTATATGGTTGACGAGCTGCCTGATCCGGTGAAGCTAGACGTGGGGTTTGCGTCGTATGAGAGTTCAAGCCAATTGACCGGCACCTCGCTCCACTACACGCGAACTTATACCGTTCGGCAGGTTTCGTTACCGGCTGATCGTTATGCAGACGTTCAGAGGCTGGCGGCGGCGATCGATGCTGACGAACAGAATCATGCTGTTTTCAAGAAGAAGTAGATACCAACTCCAAGTGTTTTGAGGACCCCCTTCCGTGACCAAATTGATCCGCTTCTTTGCCCTGATTGTTGCCGTCCTTGCTTTGCGTGGCACTGCATTTGCTTTCGACCAGTGGATCGTGCCGACCCCAGGCGAGCTTTCTATGACGTCTGTCCCCGAGGTGCCGGGGGCACCGGCACTTTTTCTCTACAAGGAGCAGACGGCGGAGGACTCGCTGCGCATGTGGAGTTACTACGTTCGGCTGAAGGTGCTGACAGAAGGTGGCAAGGACTATGCAAACGTAGAGCTGCCGTACTTTGCGGGTGGGGCTGGCTGGTCGATCGACAGTGTGTCCGCGCGAACGGTACAACCGGATGGAACCGTCGTTCCATTTACCGGCAAGCCGTATGACAAGCTGGTTGAGAAAGCGGGCGGATACAAGCTCAACATGAAGGTGTTTACGTTGCCGGCGGTTGAGGTGGGGAGCATTTTGGAGTACCGGTACAAGCTTCGTTACGACGACGCGTACTTTAGCAGTCCGGATTGGTTTATTCAATCGGATCTTTTTACCCGGAAGGCGCACTACAGTTGGAAGCCGACCAGCCTGGACGTTGTCGACACGTCAGACGGCGGGCAGCTCGCGAGCAATGTTGCCTGGATGCCCATATTGCCCGTCGGAGCTACCGTGAAGGAGGGGAAGAAGGGCGGTCACGAGGTCATTGAGCTGGACGTGCAGGATGTTCCTCCGACTTCGAAGGAAGAAATGGCGCCGCCGCTGGGAAGCGTGAGCTATCGCGTGCTGTTCTATTACACCCCGTACCGCACGCTCGCGGAGTATTGGAAGAATGCCGGGAAGCGTTGGTCAAAGGCGCGGGATAAATTTATTGGACCGGGTTCGCTGGTAAAGTCTACGGTGGGCGGTCTGGTGCAGCCCTCTGACACCGAGGAGCAGAAGCTCAAGAAGATTTATGCGGCAGTGACGGCCCTCGAGAATACGGACTTCGGGAGGGAACATACCGCTGCAGAAAACAAGGCGCAGGGTCTGAAGGAACCAACTTCGGCAGACGATATTCTGGCCCGGAGACGGGGCAATGGCGATCAGTTGGCTTTACTCTTTGTGGCGATGGCGCGTGCTGCCGGGATGAATGCCTACGTCATGGGCGTTGCAAATCGGGAACAGCGGTTTTTTATTGCGCAATACCTAAGTTTGTCGCAGCTTGATGACGATATCGCGATTGTGTCGGTGAACGGTAAAGATATGTACTTCGATCCGGGGCAGAGATACTCCTCTTTCGGACATCTGGCCTGGAAGCACACGCTGACCGGGGGGCTCCGCCAGACGAGCTCAGGAGTCGAGATGTCCACAACTCCCGTGGAGAGCTACAAAGAAGCGCGCGTCTCACGGATAGCCGATTTGACGCTGGATGAGCATGGCATTGCAAGCGGTACAGTGACGCTGTCCTATACCGGAGATCCAGCTCTGCGTTGGCGGCAGCAAGCGGCGCGGGGAGACGACACGAGCTTTAACGCGGACCTGCGGAGACATCTGGAGCAGACGCTGCCGGGCGGGATGGATGTTCGGGTGGTTCATGTGGATAATCTGACCGACAGCGACAAGCCACTGACCATTCAGTACGAGGTCAAGGGTGCGATTGGTTCGCCGACGGGCAAGCGGCTGCTGGTTACAGCGAATCTGTTTGAAGTGAATACGAAATCGGCCTTTATCGCGACGAAACGCGAGCTGCCACTTGATTTCCAGTACGCGACGGGGATTCATGACGCTGTTCGCTATAAGCTGCCGGCAAGCCTCGCCATCGAGTCGATGCCAACGGCCGATCAGGGACAACTGAAAAATTCGGCCGAGTACACGATGAGTAGTAAGCCCTCCGCCAACTCTGTCACGTTTTATCGCAACCTGACACGAGCGAAGGTCACCTATCCAGCGAGCGAGTATGCGGAGATTCGGGATTTTTACTCCAAGCTGTTGGAAAAGGACCAGCAGACGCTGGTCCTTGCGCGGCCATCTGGTGTGACGCCCGGCACCAACTGAGTCCAAAGACTGATTCAGGGCACACGGCAGACTTTGACTGTGTCGTTAGAGTAGGGGCATGCCCAATTGGTGACGCTGCCATGTTTGAGGATGACCCAATTGACGCCAAGTCCACTTAGTTTGGTGCGGCGTGCGGCGTCATCTTCTTTATCGAGGTTGGTCTGCGCGGCCTGCCCAACGACCCATCGCTCGGTCAGGTCGGGCGTGATGGATGCCTCGCCGCCGTCCTTGGAGTAGTCAGGCACGGCGCTGCGCTCGGCGATGGCGCGGAAGGTTTGAGCATCCTCGCCGTCGCTGGTGATGTAGTGGGCGTCGAGTGCGAAGAGATCTTTGCTGGCGCTGTTGTCATGTGCCCAAAGGAAGGCTCTGACCCAAGGGTTGCGCGGAGTTCGCCAGGGCATCTCGAGGTGTGTGGAGGCGGGGAAAGTACTGCGCTGCACAAAGAACATGAGGCCGCCAAAGACGCTGAACAGGAGTGCCCAGCGCCAGGCGCGTGCGGCTAGGATCCGCTCGCCAATCCAGGCGCCAAAAAGCAGAATCATGATTTCGTAGACCATCTGGTACAAGCGCAGGGGCTGCATGCGGGCGACGAGGTGGGTGCCGAGTTTTGCGCGGGAGAACGCGATTGCGACGGCCAGGGCGATGCCTCCGAGTGCGAGTCCGAGGCGGACCAGGACGTGCCATTGATCGCAGATGCTGCCGATGTGACGCCTACCCAGGGTTGCGAGGACTATGAGCGGGGCGATAAGGCCGATTTGCTCGTACCACTCCCAACGGAAGGGGAACCAGTAGTAGCGGGTCATGGCGACCCAGACGTAGTTCGCACTCTCCGCGGGAGCCTTTGTCTGTAGTGCGGCGGCCCCCAGGAGCGCGACGGTGAGGAGGATCCAGGGTCCCCAGCGGCGAACCTGTCCGTTGCTTGAGCCGACGCAGAGCATGACTGCGACGGTCGCAAGGGCGTAGCCGGCCATGAGCGGGTGCAGGACGGCGGCGAAGGCGATAGCAGCGAAGCAGAGGGCGGCGCTGAAGATGCGTTTATTGGTCTGGGCAGACCTTGCGATGTCCATCGCCCATGCGACGGCGAAGAGAGCCAGAGGCGTGGAGAAGCTTCTGGCGGTCACGTATGGGTCCATGAGCATCAGTGAGGTTCCGGCGATGGGCATTGTGAGCCAGCAGGCCAGCAGGGCAACGCCACCGCTGCGACCGGCGAGGCTTTCGACCGCGCGTGAGATAACCATCCAGCCGGCGAAGAGCGTCGTCCAGATGCTGGCGCAGTAAATGAGCAGCAAGACCCAAGGCAACGAGAGGTGCGTCAGCCGGACGATGCCAGCGACCATTGGGGCGAAGAGGGAGAAGCGGAGGTGTTCCGTGACGAACTCAGACCATGCGGGGTAGAGCGCGGGTTCCAGGAGCTTCTTGATTCCGGCAATATAGAGGCCGCCATCCTCGACAAATGGGTGATAACCGTGGACCACCAGGACAAATACCGTCAACAGCGAGACTATGCCGATACCGCGCCAGACACTGCTTTGCTCAACCAAGAACCCGACCTCAGGACGAGAGTGTCCTCCTCAAATCTATCGCAATGTCCTGCGAGTAGATGTGCAGTGTTTGCCGGAGTCCGTGGCGGCGCTCAAGTAAACTGGTGGGGCTCACAAATTTATTGATCGACACGGTGTTCCTAAACGATGTATCGCACAATTCAGCAAACCCTCCTTACGCGCATTCAGGCGATCCTTCTTGCCAAGTATGAAGTTACTGTCGATAAGCTGGCGGTTGAACAGCCACCTTCGATTGCGCTTGGGGAACTTGCCTTGCCTATTGCGTTTGAGATGGCCAAGAGGCTGCGCAAGTCTCCGCGCGCGATTGCGACGGAGTTACAGGTTGCGCTGACGGAGGATCTGGCGAATTTGCCGGGGGTCGCCTCGGTAGAAGTTGCGGGGGCAGGCTATCTGAACATTCGGCTAGATCGCGCTTCCACGGTGCGGCGGATCGCTCGAGACGAGCATGCCGAACTTGGTGGGACGGGGTTTCGGCTTATCGAGCATACGAGCATCAATCCCAACAAGGCAGCGCACATTGGGCACTTGCGTAACGCTATTCTGGGCGATACGTTTGCGCGCCTGCTACGCCCGGATGGGTATAAACGCGGCTGGGAAGTTGGCGTGCAGAACTACGTCGACAACACTGGAGTCCAGGTGGCAGATGTGGTGGTGGGCTTTACTCATCTGCTCGGGCTGTCGCTTGATGGAGTGCGCGGGTTGCTGATCGAGATCATGGAGCAGAATCAGCTTATCGATTTCTATTGCTGGGATCTGTATGCGCGGGTCTCGCAGTGGTACGTCGAGGCGGGCGCAACGGCGGTGGAGTTGGCGGCGCGCAAGCAGATTCGTCTGGACACGCTGCACGCACTGGAAGCCGGGAACAATGACATTGCCACGATCGCGGAACTGATTGCGACGTCTGTGCTGCGGCGACACCTGGAGACGATGCAGCGGTTGGGTATCGAGTATGACTTTCTGCCGCGTGAGTCGGAGATTCTTTCTCTTCACTTCTGGGATGCTGCTCGTAAACTGATGCTCGAAAAGGGCGTGCTGTACGAAGAAACGGAAGGGAAGAACAAGGGCTGCATGGTGATGCGGCGTGCGAACACCGACGGCGCGACGGGCGCGGGGCCGGATGAAGAGGCGAAGGTGATCGTGCGCTCGAACGGAACCGTAACTTATGTGGGCAAGGATATTGCTTACCATCTGTGGAAATTCGGTCTGCTAGAAAAGGACTTCTACTACGAGAAGTTTCATGAGTATGAGACGCATACCTGCTGGGCTTCTACAGGTGACGCTGCGGCCAACGACGTAACCCATCCGGTGTTCGCAAAGGCGGATGCGATCTACAATGTGATCGATTCGTCGCAGTCTGATCCGCAAAACAACGTTATCGCTGCCCTGGCTGGGATGGGCTATGCGGACGCTGCGACGCGTTACACACATTTCTCCTATGAGAAGGTTGCGCTGACTCCAAGGTGCGCGATTGAGCTTGGCTATACGATTTCGGAAGAGGATCAGGCACGGCCGTTTATTGAGGTCTCCGGGCGAAAGGGGCTTGGGGTCAAGGCAGATGATCTTCTGGACCGCTTGATCGATGCTGCAAAAACGCAGGTCGACGCGCGGAATCAAGAAGTGTCGGAACACGAGCGGATGACGATTGCGAAGCAGATTGCGGTCGGTGCTCTGCGGTACTTTATGTTGCGATTCAATCGAAATACGATCATCGCGTTTGACTTCAAGGACGCGTTGAGTTTCGAGGGCGAGACTGGTCCATATGTTCAATACGCGATTGTTCGGGCGAGCAACATCTTTCGCAAGTCAGGGGTAACGGAGACTGAAGCTCTGGCTGGGCTTCCCGGTGGCGATGCGCTGTCCTCGCTGCTGAATACGGAAGATGGAACCAGCCTTTGGGAGACATGGCTGGCCGCCTCGCGTCTGACGGCGTTGATCGATGCGACGATCTCGTCGGCGGAACCCGCGATTCTGACCAGGTACGCATTCCAGCTTGCACAGCAGTTCAACAACTTCTATCACCGCCATCACGTTCTGAATGAGCCCGATGCGACCAGGCGGTCATTGCTACTGGCGACGGCTGCTGTGGCTCGGCGGGAGATGGTGAGGGCGTTGGGATATCTGGGGATTGAGGCGCCTACGGTAATGTAGGGCACGAAGAAGCCTCGAGGGAATGCATCCCCTCGAGGCTTCTTCGTGCGCTAAAAGTTATAAGGCGTAGCCGCGGACCCACTCTACGATGGAGCGGACTGCGATGCCGGTGGGACCTTTGGGAAGCCAGGGCTTGACCTCTTCATTCCAGGCGCAGCCGGCGATGTCAAGGTGAATCCAGGGGGTATCGCCTACGAATTCCTTTAGGAACATGGCGGCTGTGATGGCTCCGCCGGCCCGCCCGCCGGAGTTCACGATGTCGCCGATCTGGCTCTTGATGCCATCGCGGTAATCGTCCGTGCAGGGGAGGCGCCAGAACTTCTCTCCGGATTTGGGAACGCCGGCCATGAACTTGCCCCAAGTGCTTTCGTCGTTCGAGAACAGACCCACATTCAAGTGCCCAAGCGCCACAACACAGGCTCCGGTAAGGGTTGCTGCGTCGATGAGGTGCGTGCAGCCGAGGGTCTTCGCGTAGTGGAGCCCGTCGGCCAGGACAAGTCGGCCCTCAGCATCGGTGTTGACGACTTCGATGGTTTTGCCACTCATGGCCGTGAGGACGTCGCCCGGTTTGAAGGCCGTGCCGCTGGGCATGTTCTCCGCCGAGCAGACGACGCTGATCACCTTGACTTTAGGCTTTAGCTCTGCGATCGCTTTCATCGCGCCGATCATAGCGGCTGACCCGGCCATGTCGTACTTCATCTTTTCCATGTTGTCCGCTGGCTTGATCGAGATGCCGCCGGTGTCGAACGTGATGCCTTTTCCGACGAGACCCATCACGGGCGAACCCTCGGGGACGCCGCCATCGGGGATGTAGGTCATGACGATGAGCGCCGGAGCCTCAGCAGAGCCCTGGGCGACAGCCGCGAAGGCTCCCATGCGCAATTCCTTGAGTTTATCCATGCCGAAGACCTCGCAGGTAAGGCCCATCTCGTCGCACATGGCTTTGGCGCGCGCGCCCAGGACGGTGGGGGTCAGGACGTTGCCGGGTTCGTTGACGAGGTGACGTGCGAAGTTCTGGGCAGAGGCGAGGATAAGCCCCTCACGGAAGCCCTCTTCTATTTCATAGCGGGTGGACTTTTCGCCGTCCTTCGCGATAACCATCAGGACGCGGACGGACATATCTTTGCGATCGCTGCGGTAGGTGTCCCAGTCGAGTTCAGCGATCTCTGCGCCTTCAACGATGGCTCGGGCGGTCATGCCGCAGGGAAGGTTCTCAAGGTGCTCGTCCGAAAGCGCGTGATCCTCAGGAAAGGCGATTGCCATCTCGCGGACTGCACGGGGCTTGGCTGCGCGGACCGCCGCACCAGCCGCCTTGCGGACTGCATCGACGGAGAGAGCCTTGGTTTTGCCGAGTCCCACAACGAGCAGGCGCTCGGCCTTGAGGCCATCCGGCCCGTGTAAGAGCATGGTCTCACCGAGCCCAGCTTTGAATTCGCCGGAACGCAGGAAACGCTCTGCGGCATCGGTTACCGCACCGGAGGTGGTCAGCAGGACGGGAATGGGCTCTGCATCTTTCCCGATAGCGATATCTACGGCGAATACAGCCAGCATGGCGGTCGCAAATCCCGCCGCATCCTGAAATACAATCCGGGTGTCCATACCGCTATCGTAACCCGCGCAGGAGTCCCCCCTGCAGCTACGTGAAATTTACCGGCGTTGACTGCGTGCAATTGCTGCTTTCGCTTCGTTGTCGCCTTCACGCTTTCGCTCGGTGGCTCGCTTGTCATACTCCATTTTGCCCTTGGCCAAGGCAATCTCACACTTGACGCGGCCGTTGCGGAAGTAGAGCCGAACCGGGATGAGGGTGTAACCCTTCTGCTTCGTTGCAGCGACGAGCCTGTCGATTTCCGTCTTGTGGAGCAGCAGCTTTCGGGTGCGTAGTGACTCGTGATTCATGGCGTTGCCATGCGAGAATGGGCCGATATGGGCATTCAGGAGGAAGCACTCACCGTCCTTTAGGAGTCCATACGCATCCTTGAGATTGGCCTTACCTTCGCGGATCGACTTGACTTCGGTGCCTCGGAGCGCAACCCCGGCTTCGTACTTATCGGTCAGGAAATAGTTGAAGGTGGCGGAACGGTTGAACGCGGCATCGCGCTTGCCGGCAGCTACCGGATCACGGTCTTTCTCTTTAACCACTGGCTTGGGTGCCTGCGTTGGAGTCGTAACTTGCATTCCTCGTGCCATAGTCCTCTAATTTTACATCGTGGTCCCCCCTCACCCAACGGGCCAGAGGGCGTCTAACTTCCATCGGCGAGGGCCTTGACAAGCTTTCGCCTCCGGTTGAGCAGCCACGAATCTTTTAATTCGAGTCCGTGGACCTGGTTCCCCGCCCGGCTGATTTCTTGAGAGGCTAGAAATGATCCGAATGCTATACTCGCCGGAGCAAAAAGGTAGAGCGGCACCTCCTGTTGTCGGCAATGTCAACCCTTCCCCAGGTACGCGGGGAGAACTCCTCGGAACCTGCCGAGACAACAGTTACGATACACAGAAAGCGGTACGATTCAGCATGACCCGCGGGTTCCTCTCTTACTTCAATTCTTTAGCCGACGCCCACATGCTTACTCTGCGTATTGCACCGATTGCGCTACTTGTTGGCGCCTCTCTAGCTTCCGCGCCTGCAAACGGTCAGTCTGCCGGGACGTGGAACAAGCGCGGCCAGACCGCGGAGGTCCGCGAGGACTACGACGCGGCCTACGAGGGCTACAGGCACGCCCACGAGAAGTCTCCGAAGGATTTGCGATACCGTGCCCACTTTGAGCGCATGCGCTTTTTGGCGGCCGTCCAGCATATCGACCGAGGCCGACTTTTGCGGCAAAACGGTGATTACGCAGGAGCCATCACCCAGTTCATGCGTGCCGCGGCGATCGATCCATCGAACCAGGCGGCCCAGCAGGAGATTGAGATTACCCAACGGGAACAACCGCCTGCCGGATTGACGGGACCGGCCGCCGTTGCGGCCCTGGAGCAGATGTCGCAGCAGCACCAAATGCTTGAGAGCATCAACTCCATCTCGGCGCCGATTGAGTTGAAGACGGTTTCCACCGAGACCTACACCCTGCACATGGTGGAAGACGTCAAGGTGATCTATCAGGCCATCGGCAAACAGGCCGGGCTGAATGTGATCTTTGATCCTGACTACACGTCCAAGCGCATTCCGATCGATCTGACTAATGTTTCTTTGTCAGAAGCTTTGCGGATTGTGGGTACGATCGCGGGAACGTTCTACAAACCGGTGACTTCAAATACGATCTTCGTAGCGCAGAACTCTCGTACCAAGCGCACTGATCTGGACGAACTGGCGGTGCAGACGTTTTACCTTTCCAACTCGTCCCAGCCCAACGATGGCAATGAAATTCTGACCGGACTCCGGCTTCTGCTGGACCCCTCGGTCAAGCTCTACCTTGTTCCATCGCAGAATGCGATCGTGATGCGCGCTACAACCGATCAACTCCTTTTGGCGCAAAAGCTGATTAATGACTTTGACCGCGCTCGGGCAGAGGTTGTGATTGACGTCGCGGTGCTTGAAGTCAACCGTGACAGGATCAGGAATCTTGGAATTACGCTTCCGACGTCGATTGGACTTGCACCGCAGATTGCGACCTCCTCCACGACAACCTCACCCGCCAACGGGAATGGTACGTCCGGGACTGCAGCCACAAATCTGACGTTGAATAATTTGGCACACCTCAACGCAACCAACTTTGCCGTGTCTATCACCGGCGGTACGCTGAATGCGTTGCTTTCCGATACCGACACGCGGGTTCTTCAAAATCCGCGGATTCGTGCGACCGACGGACAGCGGGCTACGCTCAAGATTGGTCAGAAAATCCCGGTAGCAACTGGATCTTACAACGCGGGTGTTTCAACCGGCGTTGCCTCCATCGGCGTGCAGACGCAGTTCACTTATCTGGACGTCGGCGTGAATATCGACATCACCCCGACTGTTCACTATGACCGGGAAGTGACGCTAAAGACTAAAGTTGAGGTGTCTCAGCAAAACGGGTCCGTAACGATCTCTGGCGTAACCGAGCCGATCATCGCGCAGCGCGTTCTGGAGCAGGTGATTCAGCTGCGTGAGGGTGAGCCCTCGATTCTGGCCGGCATTCTGACCAAACAGGACAATAAAAATGTTGCCGGCACCCCAGGCCTTGGTGAGCTACCCTTTTTCAAATATTTCTTTTCGTCTCAATCCAAGGAGACACAGCAGGACGAGATTGTCTTTTTGCTGATTCCGCATATCGTTCGTGAGTCCGTGCTGACACGGCTGAATATGGCGGCCATCGATACCGGTACCGGATCGTCCATTGAGCTTCGTCATGACGATACGCCGCGCACCAACTTTGCAGCTTCGGCTTTGTCAGATCCAGGGTCAACTCGTCCGAGCAGCCAGACCACGGCCGCAAATGCCGCCTCTGCAGCGGTGCTACAGATGCATCAGCAGGCAATGCCGGTGCCGCAGGCAGGTTTCTCCGCCACGACGACTGGTCCCGCGGTAACTTCTGGAAACGCTGCTGCTATGGTTGGGCTTCCGGCAGAAAATTCTGCCGCCGCGCCGCCAGTCAAGCTTTCCGTAATGCCTGCGAATTCGAGCCAGACCGTGGGCAGTACCTTCCAGGTTGCTGTGATGATGGATAGCTCGCGCGGCGTGTTTAGCGTACCGATGCAGGTTCAATACGACCCTCACGTCCTGGAACTTGTGAACGTGGATGCCGGTGACTTCCTGCAGAAGGATGGGAAGCCGGTGGCTCTCGTGCATCGCGTGGAAGGGAATGGATTGGCGAGTATTAATGCCAGCCGTCCACCCGGAGCGAACGGCATCATCGGTCAGGGCAACCTGTGCACACTGACTTTCAAGGCCATAGCGGCAGGCGACTCGAAGGTCGCGCTGGTCAAGGTTGGTGCAAAGGATAATCTCCAGGCCAACCTTCCCGCCACCGGCGCCGAAGCGACCGTCCACGTAAAGTAGCTATGGGAAACGCAGCCCAATCCGGTTTTCTCTCGACTCGTATGGAAGCATGGCTCAGGTCTTGTCTCCGGCGTTTCAGAAAGGGTGTTGCGTTGGGTGATGCGGTACGACCTCATCTAACGCGTGCGCAAGCTGGCACAAAAACCGGATTCGACTCAGGCGTCACGCTTATTGAGCTGATCATCACGGTGGCGATTATCGCGATTCTGGCATCAGTGGCGATTCCAACTGCGAAGTTCGCGGTCAAGCGTCAACAGGAGAAGGAATTGCGACGCGACCTTTGGGAGATGCGCGACGCAATCGACCACTACTACGATGCTGCCGTAAAGGGCGGGATCCAGACGAAGACTGACTCGTTCAACTACCCTCCGGACCTTGATACGCTCGTGGATGGGGTTGATGTTCAAACAAAGAAGGTGAGGTTTCTGCGCCGCATTCCGGTTGACCCGATCACGGGCTCCAAGGAATGGAGCCTGCGGTCAATGCAGGATGATGCCGACTCCGACTCCTGGGGCGGTCAAAATGTCTTCGATGTCCATACCAAGAGCACCGGTACCGCACTGGACGGCACGAAATACAACACATGGTAGCCAAATTGCTCAATTCGCAACGTTTTCTTGCTTGCCGATTCCCACTCCTCGGACGTCATCTGCGTGGTCGTGAGGGCGGGAATGAGCAGTCCGGATTCACACTAATCGAGTTGATGATTGTTATGGCAATCATCGCTGTGCTCGCCGCTATCGCCGCACCGTCCTATGTGGCGAGTGTCAAGCACGCACGCGAGGCGGTCTTGAAGGAAGATCTGCACACGATGCGGTCTGCGATTGACTCCTATACTTACGACAAGCAGAAGGCTCCGCAGACCCTGGAGGATCTGGTTCAGGCGGGCTATCTAAAGGTGTTGCCAAAGGATCCGTTTACGCAGCGCACGGATACGTGGCTGGCCAGCCAGTCAGAGTCGTATACAAGTATCGATGAAACACAGTCGGGTGGTATCGGTAATGTGCACTCTGGATCGCAACAGCTTTCCACTGAAGGCACGACTTATAACACCTGGTGAAAGCGTAGCCGGCTTGTCTAAAACTTTACGCAAAAATCTGCGTCTAAATTAGTAGTGGGCTTTGTTCAGGGATACGGACACTGCTCGACTGAGAGACACAGGAGTTTTTATGCGACGCATCACCCATCTTGGCCTGGCTGCAGTGCTCAGTTTTTCCGGTGTCGCTTGCGGTCAGGTGGCGGCAAGTATCCCGGATCCGGCAGGCTTGCCTCAGAAGAATCCGGCGGGAACATCGGCCCCTGTGCCCCAGCCTGATCCGAAGACAACAAAAGCAGACGCCAAGGCAGCGGCAACCAAAGCGAAAGCTCAGACGGACTCTTTGCCGAGCCCTGGTGAAAACCTGGATCCGCACATCAAGCCTGGTAGCGAGGCAGACGTAAATGCAATTGGGACCCGCAATATTGGCGGTCGCGGGATGGGAAACTGGTACTCAACTGACTGGGAGATCCGGACTGGCAAGCAGTATTCGATGGAAATCGAAAAATCAGCTCACCTGGTGACAGATCCGGTCGTTGTCGAGTATGTAAATCGCATCGGCCAGAACCTGGTAAAAAACTCTGATGCCAAGGTGCCCTTCACGATCAAAGTGATCGACTCAGACGAGATTAACGCGATGGCTCTACCGGGCGGCTTTTTTTATGTCAACTCCGGGCTCCTGATGAATTGTGATGAAGAGGCGGAACTTGCCGGTGTGATGGCACACGAGATTTCACATGTGATTGCGCACCATGCGGCGCGGCAACAGACCAAGCTCAACTACGCACAGATCGGGTCGATTCCGCTGATCATTTTCACGCAGGGGACCTGGACAGGCTACGGAATTTACGAAGCTTCGCAGCTTGCGATTCCGTTGACTTTCCTGAAGTTCTCCCGTTCCGACGAAGCAGAAGCTGATTATCTGGGCGTGCAATACATGTATAAAGCTGGCTACGATCCGCAGAGCTTCATTACGCTATTCGAAAAACTGGACTCGCTCGAGAAGCACAAGCCGGGCACCTTGGCGAAGGCGTTCTCTGATCATCCTCAGACGCCGGATCGTATTGCAAATTCAGAGGATGAGATCGCAACAATTCTGCCGCCACGGCCGGATTACGTGGTCACAACCAGCGAATTCGACGACGTCAAGGCTCGGTTGGCGCGACTTGAAAACAAGCGCAAGATCAACGACAAAAAAGACGGCAATAAACCTACCCTGCGTCGTGCGGGAGGCAGCAACAGCGATCCCAACAAGCCGGATACGACGACCACGGGTGATGATCGCCCGACGTTGGGCCGCCGGAATTAGCATTTCAGTCTGATCTTGAAAGCCTCATACCTCACTTCAGAGATGTGAGGCTTTATTGTGCATTCGGGAAAGTAGAATAGATCCATGCGCACCCAAAACACCGGCTACACCGACACCCACGCGGCTTCTGGCCTTGATCATGTTTTCCCGCCGATTGACGTCTGGGATAACCAGTTTCAGGCCTACGAGATTCTGATTGACGATCCGGAATTCACTTCTGTCTGTCCCAAGACAAGCTTGCCGGACTTTGGCGTTTTGACCATCCGCTACATGCCCCGCAAGGACTGCCTGGAACTCAAGAGCTTGAAGGAGTACCTGTTTCACTATCGCAATCTTGGGATCTTTCAGGAAAACATCGTCAACCAGGTGTTGAACGACATCGTGAAGGCTACAGACCCGCAATGGGCCATCGTGAAGGGTGATTTTCGACCGCGCGGCGGTATTTCAACCGTAGTGACCGCAACGTATCCACGGCCTGAAAACGCATTACCCCCAACAACTTAGAGCCCCATCTCCGTGAGCCCCGGGTGTGCGGCAGGTCGTGGACCCAAGGGCCAGTGGAACATTCTTTCGGCCTCAGTGATCGCGAGATCGTTGATCGACGCTTCCCGGCATCGCATCAGGCCGAGCTCGTCAAACTCCCAAAGTTCGTTGCCGAAGCTCCGCCACCACTGGCCGTCAGCATCGTGGCTTTCGTAGACGAAGCGGACTGCCATGCGGTTCTCGCGAAAGCCCCAAAGCTCCTTGCTGAGGCGGTATTGAAGCTCCCGGGTCCACTTGCGCTGCAGCAGGTTCACGATTGATTTGCGACCGGTGACCAATTCGGAGCGGTTGCGCCAGCGGCTGTCGACCGTGTATGCCAAGGAAATACGCTCTGGATCACGGGTATTCCAGGCGTCCTCGGCCTTCCGGACCTTCTCTACGGCGGTCTCAGGTGAAAAGGGTGGCAAGGGCGGCCTGGTCTCTACTCCGGTGTTTGACATGCCACCCTCCAAGCCCTGACCATATCTCGTCGGTGGGCTTATCGCAAATCTGTACGGGCCTGCTATCCTCTCCCGAGATGGAAGTTACGAAGCCAAACCAGCGTGTTCCGGCAGTTGCCGGAGCTACCCTTGCACTTGTTCTGCTAACAGCGCTCAACTTTGTGAACTACATTGACCGCTACATACTGCCAGGCGTGCAGGAGCTGGTGAAGAAAGAGTTCAATGTCTCGGACTCGCACATCGGGTCGCTGACCTTCTGGTTCTTCTTGACGTATATGCTGGCAGCGCCTGCGACGGGGTGGCTCGGTGATCATTTTCCACGCAAGCCGTTGATCGTTGTCTGCGCCCTGCTTATCAGTGCGATCAATATATTGACCGGGACGGTGCATACGTTCGATTCGTTGATCGTGCGCCATGCCATTCTGGGTATTGGAGAGGCCTCCCTGGGTATCTTTGCTCCCGCGCTGTTGGCGGATGTTTTTCCGGAGGCGCAACGAAATCGTATTCTGACAGTCTTTTATACGGCCATTCCGGTCGGAGCGGCTCTTGGGTATCTCATCGGAGAGATCGTAGGCTCAAAATACGGTTGGCGCATGCCGTTTTATGTCTCGGCGGTTCCTGGAGTCACGATTGCCGTCTTGATTCTCTTCCTGATGAAAGAGCCCGTGCGGGGTCAGACGGACACCCATCGCGAGCCCAACAGGTCTACCAAGGCCAACATCTTTGCATTGGCAACGAATGCACCGTATCTCTACGCGACGCTAGGCATGGCAATGGTGACGTTTTCGCTGGGCGGCATTTCGGCGTGGATGCCTTCTTTTTTGCAGCGGAGCGGGTTTTCGCCAAACTCGGTAGGGATCACACTGGGTGCGATTACCGCCGGTGCCGGTCTGGGTGGAACGGCGTTTGGGGGATGGCTCGCGCAACGGTGGCTGCAGACGAATCACCGAGCGCTTTTCTTGGTCTCGGCGTGGTCTGCGGCGCTGGCTGCCCCTCCGGCGTTGCTGTGTTTTTTCGGACCCAGGGTGACGATGCTGCCCGCGCTCGCGGTGGCGATGTTCCTGATCTTCCTGGGAACGGGGCCACTGAACGCGGCGATCATCAATGCGGTGCCGGCAGCGGTGCGCTCTACGGCGATTGCGTTCGAACTCCTGTTGATCCATGCGTTGGGCGATACGCCGTCGCCAAAGATTATCGGGATCGTGTCGGATCACTCGACGCTGGCCACGGGGCTTGGTGTGACACTAGTGACTATGCTGTTTGCCGCAATATTGCTGTTCGTTGGGTCCCGTTTCGTCAAGACCGCCGTTGAGCAACCGGCTTGACGGATTTGTTCGTCGGGCAAAGCGGCTTTTCAGCAACCACGCGACGGGGAAGTGAGATTCTGAGATTCTAGCGATAGTGCATCTTTCCCTCCAAGTCATAGCCTGGCTGGTCGCATTCACATGGGTGTCCCGCGTCTGGGATGCGCACCTCGCTCTGCCAAAAATTCCAGATCTCCTGCTCCCCGAATATGACTTGATGCCGATTGGCAGGCCTACTTTGACGGTCATCGTGCCCGCCAGAAATGAAGAGGCGGACGTCCGGGGGTGTCTGGAGTCGTTGCTCCAGCAGGATTATCCCGACTTACGAATCATAGCTGTGAATGATCGCTCGACGGACTCGACGGGGGAGCTTATGGACGCCCTTGCAGCTCTTCATCCGAAAGCGTTGCGTGTGATTCACGTAACGAATTTGCCGGCGGGATGGTTGGGTAAGACTCATGCCATGGCGAAAGCTGCTGCCCAGGCCGAGACAGAGTTCCTGCTGTTTACAGATGCCGACATTTTGTTCCGCGCGGACTCTCTGCGGCGTGCGCTCGCAAGTGCGATCGCAACAAAGGCGGACCATCTCGTCCTGGCGCCCACGACGATTATTCACCGTTGGGATGAGGCTGCGCTCCTGTCCTTCTTCCAGATCTTTGGGTTGTGGGCGGCGCGTCCGTGGAAGGTGGCAGACCCGAAGTCCCGGGATGCAATCGGGATCGGTGCTTTCAACATGATTCGTACCAGCGCCTATCGTCAAATTGGCGGGTTTGAATCGTTCCCGATGGAGATTGTGGAGGACCTGGGCCTGGCGCGGCGGGTGAAATGGGCTGGGTTGGCACAGCGCATGGTGTTTGGCCAAGGGATGGTTCGAGTCCATTGGGCAGCCGGTGTGCCCGGGTTGATAAGCGTCATGACCAAGAACATCTTCTCGGCGTTCAACTTCCATGCGACGCTCTTGCTGGGTGCGTGCGGATGGCTGGCGCTGTTCTGTGTGGTGCCATTTTTCGTGGTATTTGTGCCGCTCGTTTCGTTGCCAGCCATCATCACGCTCGCAGCGATGGCTTACGGATACATGCTGATGGGGAGGCCTTCGGGGCTATCGGCGTGGAATGTTTTGCTGGCGCCGTTTGCCGGGCTACTGTTTATTTATGCGCTTTGCCGGTCGATGGCGATCACGTTGTGGCAGCGTGGCGTGATCTGGCGGGGAACGTTCTACTCGCTGGCGGAGTTGCGTAAGCACACGGTGCCCCTGACGCGACGAAGGTAGAGCGTTAGCGATTGGAGCGGACCCGGGGAGTCGTTCTCAAGTGGAGTCCTATCGACTTCAATCAACTGGTCATGACCCTACGAGCCGCACATTGGAGTGAAGGTTGATCGATTACTTTGCGGTAGTCCGACACAGCTTTTCCTGCTGAGAGATCCTAATCAGCATCCCTCGTTCAAGACTCAAGATCTTTCGGTGAATGGCGACGTTTGGATCGGCTGCGCGAAAGAGGGCAATCTGGCTTTTTATATGCTTCTGCCTTGTTCACTGAGAACTATTGTCTTGAGGATATTTGCAGTTTACCGTTCGGTTCGAATATGGAAGATCTCGGCACCATGCCGGTAGGGAACTGGAATGTGAAACCGACTTTGGCAATTTATTGCGGACAGATATCGAAACCTCAATGGTACGAGCCGATGGACTGACCAATTTTGCTGCTGCAAGAGGTCTTGGATTTTCAGTCAATCAAGCAGTCGTGTGTAGATGGGCAGCCAATTCCGCCAGGTTGGCAGCGGTGAACTCCGGCTTCAGCATCTTGCTAAACCAAGCCTTACCGGATCGCTTAATGAAGGCACCGCGAAGCCCTGAATGCATCGCACCTTGTACATCCCATGGATGTGCCGCGATCAGCAGCATCTCACCCGGTTTCGCCTTCAACTCGGAGCCAGCATAGGCATACACTTCCGGTGCAGGCTTGAATTTACCTACGGCGTCCACGCTTAGGACACGTTCAAAGAGATGGTGAATACCGGCGTTCTTCAACTGTTCTTCAGCTGCTTTGTGACTAGAGTTGGTGAGAGCTGCTAGACGAAATCCTGCGGCGTGTAGCTGATCAAGGGCCGCAGGAACCTCTGGATGCGGGGGCAAAGAGAGCATTTTTTCAAGAATGCCTCGCTTGTCGTCGTTGTTCATAACGACATCTTTTGCCGTAACCACCATATCGAGGGCCTGTTCGGCCAGAGCCGAAAAGTCCTCGTAATTGTCGATCAACGTAGCCGTCTGCGAGTAAAGCACGACCGCGTCAAACCACTCTTTGAGAACGTGTTGGTCGCCAAACACCCGCAAGAATTCAGGCTGCAGTACGTCTACATTGAGGAGCGTTTCGTTCACGTCGAAGATCAATAGTGGTTTCATCTACCGAGTTCCCCCCAAACCTTCAACATTCTCTGGCTCTTTATTGGAAATCAACAGAGAATTGTACTCATGGGTTTTCTAAACGCAAATATCAGACAGTAGCCAATTCTCCGACTACGAGTGCGTACCCCAACTTATTCTGTTTCAATGCATTGCCGGCAGCGCTGGCAAATTGTTTCGCCTGGTTGAGATCCAATCCCGGAAGTTCAAGCTTCTTCAAACCCACCATGATGTCAGCCAGCAGGAGCTTGCTGCGAATCTGCTCCACCATCTTTCCTAGGCATTCGTTACGAGCACAACTTGCCACGACGGCAAATCCTGCCTTTACGAGCCAGTCCGCGTACCTTTCCAGAGGTTGAGCGTCTCCGATACAGGCGATCCACGCGAGAAGCCCATCCAACTCAGGAATGGGCTCCGATACCCGCGTTAGATCGCTGATACCCACTCTTCCACCGGGGCGCAGGACGCGTGCGAACTCGGAGGCCGCCGTGGCCTTATCAGGAAAGGTGCAGAAGGCACACTCACAAAGAATCGCGTCGAAACTGGCTGGTTCAAAAGGAAGGGCTTCAGCATCTGCCAGCTGAAATCGTACGCGGTCTTGGAATCCGCGAATAACCGACTGCTGGTTGGCCTCGTCAACGTTGGCTTGGCTCAAATCGATACCGACTACGCGGCAGCCAAACTGCTGTGCGACTGCAAACGCACTGGTGCCCTTTCCGGAGGCCACATCAAGAAGAATCGACTCGAGATTGAGATTCAATGATTGACACAACTCCATCGTCAACTCGACGCCACCGGGATGAAAGCTATCCCCGAGGAGAAAGCGCGCAGCACCACTGCCATAAGCCAGGGCGCAGCACTGCTTTACGTTGGGTTTCGTCTGCTCAGTGTTTTCACTCATGGGTTGCTCCCAGAACGATCTCGGTCAAAACAGGCCTGGATCCTTTAGTCATGTCGAAGTTAATCGGCTGTGGAATGTACGGCGTACCCTCACGTCTGGCACGCCGGCGTTCCGGCTCCATCGCGTCCAGTTGCGTTCGGGCCTGCTCGCGGTACCCGATTGTGTTGTAAGAACAGAACGGAACCTGCTTGCCCCCAGGAAGGAGAAATTCCTTGCAGCATTTCATCAGGTTCTTTTGATTGAAGGTCCACGGGTCCATGAAATCCGTCAGCATGATCATGAGCATGTTCTTAGCAAGGTCACCCACGGTCAGACTCTCTGGCAGGCCGCACGCCTGGCACGAAAGAGAGAACTGCTCCGCAGACTTCTGCGAACCGGGAACCGAAGAGGATGACCACAGACCTTCCAGCGCCCGTTTGACCTCCATGCTGAAGTCAGGCATCACTCGGTTGGTGATGTAATCGAGGTAATCGTAGACGTTGACGACGCGGGAGAGCGGTGTGACCTGCTCGCCGTCGATGAAGGCATAGGTAACGGCGTTGCAGGTAGGAAAGCAGCAGGGAACCGGGATGAAGTCGCTGACCATAAAACGCGCGTCCGTCTGCTTCTCGATCATCTTCAATATGTCGGGGATGGTGATGCGCTGCATGGGATCATGCTTCATGTGCCGGCCAGCGTGAAACGCGGGTTGGAAGTTGATCCCACGCACGGCGGGATGCTTGATGGCAAATTCGATGATCCTGCCGATCTCGTGCTCGTTGACGCCGCGTTCGATAGCCGGAACGAGAGTGACATCCAGTCCGATGGAGTGAAGACGATCCAGCGCACGTAATTTCTCTTCAAGAATATCGGGCTCTCCGCGAATAATGCGGTAAGTCTCAGAATCGAAGCCGTCAAACTGAAAGTAGAGCGAGGGGCGAACTTCGTTCAGTTCAGCGAGGAAACGGTCATCGTTCGCAATCCTCTTTCCATTCGTGTTGACCATGACAAAGGGGATTCCGCGGCTTTTAGCAGCGCGGACGAAGTCCATAATCTGGGGATGAATTGTGGGCTCTCCGCCTGAAAACTGGATGACCTCCGGTGATCCTTCCGTGCGGATAAAGTCGTCCAGAATGGATTCCACCTCCTCCATCGTAAGGCTGAAGCCGGGACGAGCCGAGGCAAAGCATAGTGGGCAGTTCATATTGCAGTTGCTGTTCACCTCGATGATCCCGAGGCATGCGTGCTGCTGGTGGTCGGGGCAGAGACCACAATCCAGAGGGCACCCGTCTTTGATCTCGGTGCCGAACGCAAGGGGAATGGTTCCAGGCTTGTTGTATTTCGCGAACGTCATGTACATCTCTGCGTCGCCATAGACCAGTGCCTCGAAGGGACCACAGTCGGGGCAGCGTTTTGCCATGTAAACCTTGTTATCGCGCAGCAAGATTTTAGCGTCGATCACCTTGCGGCACTCTGGGCAGATGCTCCGCGTAAGTTCGTAGAAGACGTAATCCGCGTCTTTCTTCTGCGGTTTCTGCTCGGGCAGCGTCGACACAGCCGGTTGCGTAAAAACTTCGCTCATCTGTAACCTCTCGCCTGTCGTTGCATGACAGCTTGCTCAACCAAAAAGTCACGCTGTGCTGTAGATAAAGCTACTCTGAATCGGATGAAAGGGAAAAGCGGATTTACCAGCCAAGAGTACCAAGCTAAGCTTTTTTTCGCTTGGCTTGGAAGACCTAGACCCAACCAGAAATAGAGTCCTTTGTGGGGATGGATGCCAAGTACGAAGTTGAGACGAAACAAATCAGCTATCAGGCAACGCGCACGGATATAAAAGTTTCCCTGAAAAGGGCATCATGTGCTCACCCCTGAATCGTTCTGCCAACAGTGTCCCGGTGGATCGATGGCTGGGTGACACAATTTGTCTCTTCTCTTCCATATCTTGTACACCGGCCTCGACCCAACTCAGTCTTTATGCCGCAGGGCTGCAGGGGATCGAACACGTTCTAATGGCAGCACTCTGACATCCCAATTTGATGGCTGCTGCACAGGGAAAGCATTCATGGTGGTTGCACGCCTGAAACCTTTGCTTCGATGTGCAGCGTGCAGTCCATGCCGATTGCGAAGAAAAAAATCGTTTGTCGCACCAATGAAGATGTCTTGAGAGAGAACAGTAGGGTTGGTTTGCACCGGCGTCCTCCCCAGGAAGAATCGCAAAGAAGTAAAACTTGTCATTTAGATATTCCATCGGCTCGACCCGGAAATCAGGACTGTCGTCCCATTTGAGCTTGACGACCTTATATCCATGCTTTTCTGCGGCAGTGCGTACAAGTGAACATGTGGTGCCGACTCGATTCTAAGAAACATTCTTAGCCTGTTGCTGGCTCCTGCAGTCGCGTCGGATTGGGAAATCTGTATTGCAACATGCGCTGCCTTTACTGGGGCTGTTGCTGCATGCTTTGCGGCAACGCCCTAAAGATCTCCACCTAGATATTGTTGGGAGTAAATCGATCAGAATATTGCTCTTTGCGTCCTTAATGATTCTCACCTTCGGTGCAGGTCTCATCTCGCTTGATTCGCGTGAAAGCAGATGGCTGGCCAAAAAGTGCATCTGACAATAATGGCTAAGGTTTCCGCTTCGGTGACTCAGCGCGTTGACACTCCGGTTCTTATGCAGACGCCTAGCCCCGTAGTGGTGGGGGGCGAGATCCACCATCACCTTACCGGCGCAATCCTGTCGCATGCATTGCTTCGAATCGCAAGTGGGACCAGCGGTATTCTAATCGGCCTATATCTTGCGTCATTGAACACCCGAGGCGCTCATCTGAGTGCTGGCTTAGTCGGCACTCTCAGTGCGGTATCGTTCGCCGCAGAACTGTTTGCTTCGATCCCGATGGGATTGGCTTCAGACGCGTTGCAGCCCCGCTGGCTAATGACCGCCGGCGCCCTCGTTGGTGCGATAGCTGTTTTTCTGTTTGGCATCTCGGCATCGCCCTCCATCTTTTTCTTAAGCAGGACACTTGAGGGGATTGGTGCGGCAGCTGTAGTTCCCGCATTGCTGGCCTACATCACCACCGTAACGGAAGGCCGCCCTGCATTGCGCGTTCGTGCCATGAGCTACTTCGAGCTGACTTTACTGGCCGGCCTCGCTCTTGGCGGCGTCACCGCAGCACAACTGTTTCGCTACCTGAATGGCGCAGCATTCGCAGCCGTCGCCGTCATCTACCTCATCTGCGCCGCGGCCCTCTTTCGAAGCGTATCCAGACAGATAAAGAGCCAATTCGTTGATCCCATCGCCGACTTGAAGGAAACTCTTACCCTTCCGGCACTTCGGCACCTGGCTCCGGTGTGGCTGTGCGTCAACTCGGTCGTCGGCCTCTGGCTTGGTCCAACCTTGCCTTTCCTTCTAACCGAACACTCTACGAAACCTCAATACCTTGCGGGCATCTACGCGTCTGATCCTGCTCGCGTGGGGTGGATGCTGCTTGGCTATTCGATTGTGTTCGGCGTCGGCGTTACAGCCTGGAGCTTCATCCTTCCCCACATTCGGCTACTCAACGCTATGAGGATTACAGTTGCTGCCATGCTTCCGGTCTGCGTTGGCCTTTATCTCTTCAACCACTCAATCCATCAATCCATGGTTGTTCGATGGATCATCGGTTCCATCACCGCAATTTTGATCATGATCGAAAGCGGCTTTACCCCTGCGGCTCTTGCATGGTTGGCAGGGACACTGCCGGTCAAGGCAGGCCGCGGAGCTGCCATGGGCGTCTACTCGGTACTCCTTAGCGTCGGAGCTATCGTTGGCTCGCTTCTTGCAGGGTTCCTCGGCGAGTTCTATTCCATTGATGGCTTGCTCTATGGGACGGTCATGATGGCCGTCGCGGCCCTGTTCTTCCTGCACTGGGTGCCCAACTTACAGTTTGATTACAAAGGACCATAAATATGGGCGCAGAGACGTATGACCTCGCAATCATAGGGGCAGGATCGGTTGGTCTGATCGCCGCCGAGTTTGCAGTCAAGCTAGGGGCGCGGGTAGCCCTTTTAGAGAAGGATCGCATCGGGGGGGATTGCACATGGTCAGGCTGCGTGCCAAGCAAGTCATTGCTCAAGATCGCAACGGTCGCCCACGATACGCGCCACGCATCGCAGTTTGGCATTCAATCTCAGCCACCCGTCATCGACATGGTGAAGGTGCGGGAGTATCTTCGTTCCACTGTTCGCCAGATCTACAAAGGCACTACCCCAGAGGAAATGCAACAGAAGGGTGTGGACGTTTTCTTCGGGCCTGTGAGCTTTGTCAATCCTCATACCCTGCATGTTGGGAAGAGCCTTCTGACAGCAAAGAAGATTCTGATCGGAACAGGAGCACAACCAGCCATTCCACCAATTCCAGGCCTCAACGAGGTGCCATTTTTGACTTACCGGGAGATCTTCGAGAATGATCGCCTGCCGCAGACCATGGTGGTTATCGGTGGGGGCCCAGTGGGGGTAGAAACAGCCCAGGCCTACCAGCGGTTGGGAACCAAGGTGACGATCTTCGCGGAACGGCTTTTGCCAAAGGAGGAGCCGGACGCTTCCGAAATTATTCTTCAGGTTCTCCAACGTGAGGGTATTCAGATCGTCTCCGAGCGAGTCCTTTCGGTTGCTAAGAGCGGCGAAACCCAGATCGCTGTATATTCTGAGCGAAATAAAGTCGAATGCGATCTACTTTTCGTAGCTGCGGGGCGCAGACCGACCCTTGACGGCTTGAACCTTGAGGCAGCGCAGGTCAAATATACCGAAGACGGCATAGAGGTGAATGATCACCTTCAGACGTCTACAAGCACAATCTATGCCGCTGGTGATGTTCTAGGCGGCCAACAGTTCTCGCATTTTGCAGGTTGGCAGGGATTTCAAGCGGCACGCAATGCCTTGCTACCAGGAAGCAACTCGGGCTTCTCTTCTGCCATGCCGCGCGTCACGTTCTGCAAGCCGGAAGTCGCTCAGGTTGGCCAGACCGAAGCCGAAGCCCGATCCTCTGATCCCAACAACGTAATGGTGGCATCCTGGCCGATCACAAGAGTAGACCGCGCCGTTTGCGACAACGATCTCGAGGGAATGCTCAAAATAATCACAACGCGAGACGGAACAATTCTCGGCGCGACCATCGTCGGTCATAGCGCGGGAGAAGCAATCATTGAAATTGTATTGGCCATGCAGCACAGACTCAAGGTGAGCGACCTCGCCGGCACCATCCATCCATATCCCACCTACTGCACCGGAATTCAATTGCTGGCAACGGAGATGGCAGTCGAACGCTCTTTAACTGGTTTTTCTGGGGCGTTGATCCGCGCGGCTTCCAAAATGGCACGATGAACGTGTTGGGTCACGAATGATCGCTGGGATCGAATCCTTCAATGATTTTGGACATCGCAAAATAAGTCATATGGGATCCAAGATTAATCAACTTTTTTTGAGCAACTAAAACTTGTGCGGATGAAAGCTGGCGTGGCACCAACGCAGGTTGTACAACCTCATGAGCGCAGAAGGTCACAGTACCCCGCCAGTGGACTACCGACTCATAAAAAGCTGCAATCTGTATTACCCTGAGGTCACCTAAGAGCACCACAAATCCTTCACTGGCTAAACAGAATAGGACTGGATGGCATGGAAACCGCAATGAAGCGCACTGAGGATTCCCTAGCATCGCTTTATCTTTGGCTGTTCTCGGCACGTCAGCAAAACCGACTCGAACATCTGATCGTCAAGCTCAGCGTCGCAAGTTTCCTGGTTCACTTGTCGCTTGTGTTCGCGGCGTCTACACTGCCTCATCCCGGGCGGCTGATTGAGGCAGTCGGAACGAGCTATCTCTCCGCAATCTATACCCCCTTCAGCTTCATTCTTTTTTATGAAGCATTGATGCTGATCGGGGCAATCCCGAAGTCTACGACACGATCGATTGCGAAGCAATTCGAGATTGTGTCGTTGATCTTCATTCGAAAAGTTTTCAAGGATATCGCCCATTTGGCGGATGGTGGCAAGATCGTAAGTTTATCGCCGGAGATAAGACGCACACTACTTGACGTCTGCGCGGGTCTACTGATGTTTTTTCTTGTCAGCGTCTTTCTCCATGCCGCGCAAAAGAGGTTGCCACCGCAGGAAGAGGGACGCACCAGATCTGTCGAGCTACTCAAATTCATCAAGCGCAAAGAGCTCATCGCCCTTGGACTTACCGTCTTATTTGTTGTGTTGGTTGTTTCCAATCTTTCGGCTTACGTTGTGCAGGTGTACAACAATGTTTATCAGGGTGCGGCGCAGCCAGACCCAAACGCTTTTTTCTACACCGATTTATTCACGGTCATGATTTTCACTGATGTCTTGATCGTCATCCTCTCGATCGTGGTGTCGGATAGTTATGAACTCGTGTTTCGGAATGAAGCCTTTGTCATCTCCACAATCCTGCTGCGTTTTTCGCTTACCGCCGCGCCTCCTTTTGCCGCGCCGCTCGCTCTTACCGGAATTGCTTTCGGAATCGTGACAGTGCTGGTCTACAACTACAACATGCAAATCAGATCGCCCAAGTTGAAAATAATCTGACCGTGAAGTGGAAAACGCGGAATTGCGCAAGACGTGGTGGCGATTTAGGAGGAGCTCGATATTTGCCTTATCGACTTCGATTAGAGCGCTCATAGGGCGGCTCATGGACCATGCAAGAAGTGCAAATGTTGAACGGCGACGATATCGACCGACTTGTGGATTGAGGACGTGACGTTGCGGGTACAGCCAATCCCCAGTTTTGCGGAAGCAAGGCTTCGTGGTTCATTGCGGCATCTTTATGATTGAGTCCATCTTCAATTAGCTCAGGTTGTGGAAGTGTCCGACGTGAAGAGCTTGAGCACCAAACGGCAAGAACTCCCTTTCTTTGGCAAAGTGGGTGTCCTTACCGAATCAGCGACGAATACTACGCTCTGGCCGATACAACTCCTCAGTAGCGTCCCCTAGACACGCAGTGGCCCTTTGCACCAACATAACGCTGTGGATTCTCTTCAATTAGACTTCAACCCGTTTCAACAGCCCCGAACCGCAACCTGAACCTCTGGTCCTAGCGGGGTTTCGATCCCGCAAGGCGGCCTTCCGCTCGCATCAATTGGAAGTATCGTAATTACAGGATCTGAACAACGGCGACTAGTATTTAAGCAATGTTTCCATCAACACCCTGGCTGCGTTTCAACTGATCAGAATTCTAAACTAGCTCTGTAGCAATTAGTAATGTCACATACAGTGCTACATACGGCGATGGATCCACTTCACAATCTATCTCTCTTGATCTAGCCAATCGGATTAACAGTTCCGGTGCAAATCTGCGGGCGGACCTTATCGGTCAGGCTTTATACGTGGCGGCAGTTCAGTCTCCATCACAAGCTGTACAACCGCCAGTTCCTACCGACTATCCATTCAGCGCCTTGAGTTCTTTTGATTATCCCGTTCGTCGTTCATTTAAGGCTTCTTCTTGTGGACCTGTTCTAACAGGTAATGCTTGCTGCATCCACAAATGAAAGTGCTTTCATGGTGCGTTTATATTCCTCTGCTTGTCAGTGCACTTTCACGGTTGAATCCCAACGCGCGCTCAGACATGGGATGCTTATTCACAAAAAGCTTCAAATCCTAATAGTGGTAGGGTTATGTGGACAGCCGTCCGCCATTATGTTCCGAAGGAGGGCTATTTATCGTCCGATCATCGGAAGTAGAAAGAGTCGACCTAGTTAGTATGGCTTGGACTACTCGCTTGAAAAAGTTTGTTTTTTGCTCCCTTGTGGGATCAAATGCGGTCTCGCTGTTTGCTGAAGCAAGCGCAGCGGCGGGTCGCATAATCTGGCGCCGCAACATCAATCAAACAAGAATGTACCCGGATATCGTGCGAGCTATTTCTGGAACAGATCGTTTCTTATACGTCACATCAGAGAACGGTTCGACAAGAAAAGGATTTCCGGCTATGCCTTTCTTGGGTCAAGCTGCCCGGGGCACCTCAGAATCAAGGCCGGCCTCTCCCGCAGCAGACTACTAAAAAACATGGTAAAAGCCCCTTCCTGCCAATTGTTGCGATTCGGGATCGTAATCGAAGGTTCCCCATCTGCGACACGAAACCCGACTCGCTCATATTGAATTAGCGGCAGCGCTCGTCGACTTCCTTGCGGGTCTTTGCCGTTGAAAGCGGCGTTCATTCGGTCACGACGTACAAGTTGCTTTTGTTCTACAGTCGTCTATCCAGGACAAGAGGCCGAGTCTCTGCGATGGCCTCCTTCATCGTGAGGATGCGCACGAAATGATCGCCTACGCGGAGGTGATTCCTTTCTGCTTCGAAGTAAAAAATGACAACCTGAAAACGGAGATATTGGGTGGATTGTGGATGCCTTTCGATACGCCACGCACCGAAATTCAACAGGCGACAAAATAAGCTTCGAGAACGATGACGTCGAAGAACTCAATCTGATACAGCCGGTCGTTGTTCGATTGTCATTAGGGTCTCTACGGGATCGAGTTTCAAGCTCGCTTCAATCGCGCGGAAATTGCTGGAGTTTAAAAAGCCGGTCGCGTTAGGAGCAGACCCAGTTTGCAACCTGTGTCTCAACATTCTGTATTGAAGAGATTTGGTCGGGTATTCCAAAAGCATCCCACTTGAAAAACGACCCCTTCACCACCAAAGGGTATCCTGGCGAAATAGTTCGTTGAGGAGGTCTATGGTGGCCCGGGGCAGAGTCCAACTGCCGACCTTCGCGTTAGGAG
>JAYVZP010000085.1:0-71732 GCA_043783275.1 Rhodanobacteraceae bacterium
GTTGGAATGCGAGATTGGCGCGGGAGCTTACCTAGGCCCGGGGGTGAGGATCGGGGCATCGTGCGTGATTGGCCCACGGGTGGTGATTCATTCGGGAACTACATTGGGCGACCGCGTAAGGGTGCAGGCAGGGGCGGTATTAGGGGCGGATGGTTTTGGATATGTTCGAGATGGAGATGGATATTTCGGGTTTCCACAGATTGGGACCCTGGTGGTTGGCGACGACGTGGAGGTTGGGGCGAATACGACGATTGACCGGGGGGCGCTGGGGGAGACGCGGATTGGGCGCGGGACGAAGATCGACAACCTGGTTCATATTGCGCACAACTGCGTGATTGGTGAGGAAGTCATGATTGCCGCGCAGGTGGGAATGGCGGGTTCAACGGTGATTGAGGATGGTGCGATGTTGGGGGGGCAGGTGGGGCTTGGGGAACGCGTGACGATCGGGCGTGGGGTCATCCTTGGAGGACAGGGAGGGGTTCTGCCGGGGAAGAAGCTGGAAGGGGCTGGAAAGATATTCTGGGGGACGCCGGCGCGTCCGGTTCGAGAGTATTTGCGAGATCTTGTGCGGTTGAGACGCGGGTAGAGATATGGCGATTGTGGTCGTCGGCGGACATACGCGAAATATCGGTAAAACGAGTGTGGTGGCGGGCCTGATCGCTGCGCTGCCGGAGATGCAGTGGACGGCATTCAAAATTACGCAGTTCGGGCATGGGGTGTGTTCCGCGAACGGTAAGCCGTGCGACTGCGAGACGGCAGATCATACGATTGCGATTAGTGAGGAGCGGGATGGGGCGAGTGGGACGGATTCGGCTCGGTATCTGGCGGCGGGGGCGGCGCACTCGTTCTGGGTCAGGACGCGTCAAGGGCAGTTGGCGGAGGCGATGCCGGCCCTGCGGAAGAAGATGGCGGGCGCAGGGAACGTGATTATCGAGTCGAACAGCGTGTTGCGTTTCTTGCGGCCAGATGTGTTCATCAGCGTGCTGGACGCGGATACGGAGGACTTCAAGGATTCAGCGAAGCGGTATCTGGATCGGGCGGATGCGGTAGTGGTGACGGGTGGAGATTTGCGGGCCGCGGCGTGGGACGGAATTTCGTTAAAGCTTGTTGAACGGGCGCGGCAGTTTATGGGTGGCCCGGGGAATTATTGCCCGTCGGATTTGGTGGAGTTTGTGCGTGGAAGATTGGCGGAGATGGTCTTATCGGAGACAGAAGCAACGCCCCGAACATAGGTATGTTCGGGGCGTTGAATTTCAGTAAGGCTGACAGACAGGTTATACGAAGGTACCGGTGAGTCCGGTGGGGAAGAAGAGACCCTTTGCCGGGGTACCTGCTGCCCCAACTCCGCCACCTGTGACGATGTTGAGAACCTGGTTGGTGTTGCGTGAGAAAGCAAGTACGTTTGCGTCCGCATCTACGATCTGTGTGGAGGGCACAGACGCTGACGTATTGAGCATGACGGTCTTGTTGACCAGGCCGAAGTCGTCCGGGTTGGGAGCGGTCCCAAGGGCAGCCAGCGAAAGGCTCGCACGTAGGGTTGAGATTTTCTGCGTGATGGTGAGGTAACCGGATGCGTCGTTAGGATCTAGTGCATTGATGGTCGTACGGACCAGGCCGGCGTGGTACGCCTCAACGGCGAGGATGCTGGCAGCTGTGCTGAGAATCGAGGCGGACTTGATCAGCGATGCAGCGCCGTGGTAGGCAGTGACGCCGACGTCCTCGAAGATGTAGGCACCCAGGAGGAAGAGTGCATCAGCCGCGTAGGGACTAAAGACGCCGGGAATACCAGCTGCGTTGGCAGCCACAGTAAAGGTGGCCGGGCTGATATCGAGGGCGGGTTGAGCAGCGGCGGCGGCACCGAGAGCGTTGCGAAGGAGGATAACGTGCTTACCTTCTTCGATCGCGGTCTCGTAAGCATAGGCTGCTACGACAGGTAACACGAATGGTACCGCGCCTCCGCTACCAAAGCTTGCTGGCGTCCCGGCGATGGCGGTTCCAGCGCCAATGCCGATTCCAGCAGCAGGGCCGCCGGCGGCAATGGAGGCTGGGTTGGACTTGTCGATCGTTGTTCCGAAGGCAGCGAGATAGTAGAAGTTGGCTTCGAGGTATTCGAGGTTGAGGGCGAAGTTAAGGATGTCGTTATCGGTATAAGTGGTAACTGTCGCGGCGGCTGATGCGGTTTTCGGCATCGTCAGCGCCATCGCGGCAAGGGCTCCGCCGCCGACCAGCAAGGCACGTCGGCTCGAGATAACGTTGTCTAAGATCTTTGTTTCCTGATTTGCCATTTTTATGTCCGTCCTTAGGTCGTTGTCTGTGCGAACTTGAAGTTGGTGCCGTTGGGGAAGAAGCCGCCTTTTGCGACACCCACGGTAGCGCTACCGTAAACAATGTGGTGCACCTGGTCAGATGTTCTCGCGTACGCGAGAGCGTTTGCGTCTGCAGCTACAATCGAGGTTCCATACACGGGCGTTGTCACGGCCGGGTTCGGAATCAAAACGCCTGCGTTGGGGAGGGTAAGCGGGGTTTCCTTGCCGCCGCCAAGAGTTGCGCGGAGGGCGGAGACCTGGTTTACAGCCGCAAAAGGCGCATACGAAGTAGTGGGAGTTTTGCCAGTCGTCGATAATCCGCGGATGGCGAGCGCGGAGATAATGGTGCGGACATATGCGGCGTGGTAAGCCTCGACTGCCAGGATGCCGGCAGCGGCACCGAGGTATCCGGAGGCCACACCGGCTGCGGAGAAGAGGGGTGCAGCACCGTTGTAAGCAGTTACACCTACGTCTTCAAAGATGAAGGCGCCAATGAGGAAGTTGTCGAAGGTGGTGAATGGGTTGAATGATCCAGCGCCCGTTGCAGCCGTCGTGATGCCTGCAGCAACCGCCAGGGGGCCGAAGAATGTCAGGTCGAGGGCGGGCCGGGACACGGGCGTTACTCCTGCAGCTGTGAGGGCCTTGCGGAGGAACTGGACGTGGGTCTGCTCGTCGTAGGCGATTTCATTGAGTATGTTTTGCTGTACGGTCGACAGACCGGTGAGCTTGGTGGTGGCGGGGACGATAGTTGTACCGGCGCTCGAGCCAGCATCCGCTGCGGTCAGGCCGGAGCCCGTCGCTGCATAGAGGTAGAACTCAGCCTCAAGATACTCAAGGTTGAGAGCGTAGGTGAGGATATCGGCGTCGGTCAAGCCGGCGGGCGGGGTGACCGGGGGGGAACTGGTGTTGGAGTTGTTGCAGCCCGCAAGCGCAGCAACTGCACCGGTAGCGCCTGCCCCTACGAGGAAATTGCGTCTGGAGACGCCCTTCTGGTACAGCTTGTCCAATATATCCACGATCGATACCTCTCAGGTTATGTAGCGTTTCGACAAAAAATCGATTTACTGCTTGTTAGAACGGCGTGCCATAACAAATGGATTGGCTTATTCAGAAATGAATTTCTTCAAAGTCGGAATGTGCCCTGATTCGCTATGATGCCCAATTTCACAATTGATGCAGCTTTGCGCGCGAAAAAACTTCTCGCCACCAATTACCCAAGTGTTGAGGTGACGCACCTATCCATGGATGAGTGGGGAGACTTGAAATTTATAGGGACGCTACGGGGAGATGCATCAGGTCGGCTGCCAGGGAGATTTCCTTCTGGATGAAGGGCTCGCCATAACGTACACCGGCCAGCATTCCGTAGTGACGGGCTGATGCGAAGATACGCTCACGGATCTCTTCTTCGGGGACGAAGAGGCCAGCGCCCTGAGACTGATTTCCATATTGGGAGCGATAGGCCAGCAGAGACTGCATGCGTGTCTCGATGTGCGGAGTGATGTCGACGACAAAGGTCGGACGGACGTCTGCGTATAAAGAGGCGTAAAGGATCTTGAACGGGCGATGAGGAATTCCGGGTGCGTCGATCCTGGACAGTCCTGCGATGAAGCAGGCTTCGTAGCCAAGGGTGGAGGAGGTGTAGTGGTCCGGGTGACGGCCTTGCCAGTAGGGAAGGATTACAACTCGTGGACGAAGGCGGCGCAGTACAGCGGCCAGCTTCAGCCGATTTTCGAGCGTGTTTTGAACATTGCCGTCGGGGAGGTCGAGCGCTTCGCGGTGTGAGACTTTGAGGATTGCTGCGGCGGCGTTGGCCTCACCTTCGCGCTCTGCTGCTGTCCCACGAGTTCCTGATTCGCCGCGTGTGAGGTCCAGGATGCCGGTGCGCCAGCCCAGAGCCCGCTGAACCAGGAGAGTGCCGCCACAGGTCTGTTCCACGTCATCGCGGTGCGCGGCGATGGCGAGGATGTCGACTGTGGCGGCGGGCGCTGGATCGGTCATTCGTAGACGGGGGTGCCGAGCTAGTTGGCTGAGTTGGTGAGGGCGTCGATGTAGGCCACGTCCAACGCCGTACCTTGCACGGTAATGAACTGGTTGTTTATCTCTGCGCTGGTGGCCGTGTTGAAGGCGTGAACCTGACCACCGTAGGCGGTGTAAACCTTGTGGTAGTTTTGCACCCAGCAAAGGCCCGTGAGCGAGCCGTAATAGTACAGGTTGTTGTCGCCGTTGGGGTAGGGAACCGTGGCTCCGGCAGCGGAGGAACCGGGAATGACGTTTGCTGGAACGATAGAGGCCGTTTGGGCGCCGAGGTCAAAGCGGGTAAGGCAGTTGTAGTTCTGGCCCTGCTTGGCACGCTCGCCGGTGGCGCAGAACTGCGAGCCGATCCAGAGGGTATTGTCGTCGGCGAAGAGCATCTTGCTGTGGTTGCCATCGGAGATGGAGATGGGAGCGCTGGGAACCAGGGTGGTCAGGTTAAGTGAGGTCAGGCGCCCGGCAAAGAGGCCGTCAGGCTGGAGTTGTTGGCCGGCAATGTAGAGATTGGTTCCGTCTGGAATGGCAGCGGTCGCGCCGCCGGGGGTTGCAACGGTGTTGGTGACGACTGCCGGGTAGACAGGCGAAGTGGGAATCAGGTTGATCTGGAGCGAGCCTTGCGGGATAAAGCTAACGCCGGCTCCGCCATTGCTTCCGCCACCGCACTCCTGGCCACAGTTCAAAATGTAGGCCGAGGAACCATCGAGCGAGAAGATGGCGTCGATGGGCCGGTCAAAGTTGCCGGGGACGGGGACGACGCAGTAAACGGGAAGGAGCGTGGGCTGGCAGTCAATGGCGCCGGGAGGGTTCGCCGTTGTGCCGGCATTGACTTTGATGACGCGGTAGAGGAGGTTGGAGTTCCGGACCATCGCCAGGGCGACGGTGTCTCCACGATTGACGGCGACCTTGTAGACGTTGGGAAGGTTAAGCGCGAATTCCAGACCGGTTTGATTGTCGAGGATAAGCAGGCGGCTGGACTGCTCTTCTGCGGCAAAGATACGAAGAAAAGCTGGCGCAATGGCGAGTGAGTTGGAAGGGCCACTAAAGGTGCCGGCCGAGCCGGATGTGGACTCCGTGCCGTAGTTGATTATGCTTACGCCATACGGAGCGGTGTTGGAATAGACGTAGCCGCGGGAGGCTTCCGGGAAGTTCAGAATGAGGTTCGGATAGCCGCCGCTATAACCGTTGATGCCAAAGCCGGGTATGGTGTTCGGCACGTTGTTGCGGATGTCGCGAAGGCCATCAAGAATCTGCAGGCTGCCCGAGGAACCGTTGGCGGTAACCGAGACCATGACGCGCTGCTGCAACTGGCTGGGAGGGGTAGGCCGTCCGGCGAAATTATACTGGGGGATGTGATAAATGACCTGCGCGCAGGCAGTCAGGCCGAGCAGGATCGCAGCCGCGAAAAACGCCAGAAGGAAGCGACGAGATGGGCTATCGGACGCGAGGTTTGCTGAAGAGGGCAACAAGCGCTGCGCTAGGCGTGCTGAGAGACTACGGATATTCAACTTAAGGGGCTCCAAACTTGTGTGCGGCGGCACGAATGTGCTGTCTTCGGACTTCCGCGAGTATACCAAAGGGCTTCCCGTTCAGACGGATAGGAACAGCATTAGGAAGCGGGTTTGGTGTGCGCTGGCGGGTGGCTTAGGATGGGGACATGGCAGATGCGGGGCTGGAGATACAACAGGCACGGGAGACCCGGGGAGCAGTCCTGCGGATGTTTACTACGAGCGGCGGGGCGGTTGCGCCGGTTTTATGCGACGGAGCCATGGGCTCGATGCTGTACGGCCGTGGGATTTTCATCAATCGCTGCTATGACGAACTGAACGCTTCGCAGGCTGAATTGGTACGTGCCGTCCACACGGAGTATCTGCAGGCGGGCGCGGAGATTATTGAAACAAATACCTTTGGCGCGAACGCAGTTCGTCTGGAACGGTATGGGTTCGAGACGCGGGTCAGGGAACTGAACCTTGCGGGCGTTCGCCTGGCACGGGAGTGCGTGGATAGCCACCGCGAGAAGCAGGCGGAAGAGGCCTATGTAGCTGGCGCGATAGGGCCGCTGGGAGTAAAGGTTGGGGCAGAAGGAAAGGTTTCGACGGAAGAGGCTTATGCGGCGTTTGCCGAACAGGTGCAGGCGCTGGTGGAGGGTGGGCCGGGGGTGGGTGCGGATCTGCTGATTATTGAGACGCTGATGTCAATGGTGGAGGCAGAGCAGGCGATCAAGGCGACAAAGAGGCTGGGTGGGGGGCTTCCCGTCATCGTGATGATTACGGTGGATGAGAACGGTAACTGCCTGGATGGAACGACCGCGGAGGACGCCGCGCGGCTGATGACCGAGTGGGGCGCGGACGCGGTTGGATGCAATTGCAGCGAGGGCCCTGATATCGTGCTGCGCGTGATTGAGCGGATGCGAACGGCGACGACGCTTCCGCTGGCTGCGATGCCGAATGCGGGGACGCCGAGGGTCGTGGATGGGCGAAGCATTTATTTGACTTCACCGGAGTACATGGCAAGCTTTGCGCGGAAGTTTGTGAAGGCGGGCGCGACGTTTGTGGGCGGCTGCTGCGGCACGACGCCGAAGCATACACGGGCCATGCGTGGTGCGTTACGGGCGCTGGGGGCTCAGGTCAGTGGGATTGAAGTTGTCGAGTCCGGAACAAGTACGCCGAGTGTGAGCAAAGTTTCGGCTCCTCCGCTGCGTGATCGGTCGAAGGTTGGTGCGATGATTTCAGCCGGTGAGTTCTGCACGCTGGTAGAGATTGTGCCGCCGAAGGGCTTCGACTGCACCAAGGAGCTTGAAGGCGCGGCGGAGCTGCACAGGCTGGGCGTGGATGCGATCAATGTGCCGGACTCGCCGCGTGCGAGTGCTCGGATGAGCGCGTTGAGTTTGTGTGTGCAGATTCAGCAGCAGGTTGGGATCGAGACGGTGCTGCACTACACGTGCCGGGATCGCAACCTGCTGAGCATTCAGAGCGACTTGCTGGGTGCTGCGTCGATCGGCTTGAAGAATATTTTGTGCCTGACGGGCGATCCACCAAAGATGGGGAATTATCCCGATGCTACGGCGGTCTTCGACGTGGATGCGATTGGGCTGACGCGGATTGTTCGGGATCTTAACTGCGGGCTCGATATTGGGGGAGGCTCGATCGGTGGGTCGACGGGCTTTACGATTTCGGTGGCGGCGAACCCGGGAGTAACGGACATCGACAACGAGGTTCGACGGTTTGCCGCGAAGGTTGAAGCGGGCGGTGAGTTCGGGATTACGCAGCCGGTATTTGACCTGCGATTGCTGGAGGATTTTCTGAAGCGCATCGAGAGCTTTCGAATACCGATGATAGCGGGGATCTGGCCGCTGACGAGCGTGAAGAATGCAGAGTTTATGCGCGATCAATTGAAGGTGCGGATGCCGGAGCAGATTCTTTGGAGGATGGGCGCGGCGGAGTCGCCGGAGCATGCGCGGGCAGAGGGTATCGCCATCGCGCAGGAGATGCTGGCGGATGTGCGAGGGCAGGTTCAGGGTGTGCAGGTGAGCGCGCCTTTTGGGAAGTATAAGGCGGCTGCGCAGGTTTTAGGGTTCGCGAGAGGGTAGGGGAGTATGGCTAGTTTTGAAGAGAAGTTGAGTTCGCTGGAAACAGTGGTGGAGCGCCTGGAGCGTGGGGAGCTATCGCTGGATGATTCGGTTCGGCTGTTTGAGCAGGGTGTGTTGCTGTCGAACGCGTGCAAGGCAGAGCTGGAGAAGGCAGAGGGTCGGATCCAGGTGCTGGTAGAGACTGCCGGTGATGAGGTTCAGGTGGCGGAGCTGGATGTTGAGGATGAGGGGTTCGGTGAGGATGAGGACGATGACAAGGAAGAGAGCGGGTTGGACGAGGGATAAGTTCTAAAGAGCACAGACTAACGCGCTGCAACTGCGGAAGTCATGGCGCGACACGAAGCGATGGCCATCGAGGAAACGACCTGTCTGTGGCGCCTGCCCTTTGCACCCAACCAGTAGGCGTTATGCTGAGCACCCGAAGAGGGTTAGCTGTTTATTGCGCATCTCGTAAGGATAGGGTTGCTGTCTCGGCTGCTGACGCCCTAGCGGTCGCGGGTGGTGACGAAGCCGGGGACCCAAAGGAGGGCGCGTTTGGCTTCGCTGGCCGGCAAATCCGCGATGCTCATGCGAGCGGCCTCGGCGTAGGCGCAGGCTGTGTCCATTGCGTAGTCCAGCGAGCCGTGGCGACGCAGGATCTCCAGAATCTGGAGGTGCGAGACGCGGTCGAAGCTGCGGTCGGACAGCACAGTGCGGATGGCTTCGCGGTCGGCGCCGGTTCCACGCTCAAGCGCGTGGATGACGGCGAGCGTGGCCTTGCCTTCGCGGAGGTCGCTGGCGACGGGCTTGCCGAGGACGTCTTCAGCTGCAGTAAGGTCGAGGACGTCGTCAACGATCTGAAAGGCCAGGCCGAGGTTGCGGCCATACTCGCCCATCTGTTCGTCGTAATGGGGGAGTTCTGTTGTGGCCTGTAAGTCGGCCACCGCCGCGCCTAGCTGCATGGAGACTTTAAAGAGGCAGGCGGTCTTGCGGTAGATAAGGTCGAAGTATTCTTCCTCGTTGATCAGGTGGCCGAGCTTCTCCATCTGGAGCAGTTCGCCTTCGACCATCTGCTGGGTGAGCGAGATGAGGAGATCGAGAATGCGAAAGTTGCGCTCTTCCAGCGCCGTGCGGAAGGACTGCATGTAGAGCCAGTCGCCGGCGAGGACGCACTTGGCGTTGCCCCAGGTGGTGTTGGAGGAGGGACGTCCGCGGCGGGTGTCGGCCTCGTCGATGATGTCGTCATGGACGAGCGTGGCGGTGTGGAGCATCTCTACGACGGCGCCCAGGCGTATGCGCACTTCCGAGTCTGAGCCAAGGGCCTTGGCGGAGAGCAGAAGGAGTAGCGGACGGATGCGCTTTCCACCGCCGGCGATGAGGTATTCGGCGATATCTGTGACGACCTGGACGGGTGACTCGGATTGCCGGGTGAACTCACGCTCAATGGCGGAGAGGTCGTCACGGAGGAGGTCGATTACCTCTGTTGCGGTCGCGATGGAGATCGTGCTCATTCGGCTTCTAGGATATCAGGCCGGTGAAGACGGACCGGTTACCGCAAAGAGTGACTTTGACAGGGCTTCAGTTGGAGCGGAAATTCGTAAACTGTAGTTCAACGCCGAAGTCGCCGCCACGCAGTTTGGCCATGATTTGTTGCAAGATGTCGCGGTCCTTGGAGACGACACGGACGGTTTCGCCCTGAATGCTGGCATTCGCCTTGAGCTTGGAGTCCTTGATCACGGCGACGATTTTCTTGGCGGCGTCGCTGGCGATGCCCTGCTTGAGCGTGATCTTCTGGCGAACGGAGGAGTTCGAGGCGGGCTCGATTTTTTCGTACTCGAGGTTCTTGAGCGAGATGCCGCGCTTGACGAGCTTCTGGGAGAGAATCTCGATGACTGCGGCGAGGGTGTACTCGTCCTGCGAGGCGAGCTGGATGGCCTCCTCTTTTTCGAGCTCAATCTTCGACTTCGAGTTCTTGAGGTCGAAGCGTGCGTTGACTTCCTTGGACGCCTGATCGATGGCGTTCTTGACTTCCTGGATCTCTACCTTGCTTACTACGTCGAAGCTGTTGTCGGCTGCCATGAGGGTCAGTATAACGGCTGTGGGTAGTAGTGAGTAGACAGTTGTCAGGGTTTGGTGGTGGGAAAGAGCGTTTGGAAGTTTTGAGTGGTTTGGTGGGCGATGGCCTGGGGGGTGGTGTCGCGGAGCGTGGCCAGAAAGGCAGCGGTGTGGGTAATGAGGGCGGGCTCATTTTGCTTGCCGCGATAGGGGATCGGGGCGAGGAAGGGGCAGTCGGTTTCGACCAGGATGCGGTCGGCGGGGGCAGACGTGGCGACCTGCCGGATGCTGATGGATTTGGGGTAGGTGAGGTTGCCTGCGAAGGAGAGGTAGAAGCCAATGGCGAGGGCGCGGTCAGCGTCCCGCTGCGTGCCTGAGAAGCAATGCAGGACGCCAGGGAGGCCGGTAGGTGCCCAGTGGGTTTCCAGCAGTGTGAGGAGGTCGCCAGCGGCGTCTGCGGAGCCAAAACGGTCTTTTGCCTGCGGAGTGGCAAGCTCGGACGTGCGGCAGTGGATAAGGATCGGCTTGGCTGCGGCTGCGGCGATCTTCATCTGAGCGATGAAGGCTTGTTGCTGGACGTCAGTATCAGGGTTTTCGAGATGGTAGTAGTCGAGGCCGATCTCGCCGATGGCTATGCATCGCGGGTTGGCGGCCAGCTGGGTTAGTTTGGCCAAAGCTTCGGGGGTGGCCTGGCGCGCCTCCTGCGGGTGGATACCGGCGGAGGCGTAGACGGCTTTGTACTGATGGGCGAGATCGAGTGCGCGGTGCATGGTCGCGGGGCCGTCGCCGATGCCGATGGCAAGGATGGTTTCGACCCCGGCGGCGATTGCGTTGGCGATAATAGGGGCGGCGTCGTCGTAGAAGTCGAGGTGCGCGTGAGAGTCGATCAGCATGGTCAATAACAAGGGTACACAGGCGGAATACTTCGTGATTGAAACAGGCCGCGATTCGAAGAAAAGTTGACCGCTGGAATGTCGTTCTCGTTAGCGGGTATCATTCCGCGCATGAGCGAATTAAATCGGCGCGAGTTTGGAATGGCGATGGCCGCGTTTGCGGCACTTGCGAACATAGCTGAGGGACAGATCAGCAAAGCTGACGGCATACTTTCCACACAAAGGGTTTACCGCTATGGAGATCTTCCGGGCCGGCCTTCGGCTTCGGGGGAAAGTCGTGCGGTGCTGAACGGGATTCTGCCGACAGGCGAGGCGCTTGAAGTGCACGAGACGACGCTGATGCCGGGGCTGATGCCGCATCCGCCGCATCGGCACACGCACTCGGAACTGCTCCTGATTCGTGAGGGGACGCTCGATTACCTGAACGAGGGCAAGCAGGAGCGAGCGGTCCCGGGCGATGTCATTTTTACGAGTTCCATGAAGCTGCACGGGCTGAAGAACGTGGGGACCGTGCCGGCGAAGTACTTTGTGGTGGCAGTGGGTGTGCAGAGTGTGCCGATTATGGAGGCCACGCCTGCGACGTAGCCTCCGGGCTCCCTACTTGAGGCGGGAACCGAGGGGAAGGTCGTCGGAGTCGAGAAAGGTGGCGAGCGCTGGCTTGCCGCCTTCTGAAGCGCTGGCGGCCAGGAGCATGCCGTGAGACTCGAGTCCGCGCATCTTGCGGGGTGCGAGGTTGGTGATGACGACGATGCGGCGTCCGATGAGGTCTTCCGGGGTGTACCACTCGGCGATGCCGGAGAGGATCTGACGCTTTTCGAAGCCGAGATCGACCTCGAGGCGAAGCAGTTTGTCGGCCTTGGGGATGCGCTCGCAGACGAGGACCTTGGCGACCCGGAGCTCAACCCTGGCGAAGTCGTCGATGGTGATCTGGGGTGAGGCATCGGTGGCCTGCACGGTCTGGGTCGCGGAGTTGCCGAAGATGCCGGACGACTGTGCTTCAGAGTGGTGCGGGGTGCCGACGCGCTCCGTGGTTTCGGCGTTCGAGCCTGCTACCTGGAGCCCGGGGTTGGGCTCGGAGAGGGTGCCGGTTCGCGGCGCGGCGGCGGGGTGGGTGGGGTCGAGGTGGGCCAGGGGAGAGGCGGTGAAGCTTTCGTCCACGAAGGTGGAAGGGGTGGGCTTGGCGGCTGTCTTGGCGTCTTGTGCGGTCTGTTCCATGTCGCTCATAATCTGGGCTAGTCCTTTGTCTGCGCGGGGGAAGATGGGGCTTAGGGGGCCGAGTTTCTTAGCTTGCCATCTCGGTTCTCCCTGATGGTCTTTCTGCGTTCCGAGCACCTGGAATACTCTGCCGGCTGCAAAAGGCAGGATTGCTTCCAATTCTGAAGTAACGATACGAATCGTTTCAACGGCCGAATAGAGGCTGTCGGTGAGTTCTTGTCTTTTGGTCGGGTCCTTCGCCAGCTTCCAAGGAGTCGTCTTCGTAAGATGGCCATCGGCAAGCTTCACCATCATCATGATGTTTTCCAAGATTACGGAAAAATCGAGATTTGCGAAGTTATTGAAATTGGCTGTCTTTGCAAGCTGGACCCCAACTTCCAGTTCTTCATCCATTTTGCCGAAAGGAATCACGCCGGCGAAGTACTGCTCGATCATCGCCAGTGTTCTGCTGACCAGGTTGCCATAGCCGTTAGCGAGGTCGGCGTTGTAGCGGGTGATCATCGCGTCAAAGGAGAAGCTGCCGTCCTGGCCGAACGGAATTTCGCGGAGAAGGAAGTAGCGGAGGATGTCGGCAGCGAAGAGGTCGCGATCTTGCTTGGAAGGGATGCCGGGTTGTGGGGCGTTAGCAGACCCCTCGGCTTCGGTATCGGATGGCAGGCCAAAGGGGGGCGCTGCAGGGTCTGCGAGTGGTAGTGAGGCAACAGATGCCGGTGGGGGCGGACAAAGGGCGCCGAAGGCGTCCAGAATCGTCTCGGTGCGGACGATGTTGCCCTTGGATTTACTCATCTTCGAGTCTTCGAAGAGAAGCCAGCCGTGGGCGGTGACGGCTTTGGGAAGTGGTAATTCAGCGGCGAGCAGGAAGGCGGGCCAGTAGACGCAGTGGAACCGAATGATCTCTTTGCCAACGAGGTGCAGATCGGCGGGCCAGTATTTTTCAAAGTTCGCTTTTTGGGCGGGGACTTCGGAACTGTATCCGAGGGCAGTCAGGTAGTTGGCCAGGGCGTCTAGCCAGACATAGATGACGTGCTTCTCTTTGGCTGCGCTGGCTGCTGGTTCGGGGACGGGGATTCCCCAGGTGAAGCTGGAGCGGGAGATGGAGAGGTCTTTCAGGGCTCCCACGACGTAGGGACGACCGCTTTTTGATTGCTTCAATATCCCCAGCTCTACGAATCTCCTGACGTCGCTTTCCCCAAGTACCCGTTGGCCATCAGTTTCGACGGCGAGGATTTCACCTGCCGCTTTGATGGCTTCAACCACGTTCCCGCCCAAGAAGCTCAGAACTTCGTTTTTGCGGGATTCCGGGGTGATCTTGAGGGTGTCGGACTCGATCAGGTCGAGCAGCGGGAGTTGGTAGTCGCTGAGGCGGAAGAAGAAGTTCTCCTCGGTGACGGTTTCGGTGGGGCGGCCGTCGGGGCCGATGGTGCCGGGGGGACCTTCGACGAACGTCTCTTCCGAGACGCAGTATTGGCCGGTGTAGCTACTCAAATAGATCGCGCCGCGCTCGTAGAGGGTGCTGAAGAGCGCCTGGACGCCGCGTTTGTGGGCTGCGTCGGTGGTGCGGATGTAGGCATCGTTGGTGATGCCCATGCGCTTCCAGAGGGTGCGGAAGGACTCGGAGACTTCGTCAGCGAAGGCCTGTGGGGCGATGCCGGCGGCGGCGGCGGAGCGCTCGATCTTCTGGCCGTGCTCGTCGGTGCCGGTGAGGAAGAAAGTATCGTCGCCCAGCAGACGGTGGCGGCGAGCGAGTACGTCCGCGACGATGGTGGTGTACGCGTGGCCAATGTGCGGACGCGCGTTGACGTAATAAATGGGGGTGGTGACATAAAACTTTTCAGGCATGATCTTGGGCCAAGTTTAGCAGGGTAAAGACGATGACCTGACGCGGGCTGTCCGGGGCGCGTTGGGGCGCACCTTGCGAACCCAACCCAGGATTAACGAAAGTGGGGTACCCGGAGGTGGAGCGATGCCAGATCAGGAGGTGGTCTGGTCGTCGTGGGGCTCTTCGGCGGGCGTGGGCTCCAGGGGAAGCGGTTTTGCCGCCGCCGGCTCCTTGGGCTCGGACGCCTGGGCCATACGGGCGAGGTTCAGATGCCGCTCCATCGCGTGCTTGGCGGCCAGGGGGTTACGGGAGCGGATAGCGCGGTAAACCTCGCGGTGCATCTCAGCCGACTCTTTCAGGTCGCTGGAGTTGTCGACGGTCATCCGCCGTGTGTCGTAGAGCGACGCGGTGATGGTCTCCATGAGGGCGCCGAGGATGGGGTTACCGCTGGCGCGGGCGATGGTTCGGTGGAAGCGGATGTCGTGGATCAGGTACTCCTGCGGGTCGTCCATGGAGGCGTACATCTCGGCCACCTCTTCAGCGAGTTCGGCGATGTGTTCGCCCGTGGCACGCTCTGCGGCAAGGCTTGCGACCGAGGCTTCGATCACGAGGCGGGCTTCAAACATCTGCCAAGGAAGGAAGCCGTGCAGCGCGCCGAGAACGGTAAGTGAACTGGAATCGAGCGCCGGTGGCCCGGTGGCGACGAAGGTGCCGGCGCCATGCCGGGATTTGAGCACGCCCATCGCGGAGAGGAAGCCGATGCCCGCGCGCAGGGAAGAGCGGCTGATTTTGAGCTTGCGAGCTAGTTCACGCTCAGGAGGCAGGCGGTCGCCGGGCTTGAGTTCACCGTTGGCGACAAGCTGGCGAACGTGATCGACGACCTGCATGGTGAGCTGGCTATGGCCGGTTGCGCCGTCCTGTGTCTCTGCTTTTGGAGTCTCGTGTTTCATCGTCTGAACCTACCTGTTATTGCCGATCGAGACTATTCCTGTTTGAACGCTTCGACGCGAATTTTTTAGAAGCATAGCATGCAAAATCAGCGACGCCTCAATGAAGATAAACGGTCTACACGGCTTTTACACGTGGCGCCAGGCGTGGTGGAGAGGCTTCGCCAAGTTTGGGAACGAGCAGTTGGAAGATAGCTAAAGCAAGGACATAGGCCCCGGCAGCCATCGCAAAGACAAGCAGTTGGTGCAACGACAGGTTCCGCTTTACGATCCACGTGAAGGCTGCTCCGCCGAGGGCGCCGGCCGCCCCTCCAATGCCAACGACGGTTGAAACGGCGGTAGAGGGAAACATATCAGCCGGGCTGGAGAGGAGATTGGCGCTCCAACCCTGGTGTGCTGCGGCTGCAAGAGCGATGAGCAACGTCGCGGGCCAGGCATTGGAAGGGAAAAGCTGGCTCATGTGCGGAACGAAGATGACAGGCAGCACGCACAGCGCTGTCAGGAGCATGGCGAACTTGCGTCCACTGTTGACGGAGTGGCCACGACTCATGCGCCAGCCGGACAGGCTGCCGCCGGCGATGGATCCGATGGATGAAACGAGATAAACCGCAACGATATACCAGTAGGCTGCTTTGAGGCTGAGACCGTAATTGCGGCTCAGGAACTGCGGCAGGTAAAAGAGATAGAACCACCAGACGCCGTCAGTGAGGGCTTTGGCGAGAGCGAAGGCATAGAGTGCCCTGTTGCGGAAGATGGCTCCGTAAAGGGTGCCGCCGGATCCGGCTTCGGCCTGCGCCAGGTCTGCGGTGAGATTGACCTGGGTCTGGATGGAGCCGCGGCGGAGACGCTCGTACGGGAAGGCGAGCCAGAGGACCAGCCAGACCATACCCATGGAACCCGTGGTGATGAACGCGGAACGCCAGCCCCACTTTGCCGTGACAAAGGCTACAAGTGCGGGTGCGATAAGGGCAGAGGCATTGGAGCCGGAGTTGAAGAGTCCGACAGCCTTGGCGCGCTCTTTGCTGGGGAACCACTCGGTGGTGGCCTTAATGGCAGCGGGGAAGTTGCCGGATTCGCCCAGTCCCAGAAAGATGCGTGCGATGCAGAAACCGGTGACGGAGGTGACGAGCGAGTGGCTCATTGAGGACAGGCCCCAGATGAGGATGGCTAGGGCGTAGCCGATCCGCGTGCCAAGTTTGTCGATCATGCGGCCGGCGACGAGGAAGCCGACGCCGTATGCGATCTGGAAGTAGATGATGACGTTGCCGAAGTTGTTATCGAAGACCGGCTGGTGGAACTTGTCGGCGAGTTTGTCCCAACCCATAAACGGAACGTCGTGGAGCAGTGGTTCGACGTAGCCGAAGACATTGCGGTCCATGTAATTGATGGTGGTTGCGAGGAAGAGCAGCCCACAGACGACCCAGCGGATATTGGAACCATCCCCGGGGACAGAGGCGGAGGTGAAGCCGGCGCTGGAGTTGGGAATGGTTGAAGCCTGGGTCGACATTCTTGTTTGCTCCCGTGGCGAAGCTGGTTGACCTTTGCGCGCGTCGGGCCTGATGTGGCCGGACAGAGATTTTGGGTGGTGCGATTCTGGATGAGGATAGACGCTGAGTGCCCATAGGTGTCAAGGGAACATTCAGGTGCCGGTAGCAATGGTGTATAGGTGAGCCCAAATTAGCAGAGGATGGCGTGATTTGCGTTGAGAGGCATCCGAAAAGATTGGGAAAGGTTTCCTTGCTTGAAGGAAAAGAAATATTCGTTATCGATACCAGGCGCTGGTGTGTCGGCTTCGTTGGGCTTAATTAGGCCTTATTCAGTCGAGGCTGTTGAGGCTCTTTGGTCCGTCCAATGAGGCTAATAATAGAGATAAATTATGTAATTTTTATGCCCACGGCTGATCATTTAAGCTCTTTTTAGTCGATGGGCTGACGCAGCGCGAGCAGCACATTCGCCCAGCATAGCCGGACTTTGAACGAGTTGGCTTTTCCACCCGGGCGCTCGGTCGCGACTTTGATAGCGCCAATCGACGTGCGGCATTAGAGGTATTGCTGGAGGAAGGCCGCGACGGTTTTCAGGATGCGCGTCTGGGCTGCGGGAGTGAAGTAGTGCCCTTCGTCCGGCAGGATGTGCGCCTGGTAGGAGACGTGGAGACGCTTGAAGAGGGCCTGCAGGTTTTCCGCATGGTAAAGGCCGACGACCGTATCTGCCTCGCCGTGGAGGATCAGAGTCGGGGGAAAGGCAGGGGTGGCGCGCTCCGAATAAGGACGGACCAGACCGCCGGAGATATCCACGATGCAGCGCGCGATAACGGTCTGAGACGCGGAGGCCTCGGCAGCCAGAGCCAGCGAAAGGAAGGCGCCCAACGATACGCCAATGAGCGCGATGCGGTGCGGATTGACCGCTGGGCGGCTGCCAAGATGTGCGAGCGTGTCGCGGACAGTGTCGATCCAGAGCGGGACGTGGATACCGTCGGACAGGGTAGGCAGGTCGGCGCGGACGGTGCCGGTGCGGTCGAAGTAATGGACGGCATAGATGGCGATGCCGAGGCGGGCGACAAACGGGGAGATTCGATCGAGCCAGAAGTCCGTGTTGCCCCCGGCACCATGGAGAAGAAGGATGGACGGGTGGGGTCCGGGGGTAAGGGGTTCGATTGCGTCGAGGCGGATGGAGCGGCCTCCGCTCAGGAAGGTAGTCTGCATGGCGATGGGATGCAGGAGAGGAGGGGTATGATCGCTGACGAGATGGTGGACGGTGTCGATAACAAGACGATGGTAGAACGGCTGGCCGCGGGAGACGTGCGCGCACTGTCGCGGGCGGTCTCGATGGTGGAGGATGGGGCGCCGGGCGCGGAGGAGTTGTTGCGTGCGTGCAAGGCCCTGGGGAAACGCAGCCGGCGGATCGGCGTGACGGGCAGTCCGGGAGCCGGCAAGAGCACGCTGGTGGACGGGATGTTGCGGCTGCTGCGGGCGCAGGGGGAGACAGTCGGGGTTGTCGCGGTCGATCCCAGCAGCCCATATACGGGCGGAGCTTTGCTGGGCGACAGGATTCGGATGCAGGGTTTTACGGGAGATGCCGGGGTTTATATCCGCAGCATGGCTTCACGCGGGGCGCTGGGGGGCGTGGCTCGCAAGGCAGAGGCGGTTTGCGCGGTGATGGAGGCGGCTGGCCGCAGTACGGTGATCATTGAGACAGTCGGCGTGGGGCAGGATGAGGTCGGCGTGGCAGGTCTTGCAGATGTGACGGTGCTGGTGCTGGTTCCGGGGATGGGGGACGATGTCCAGAGCCTGAAGGCGGGCGTCATGGAGGTTGCGGACATTTTTGTGGTGAACAAAAGTGACCAGCCGGGTGCGGACAAGGTAGAGCGCGAGATTGTGGGGATGCAGGGACTGGCCGCGGGGGGAATGGGCGTCCATACGGGCTGGGTGCCGCCGATTGTCCGAACCGTGGCGAACACGGGTGAGGGGATTCCAAAGTTGCTGGAGACGATCGACAGTTTCCTGTCCCAGCGCGACGAGAACGCTTCCAGGTGGCAGCCTGAGGTGAGCAGGATGGAGATCGACCACCTGGGGATTGCGGTGCGGAGCATTGAGTCCGCAAAGAAGTTTTATGAGCTATTGGGATTGCGTGTGACCCATGAAGAGACGGTGGAGCATGAAGGTGTAAAGACCGCGATGCTGCCTGTGGGTGCAAGCCGCTTCGAGTTGCTGGAACCGCTGGGTGAGGAGACGACCATCGGCCGCTTCCTGGCGAAGAAGGGCGAAGGGCTGCATCATGTAGCAGTGAAGGTTTCGGGGATCGACGAGCGATTTAAGGCGATGCAGGCAGCGGGGGTTCGGCTGGCGAGCGACCAGGTGCGTGTGGGCGCGGGGGGCCATCGTTATTTCTTTGTGCATCCGGCCAGTACGGGCGGCGTGCTGCTGGAACTGGTGGAAGGGCAGTGAAGATTCTGTTGATCAATACGTGCGGAATGGAGGGCGTCGCGGCCCTGGCCAACATTCATGGAGTCGCGGCGATTGAACGGTTGCCGGGCAGGGGCTCAAGCGAGATGCTGGTGCCGGCGGTGCGGCGGTTACTTGCGGGTAGCGAAGTCGCTGAGCTGGATGCAGTTGGCGTGGTGTTCGGCCCAGGCTCGTTTACGGGCGTACGTGTGGGCCTGAGCGCCGCTAAAGGCATCTGCGAGGCGGGCGCCGTCAGGATGGTGGCGATGTCACGGCTGGCGCTTGTGGCCGGTGACGATGGAATCGCCCTGCTGGATGCGGGGCGGGGAGAGTTTTACTGCGGCGTCTATGCCGGCGGGCGGGTCGTGACGGAGCAACTGCTGGGCGCGGACATGGTGAGATCCCTGTTGCAGGGACGGACGCCGCACACTTGCGAGCCGAGAGTTGTTGAGCTCGCAAAGGCGCGGCTGGACATCGAGGTGACGCTGGTTGCGGAGGCGGGCGCAGAGGAGATGCTGGCCATGGTGCGGCGACGGATTACAGCGGGCGAGTGGAGCGATGTAGCCACGGTGGACGCAAACTACATGCGGCGCACGGATGCGGAGCTTTTGGCGGGGGCAAAGCGATGAAAGGCCTTGAGATTCGGAAGGCTTCTGAGGCCGAGTTGGCGGAGGTCGTGCAACTGGAGCGCGACACTCCAGCTGCCCCGCACTGGGGTTTGGCTGCTTATCAACGGATGCTGGCGGCGAGTGATTCGGGTGGACTCCTAAGAGTGCTGTTTGTGGCTGTCGATGGACAGGTAATTTCTGGCTTTGCCGCAGGCCGGGTGCTGGGGCCAGAGGCGGAGATCGAAAGTGTGGTGGTGCGAGAATCGGCACGCAGGCAAGGTCTTGGCACTGCGCTGTGTCGCGCGGTCATGGCATGGGCTCGAAACGAGGATGCTGAAGCCGTAGAACTTGAGGTTCGAAGCGGAAGCCCCGGTGCGCTAAAACTCTATGGCGGACTGGGCTTTGTGGCGATCGGGAGGCGGGAGGAGTACTACCGAGAGCCGGTTGAGGATGCCATCCTGATGCGTTGCGCACTGCGCAGTCCGACGAATGAAGGCCCGGGATTATTCGAGGGGTGAGGGTGATTGCCGAGCCACCTCGAGTTATCGAGACTGGCCCGGTTGGTTTGGACTTAGTGCGAAACAGATTGGCGGAGCAGTGTGGTCATTCTCATGCTTCGCACGACCGCAGGTTGGCGACTGGTCATGAGACTGACGATCTGTCCTGCCAGCGAGGGGTCCTTGCAGATGGACTCAGCCGGACAGTCTGAACAGACCCGCGAAGTGGAAATTGCCACGTCTGGCACGGTGAGGCAACTGAAAACGGGGCTTTCCATTGTTGCGGGCAAGAATGTCGGGATAAGGTGTGCTGGATGCGTCGTGCGGTATTCAAGGAACAGCATGCGAGCCCCAAGCAGCAACTCACTGGCTCCGTAAAGACCCACATAGGTAGCCAGCGCCAGGGAGACGCTCGTCGCGCTCAGGTGGCTTACGGTGGGCAAGCCCAGCGCGCAGGAGGCCAGCACCATCGACGTGGTGTAACAGGAGAGGCATCCGTACTGGACATGCGTGTCGCGCGCGATGCTCCACTCTGCCCAAGCACTCACGGCGGCCTGCGAGGCGACGATCCCGAGTGCCCAGCGCAAGTTGATCGCTCCGTAGGTGACCATATAAAGCAGCCCGGCCGCGAAGGTCCCGTACGCAGCCTGCCAGTAGAGGCTGGGTCCGCGCTTTGCGCTTTCAGGCAGCATCTGCCGAAGCATGAGGAGGAATGCCGCATCGATCGCGCTGTACGTTGCGTAACAAACCACGGCAAGGGTAATGAGCACGGGCACGGATAGCAGGGAAGAGGCAGCCTGTGGCGTAACAAAGATAGCAATGGCGGCAACGGTCATCAGTGCACCGCGAATGACGGAAAATGTCCAGTACTCCCGAAAAGCGTTCATGGAGGATCTCCTCAGCCTTTAGTCTGGGGACCCGATCGCTAGTCAGCCGTGATGGCCGTCACGCAGGCTGCTCGTGCAAAGTGCATGTGCTTGCAAGCCTCAGAAGTATAATGGAGGTCTATGGTCAAAGACGGTTATTACTACGGGTTGGGACTTGCAGCAGTGGCAATCCTGGTCTGGTTTACGACAGGCGCCTGGTTCCTGGTCATTCCTCCTGTCCTGTTGGCGATGTTCTTTCTCTGGTTTTTTCGCGACCCCACCCGCTCGATCCCGATGGGTCCCGGGCTTATCGTTTCGCCAGCCGATGGCGTAGTGACCGAGGCAGAATGGGTGGAGACGACGGGCGGCAGCAAGCTCCGCGTAAGCATCTTTTTGAACGTTTTTGATGTGCACGTAAATCGCTCGCCGATCGCGGGTGTGGTCACACTCGTTGAGTATCGCGAGGGCGGCTTTATGAACGCGATGAAGCCTGAGTCCGGCCTGACGAACGAGCAGACACTGATCCAGATCGACGGCGACGGTTATGAAGTCGCGTTCAAGCAGATTGCAGGCCTGCTGGCTCGCAGGATCGTATGCAACCTAAAGGTAGGCGACCGAGTGGAGCGCGGCCAGCGCATGGGTCTCATAAAATTCGGTTCGCGTTGCGATGTATTGATGCCGGCAGAGGCTACTCTGAAGGTGAAAATCGGGGCTCGTGTTGTTGGCGGTGCTTCGCTGCTCGCTGCCATGCCAACGCACCCTGGCGCGAATGAGGTCCTTTGATGGAAGGCGCTGCGGCAGAGTCACAGCGTGAGTTGAAGCTGGTTCCGGATGCGGCCATGGCGCGGCGCCGTCCCAGTCGCGGAATGTTCGTGCTTCCGTCGCTGTTCACTGCGGGCAACATTGCCCTGGGTTTTTACTCAATTACCCAGGGCGTGCATGGCGTCACAGGCGACGAAAGCTGCTTCAACCGGGCAGCGCTTGCGATTGGCTTCGCCGTGGCATTTGACGGCCTGGACGGCATGGTCGCGCGGATGACGAACACCACCAGCGACTTTGGCAAGGAACTCGACTCGCTGGCGGATGTAATTACGTTTGGGGTGGCGCCTGCGCTACTGGCGTATGTCTGGGGCTTCCGCCTGTTGTGGCCAAACTTCTATCCGGCGATTCAGACGAAAATCGTACCGCTCGGCGTTGTAGTTTGTTTCCTGTTTTTGATTTGCGGCGCATGCCGGCTGGCGCGCTTCAATATCAGCGTCAATCCGCAGCCCCGGAATCCTGGCCGGCCAGGTAAAAAGTTTTTTGTCGGAATGCCGATTCCAGCGGGTGCGGGTGTGATCGCGTCCGTCATCCACTTTCAAAATGGGAGCCCTATTCACGATCCGCGCATTGCGATTGTGTGGCTGCTGCTCATCGTCATAACCGGGTTCCTGATGGTCAGCAGTTGGCGATTCTGGAGCGGCAAGGAGATCAGCTCTGGCGGTCGCATGCCCTTCCAGGTAGTTGTCCTGATGGCGATGGGCATTATTGTGATTGCGCTGTTTTCACAGTGGGCGTTGCTCTTGATCGCGCTAGGATACCTGGTATCCGGCGTCATTGCGCGGCTTGCATATTCATGGGGACGTCAGCGTCGGTTGGGCACAGATACAAAGCAGGGCGGATAGGAAACCATGGCAGATGGAATGTACAGGATCGGGATTGTCGGCGCGGGATCGCTCGTAGGTAAAGAGCTTGCGGATGAGTTGCAGGATTCGCTTCTGGCTGCTTCCGACTTCATCCTGCTGGACGATGAAGAGGTAACGGGACAGGTTGCGGCGGTGGGCGATGAAGCCGCTTTTATTCAGCGCATTGAGCCCGGCTCCTTTGACCGCATGGACTTTGTCTTTTTTGCCGGAGACGCGGCCTCGACGCTGAAGCACTGGGTTGCAGCGCGGCATGCCGGTGCGAGCCTCGTGGATCTGACCGGGGCGCTGGAGCAGGAGAAGGGCGTTCTGGTGCGGGCTCCGCTGGTAGTGGATGCGCTCAAGGGAAAGGGTTCTGACGGGCCTGACCTCAACACACCGGCTGTCATTCCCGCGCACGCTGTAGCCGTGATGCTCGGCCTCGTGGCAGCACGTGTGGGTAAATCTCTTTCAGTAAGAAGTATCGCCGCGACGGTGGTCGAGCCAGCGTCGCAGCATGGACGTCAGGCGATGGACGAGCTTCATCAGCAAACCGTGAACCTGTTGTCATTCCAGACGTTGCCGCGCGAGCAGTATGACGCACAGGTAGCCTTCAATGTGCTTCCATCGCTTGGCGAGGGAGCCAGGGTGAAGTTACTCGAGACGGAAGAACGGATCTCGCGGCATTACGGCATGCTTGGTGCAGGTTCTCTGGCCGCGCTCGATCTTGAGCTTGTACAGGCGCCTGTGTTCCATGGATATGTCGCGTCGGTGCTGTTGGAGCTGGATGACGATGCGACGGTCGAAGACGTTGAACGAGCGCTCCAGGGCGACTCGATCGACATCGTAGCTGGAGACTCTGAACCCCCAAGCAACTTGAGCGCTGCGGGGCAGGAAGACATTATGGTGCGGGTGCGCGCAGCCGGGGCCGGAAGCCGCCGCTTCTGGATATGGGTTGCTGCCGACAACCTGAAGCTCAGCGCGCTGAACGCGATCGCATGCGCGAACGAGTTGAAGCGGCTGAGACCCAGAGGCAAGGTTCAGTAACTACCTGGCAGCAACGAGCGTTCTGTGATGTGAGCGAGACACGTAGTGGCCGATCAACCAACCGGCCGCGGCACCAACCAGGACGTCGGTAGGGAAGTGTTGTTGGCCAAGCACGCGGGTCAGGCTGACTCCGGTTGCCAAAGTGTAAACGCCAGCCTGCATCCAGTGTGACGGGTAGCGGTCGGCAAGGACGGCTGCCGAGGACCATGCAAGCACACTGTGCGAGGACGCGAACGATGAGTCCGCGCCGGACTTGCCGACAAAGAATTTTCCTTGTGCGTTATCGACATAAGGCCGCTCGCGGAAGAAGATGAGCTTGCTGGCCCCGATGACGATGAAGCCATCAATCATCGCCTCAGCGCCTAGAATTCCCGTCTCTCTCGCGCGTTCGTTGTGGCCGAACTGTCCAACGCCGAAGAGCGCAACGGGCGCTGCGATGAAGCCGCCAACGAGAACGTTTGAAGCATTCACGTTCGCCTGATTGAAGCTTGGGTCATGGCTTACGACATCGTTCATCGCGCGCGAGTCGGTGGCGAGACTTGCGCCGGTTGCGGCTAAAAGCGGGATCAGGTATTTGAGGTCACTCTTGCGGATGCGTGCAGGGCTGGTGACGACGTGCAACTCATCCCGCAGAATGCTCAAGGGCGTGCCTTTGACAGTGACCGGTCGGAGCGCGGATGAGTCGGCAGTGTGGGCCTCAGGAGCGTCGGGGAGGGCTGACAAGTCTGCTTGAGCGCGGGCGGAGGTGCCCAGGGATGCGGCTGCAAGAGTTGCGGCGAGGACGGCGAAGATGGTTGATTTTCTCTGTTCCAATAGGTTGTTCACTGTCCTTGTTTGATGCTGAACCGATGATTGGAAACAAGCCAAGGCGATGAAAAATTCCGGCTGTGCTTTCCAGCAAGGATCATATCGAAACCACGTTCCCTGACGACTTCAGAAGAGTCTGAGTGCAAGACCGCTTGAAACCCCCCAGGGATGTAGAGGGCCGTACGAGAATCGCGGCCAGAACTGATACTCGACATCGGCAATGCGGAAGATGATGCGGCTGCGCCCAAGCCGCCAATCAATGCCGCCGCCGGGTGCAACCACAAGGTAGCTGCCCTTCGCGTAGTTGAAGGGGTAATTGAATTCGCCGCGCCCGACAAGTAGTTTCGCGTATGGACGTAAGGTCCGTCCATGCGTGGAGATCTTTGGGCCGACCAGGTAGGTCGTTTCGCGGAGATTCTCCTGGGCGTTGTAGCGGAGCGACCGGGCTTCCAGTTCTACGCCGATGCGCCGGTAAAGGTTCGCATCCAGGTAAATCGCAGGCCCGGCAAGTCTCTGCTTCCCATAGTCCGAGTTATACCCGCTGGCCGTCACGCCAACCGAAACATAGCTACCAGGTCCGAAACCTGCGTAAGCCGCCTGTCCCTTCGCAAAACTGGTGTGGCAGGCGGCGAGAAGGATCAGGAGGAAAGCGGGGAGAACTCGTTGAAACACCCGCATCATTTGGTCACCGACATATGGATGATGGTAGTCTGCGTGGCGCCAGTGACATTGCCCGTTCCGACGATCTGGAAGGTATAGTCGCCGGCAGCGGTCTGGCTCTGTGCGAAGTTGGAAGCGCAGCCGGTGAGACCCGCGGAGGCGCCCAGGATCAAGAGTGCCGCCAGCAGGGTAAGTCCGCGAACAAGGCGCTTGCGACGTCGCATCAGAAGGGTGAGGAGGAATCCGCCAGGCAGCAGGCAGAGCAGCGGACCGCTCTTTACGTTTAGCCCTGCCAACGCACCTGCACCCAGGGGATTCCCTGTGTCTACGGTTACGTTGAGCGTCTTGGGACCGCCACCGTTGACGTCGATCTGGTTCGTCGAGAAAGTGCAGGTGGTATACGCCGGCAGGCCAGCGCAGCCAAATGCGAGCGTGTCTTTGAAGGTGGGGGCGCTGGTCAGCACCAGGCCGAGCATTGTGTGCTGACCACTCTGGACGGTGATGTTAGGCGGGGTGGCGGCCACGACGAACTCGACCGTGGGACCGACCGTGATGCCGACCGCAGGAGATGTTGAAGGCGAGTAAAGTGAATCACCCGAATAGTGAGAGACCGCGTCGTATACACCCTGGCCCGGGGCGAGAGTCAGGGTTGCAATACCCGCTGCATTGATCGGGGCGCTCCCGATGATTGTTCCGCCAGACTGGAAGGTGACGCTGCCGGTCGGAGCAAAGGGACCAACGCCCTGAACCACGGAGACCAGAATCAATTGCTGGCCCGCAGAAAGAACCGTAGACGAACTCGTGAAGCTGACGGTGCTCGGTCTCAACGTAACGTTCTGGAGCAGCGTCTTGAATTCAGCAGGATCGTTCTGGCTGTCTCCGGAGTAGATAGCTGTCACTGAATTGATGCCGAGCGCTGGCTTTGGAACGATGAACGTCACCGTGCCAGAGACGAGGGGAGCCTGCGCGAAAACATTTCCGTTGATAAACAGGGTGACACTGCCGGTGGGCGGCATTGAAGGGACGCCGTTACCGACGACGACCGTGAAAGTAACGTTGTCCAGCAGGAGCGACGGATTGGCGTTGGAGGTCACGCCGATTGTCGTCTTCAGTACGACCTGTTGCACTACTACCGGCGAGGTGGAGGTCTGGTCAAACGGATCGCCGGAGTAGCGAGCAGAGACTGAGTGAATACCGGGCGAGAGGTTCGAGAGCGTCAGCGTGGCGACACCGTTCGAAGAGAGCGGCACCGTGGTCAGGATTCCGGTTCCATCCTGAAAGGTAACGGTGCCGGTTGGAGCGCCTCCATTGCCTGTCACCGTTGCGGTGAAGGTGAGCGGTGCGCCAGCAAATACTGGGTTCGTGCTGCTGGTCAGGGTCGTTGTTGTAATGGCGATATCTACAAGGACCGGCGCGGACGTTGAGACGCTCGTTGCATCCTGCTGGTCGCCGCCATAGCTTGCGACGATGCTGTGCGAACCCACTGGAAGATTGATCGTGTAGCTCGCAAGGCCGGTGCTGTCAGGCGCTACGGAGGTAAGGGCGGTCGTGCCATCGGTAAAGGTTACGAGACCCGTGACCGGCTTGCCGCTGGCTCCCACGACGTTTGCGCGGAAGGTGACCGGCACCCCCGCGATGGCGTGGCTGGACGAAGAGATGAGCGTGGTCGCCGTTACCTGCAATACATTCTGCGTGATGACGGCGGAGTTTGTTACTGCGTGATTCGTGTCTCCGCTGTAGGTCGCGGTAACCGTGTGTGCACCGATGGTTAGAGTGGTGCTGGTGAAGGTTACAACGCCGGAGGAGTCGAGAGGAAGTGTGGTCAGAACGGCGGTGCCGTCATAAAAGGTAACGGAACCAACGGGCTTGCTGCCGGTGCCTGTCAGGTTCACGGTAAAGACAATCGGCTCACCGAAGAGTGTGGGCGTCTTGCTGGAGCTGAGCAGGATCGTGACAGTAGCAGGCTGCACGACCTGCGTAACGATATTCGACGTTGCTGCCGAGTCATAGGTGTCGCCGATGTAGACAGCCGTGATGGGGTGGCTGCCAAGCGCAAGGCTTGCAGTGTTGAACACTTCGGTCCCCAGTGCATTGATGTCTACGGTACCAAGCAGTATTGTGCCGTCGTAGAACTGCAGCGAACCGGAGGGTGAGCCACCGTTGGTTGTTACTCCGGCGGTGAAGGTTATCTGGGCGCCAAGACCGGCGGGGTTGACCGAGGAACCCAGCGTGACCGTCGTCTTCGCAAGATTGACAACTTGCCCGACGACCGGTGAAGTGCTTGGGGAATCTAGTGAGTCGCCCACATAAGCTGCGGTCAGCGTGTGGGTGCCGGGAGTCCAGACCGAGCCGTTGACGAGGAGCGTTGCCATGCCCTGGCCACTCAGGGGTGTGGTGCCCAGCGTTCTGGAGCCATCGGAGAATATGATGTTGCCTGTGGGCGTTCCGCCCGTGCTGACGATCGTGGCAGACAGCGAAAGCGGCGCGCCGGAGATCGACGGGTTCGTCGCAGTCGTTAGCACTGTGTTCGTGGTCGCAATGCGAACGACCTGTACGAGTGGAGTTGACGCGCTCGAACCATCGGCCGGAGTACCGGCGTAGCTCGCAATGATGCTGTGATTTCCGACTGCCAACGTCGTAACCTTGAGCGTTGCGCTCCCGCGATCGATCGTTGCGGACGACCCATTGATGGTTGCCGTGCCGAGCACCGTTCCACCGTCCAGGAACGTTACAGTTCCTGCAACGGCAGCCGTGCCGGACCCCAGGGCCTTCACGTCAACGGTAGCCGTCAGTTGGACCGGCGCACCGGCATCAAGCGGATTCAAGCTGGAACTAAGAGTCGTTGCGGTGGGCGTCTGTGTGTCTTTGACGATTTCGATGAGGGCAGCCGAGACTACGGCCGCGTTTGAAGAGTCTCCCGCGTAAGAGGCTGTGATGGAATGCTGACCTCCGCTGAGCGAGGACGTGGTAAAGGAAACATTGCCGCCAGCCTGCAGTTGAACCGTACCCATGGGAGTAGCGCCGTCCAGGAAGGTCATGGCTCCCGTGGGTGTGCTGCCTGCGCTGATGGCCGTCACGGAGAACGTGATCGGTGTGCCGGTAGTGCCGGGGTTCAGGCTGGACGCGAGGGTCAGGGTCGTCGGATCGATGTCCAGAACCTGACCGGAAAGGTATAGAACGCCCGGAGAGTTGCCGGCATCGGATGCGACGTTGACCGTGCCCAGGACGGGATCGCCGGTGATCGTTGGAGCAAACTTTACGCCGATAACGCACTTATCCAGCGGTGCAAGTACGACGAATGTTGCGCAGAGTGTCGTGGCGGGGTCCAATTGCGAGTTGGTAATGGCCAAGATGCTTGAGAGCGTCATTGGAGCGTTGCCATCATTTTCAATCGCCTGTGTCAACGGAGCCGACACTCGACCCACACGGATTGCCGGAAATTCGAGAGTGGCGGCATTGCTCGAAATCTTGCGAATGCGATTGTGGAATACGTCCGCGATGAAGAGGTTGTCCTGTCCATCCAGGGCAAGGGTGTAGGGTCCGTAGAGCCCGGCCTGGTCGGCAGGACCGCTGTCGCCGGTGAAAGACTCAGTCGAGTTTCCTGCGATGGTCGTGATGATATTCGTCTGCGCGTTGACTTTCCGGACGCGATTATTGCCGGAGTCCGCTACATAAATGTTGCCTGCCACATCGATGGCGACGCTCGCAGGGACGTCAAGCTGGGCTGAGGTAGCGACTTTCTGATCTCCGGAGAAGCCCGGTTTGCCGTTGCCGATAACCGTTGAGATGATGCCGAGGTTATCCACCTTGCGGATGCGGTGGTTGTTCTGGTCGGCGATGTAGAGTTCGCCGGACGGGGCTACGGTGATGCTCCAGGGGCTTGAAAGAGCGGCCGCCGAAGCTGGTCCACCGTCACCGTAAAAGTCCGGACCTCCGCGACCGGCAACCGTTGTGATGAGTCCGGTAGCGGCGTTTACCAAGCGGATGACGTGGTTGCCCGTATCTGCGATGTAGAGATTGCCGGCCGCGTCAAAGGCCAGGCCGTTGGGCGTATTCAGGGTTGCCTGGATCGCCGGGATCGGCGGGCCAAAGACACCTGCGTTGCCATGGCTGCCGAGAATACCGGCAACCGTTGAGATGTTCCCCGTGAACGCATCAATGCGCCGCACTCCATTGTTGCCGGAGTCAGAGAAGTACAGGTTGCCGGCAGCATCCAGCGCGACCGACGAAGGGTTACTGATCGTGGCCCCGGTAGCCGATCCACCATCGCCGGTCGCTCCAATGATGCCGTTGCCGGCGATGGTGGTTACAATTTTGGTCTTGGCGTCGACCTTCCGGATGCGGTCGTTGCTCGAGTCTGCAATAAAGAGGTTTCCGGCAGCGTCTACCGCAAATCCGAAGGGCAGAAAGATGGATGTCTGGGTGGCGGGTGTGCCGTCTCCGCCATAGATCCACGCCTGGCTGCCGGCGACAGTGGAGATGGTTCCGGGAACAAACGTGCCGACTGCGCCGGTCGCGGAACCCGCAACGAGGCGTATCGCAAGCGCGGTCGAAGCGGTATCCAGCATGACGATGGCCCCCCGCCGCTCACCGGGGAAGTAAGGGTGGAAGCCGAGGTTTACTGTGCAGCTCTGCCCGGTCAGGTAAGGAGAGCCCTTCGCGCAGGTGCCTCCGCCGAGATCCGCGAAGTCAAAGTGCTCACTGCCTTGCGTCATTACTTTGACTGAATCCAGAACTCCGTTATGCGTCATGGTCAAAGTAACGCTTTGCGCGGTCGCATCCACACCGACGGGCGTGCTGCCCGGGAACCGGACGGCTGGTTGGGAGTAAACATTCGGAACAACCAGAAGGAACGCCAGGAACCCAAGCAGCAGGACAAGGCGGGGAAGAGTGGCGAACCTGAACAGTCCAGAAAACGGCGAAAAAACAGTCTTGCTCACGTCGGAAACCTCGTGTAACTGGACGGATATATTGCTTTCAATTACTTCCTAACTCTAGGCGTTAATCGGGTCGCCAACTTACAACTTCTAGGTAGGTTCGACTGCAACTCTCTGGCTGATAACTATCGAAAAACCCCAATTAATTGAGCATTTCAACGATTGAACGCCAAGCGGAACTGCTTCTGCATCTTCCACGGCTACTCTCTGGTCAAAGTCCTGACTATGGGGTTCATCGGCTGAAGGATGGAAAATGATCAGGGCAATGGTTACTTTTGGACGAAGAACAGGGACAGCCCCCAAGGGCCGCGCTATTTTTCAACGGTCCGGACTACAAATGACGTGCCAGGCCGGCCGAAACTGAAAACCTGTTGGATGTGCCCAAGCGTTGCGGCAGTCGGTCCGGTCACATTCAGCCTGCACATTGCAGATGCCTTCAGGAGTTGGTGCCGGGCCCGTGTTGCCGGTATTGCATCCAGTCCGCGTCACAGATCCGCCTGACAGTAGGCAAGAGAGCGCCTTGGCGGTGGGGCAGCGGTCGTCAAAGGGCTTTGGGGTGCAGTGAAACGGAAAAAGCAATTAGAGAGAGCCGCATGCCTGACATGCCGCTGCGGCCGCCCAAAGCGCGGCGAGCTTGACCTCTATGTTGACCTTTGAGTCCTGCAGATTTGGTTTGTTGGAAGGATTCAAACTTACGAAGTAAGTCCTTGGGGACAGGGTTGTGGTTTGACTTTGGCGACGAATAACATTTATTCGAGGGCAGGAGTCTAGCCGCAAAGGGCGTGAAAAGTGTACGGAAGCCAGGTTGGTCGTGTCATAACATCGGTCAACCGCCGTCATCTAAAGCTCAGGCTCCCTCAGCTTGCAGGTGCCTCGAGAAGGCACCATGCTCACGGCAGGATGTTCAACGGACCGCCAACACTGCGCGGATAAGTTCGTCGTCTTTCCAGTCAACCAGCAGCGAGTTACTTTGCGAACACTTGGCTCATATCGGCGAAGGCCTTGAACTCCAGCGCGTTGCCTGCTGGATCGTAGAAGAACATCGTCGCCTGCTCGCCGACTTCGCCCTTGAAGCGGATGTAGGGCTCAATCTCAAACTTTACCTTCGCGGCTTGCAATCGCTCGGCCAGCGCCTGCCAACGATCCATCGTCAGCACAACGCCGAAGTGCGGCACAGGCACCGCGTGGCCATCGACCGCGTTGTGATGCGTATCCTGCGTTTCAATGGAGGGCTTGTGGTGCGCGACGATCTGATGTCCGAACAGATCGAAGTCGATCCACTCGGCGCTGCTGCGACCTTCGGGGCAGCCCAGCGTGGTGCCATAAAACGTTCGAGCAGCGTCCAGGTCGTCAACCGGAAAGGCGATATGAAACGGCGTCAGGGACAAGGCGAATCTCCTTGCCTCCCATCATACTTCGTCGTCAGCAGGACTTCGTTGTCGGCAGACGCACCACAAATTCCGTATCGCCCGGCGTCGAAGTAAAGCGAATTGTCCCGCCATACTGCTCCACAATCCGGAATACGATTCCCAAACCCAGGCCCGTACCCACACCAACCGGCTTCGTCGTAAAGAATGGATCAAACACACGCGGCTGGCACTCCGGCGGAATGCCCGGCCCGTTATCGCTCACCATGATGCACAAGTCGGTCCGCGTCTTGTCACCCTCGCCAACTGCGATACTCTCCGACCACGTCCGAATCCCAAGCTTTCCACTCTGCGGAGCCGCGTCAATCGCGTTGTCCAGCAGGTTTGTCCAGATCTGGTTCAAACCCCTGCATTCGGTGTGCAGATTCGGCAGGTCGGCGGAGAAGTCCTTGTTGACATGCAACTCCTTTTCACGAATCTTATGCCCCATAATCACCAACGTCGCGTGAATGCTGGAATTGACATCCATCGTCTGCTTTTGTCCGCTGCCTTCATACGCATAGCTCTTTACTGCATGAACGAGGTCCGTCACGCGCCCGATGCTTTCCTCAATTGTCCCGACGAGTTGCATGCTGGAGACCAGCGCCTCAAGCCAGTTCAAGGCGTCGGAGAACATTGATCCCCCAAACGTCTTGCGCGCGCACTCAAGGTCTTCTGCCTTGATCCCGACCGACACCAGCGTTGGCGCAAGCTTCCACCCACTGTCGATGTTTGCGTCATCCATCCAGTTCGTGAGCGCATCCTCTGCGTCGGCTTGTTCCACAGAGTTTAGCGGGTGCGGAAGCTTTGTCAAAAGCGCATATTCCTGCAGGTCGAACAGGCACTGCTTCTGTTCACGGCTCATCTCGGTGCGAGAAAAGTTCGCCGTCAGCTTGTGCATCCGCAACAGGTTTTCTCGTAGTTGCGATGAGGCCCGACGCGCGGCAGACCCCGGGTTATTCAACTCATGCATCAGGCCCGCAGCCATCGTGCCCAGCGCAGCCATCTTCTCCTGTTGGAACATTGCGCCCTGCATCTTCGCGAGACGCATCGCCATGTTGCCAAGGATCGCCTTGCGTACCTCTGGACACGTGGTCATCAGCGTCCAGAACTGTTCTTCATTCAACTCCAGCAGGTCGCAATCTTCCTTTGCGTGGATTGATACGGCAGAAGGAATGTTTGCAAGCAGAGGCACCTCTCCGAAGGCGTTTCCATGCACCATCACGTGGACCGTGTTCTCGAGGCTGTCCGTGCCCGTGTTTGAAAGCCGCAAGGAACCCGACAGCAGAATCCAGAAATTTCGTGAATTCTCCCCCTGCCGCACCAGTACCTGCCCTGGCTTTAAATGAATCTCGGTAGCTTTATCAAGGCAATGCAGAGTCGTTTCATCCAGCGAAGCCAGAATGGAGACGTCGCGTAGGCGGGCCAGAACATTGGGGCTGAGCCGTCCCGCACTGTCCGTAACCTCGGCCACGCCTCCTTGCACCGTAACGATCTGATTGGTCATATTCCTCATCAAAGTGTCGCTAGATACTGGTGTACAAACTGGATGGCAATCGAACCCTCACCGACCGAGGACGCAACGCGTTTGACTGAGCCAAAGCGGACATCGCCAGCTACGAAGATGCCGGGCACTGACGTTTCCAGCAGGTACGGGTCCCGTTCATGCTTCCAAAGACTGCCGTTCTTGGTCTTCAGGTCCGACCCGGCGAGCACGAAGCCTTTCTGGTCTCTGGCGACATCCTTGGGCAGCCACTCCGTCTTGGGCGCCGCACCGATAAACACGAATACCGAAGTGGCCGGCCGTGTCTCTTTCCCATTAGGAGTTTCCACAACGATCTTTTCAAGGCGCCCATCCCCAATAAGTTCGCGAATCTCCGTGTGCATCTCCACTGTGATGTTTGGCGTACCGCTTATGTGGTCAATCAGATAATGCGACATGCTCTTCTCAAGCGAAGGTCCACGGACCAGGATCCGCACCTGCGAGGCAGAGCGAGAAAAGTACATCGCAGCCTGTCCCGCCGAGTTCGCCCCACCCACAATGTAGACCTCCTGATTCGCACAGGATGCGGCTTCAGTAAGTGCCGCTCCGTAGAAAAGCCCCGAACCGGCAAACTTTGCTTCGCCCGGAATGTCAAGACGGCAATAATCCACGCCAGTGGCAATGATGCAGACTCGGCAAGAAACCTCCTTGCCGTCCGACAACTTGACCGTGTGATAGCTGTTCGCCGACGAGATAGAGCAGACACGCTGAGTCAGGAACTCGGCTCCCAGCCTTCCCGCCTGGATGAACGCTTCCTTTGCAAGCCGCTCACCGCTGATGCCCTGCGAGAAGCCAAGGTAATTCTCAATCTTTGAAGACGAGCCCGCCTGCCCACCGGGTGCAAGCGAATCGATGATGAGCGTCCGAAGCCCTTCAGAGGCTCCGTACACCGCCGCCGCCAAACCGGCTGGTCCTGCCCCGACTACGACCACATCGTAGCTTTCTTGCTTCGCCTTGGTATGCAGCCCGTCTACTTTTGCGGCAAGCTCTGTAATGCTTGGCTGGATCAGGACCGAACCATCCGGAAATAAAGCGACAGGCAACTTCCCGTTGTCGATCCCTTGCGCGCACAGACGCAGCAACACCTCCGGATGCTTCTCGGGATCGGTCCACTTGTAGGGAATTTGATTACGAGAGAGAAAATTCCGCGTCTCATGATCGCCGATCCCCCACTTCGTACTCACCAGCTCCAGACCATCGGGCCGGTTTGTATGGCTGCTGTTCCACTGTTCCAGCAAGTCATCCAGCACAGGGTAAAGCTTGTCCTCCGGCGGGTCCCACGGCTTGTTGAGGTAGTAGTGAATCCGCGCCGAGTTGATCGCCTTGATTGCAGCTTCCGTATCCGCATATGCGGTCAGCAGCACGCGTTTCGCATCCGGGAAGAGCGGAATCGCCTTCTCCAGAAAGTCCACGCCTGTCATGCCCGGCATCCTCTGGTCAGAGAGGAAGAGTGCGATCACGTCGTTACGATCCTTCAACTGCTGACAGATATCCAGTGCCGCCACGCCAGACGCAGCACGCAGGATCCGGTAATCCTGTCCATACTTACGACGCAGGTCCTGGACCACAGCCTCGAGCACGCTGACGTCGTCATCCACTGCGAGAAGAATAGGCTTTGCCATAACTTATTATCCTGCCAGCCGCAACCGCACCTGATGGTGGGCAGCCACACTAATCTGATGAACCATGCCGCGCACAAGGTGCAGGAAACTTGACGCCTTCGCTATCCTGAGAAGCAGCGCCTCTGTGTCGATTGCAGACACCCGTACCCGCCCCGCCGCCCCCGCCGATGAGAGAAGGGCGGGTGACTGAACCGTCACGCGAAGGAGAACACCTATGAATCGAATCATTCTGGCGGATGAACAGGCAATCTTCCGTGCCGGTGCGGCCCGGACCCTGGCCCTTGAAGACGACATGCGCATTGTGGCCCAGTGTGAAGACAGTGCACGCCTTACCAGCGCAGTCGATACTTTCCGGGCGTCCATCGTCATCTTCTCCACCGGCGTTGCTGGCGACATCGCCTCCATCCTCGATTCGCTCAAGACCGCACGGAGTCTCGGGGTCCTTATCGCGGAGCGCCACGAAGTTATCCCGGAGGATATTTCAAACCAGCTTGGCGGTATCATCGGCCGTAGCTCCACCGGCCCGGAACTCATTGAAACCGTTCGCCGCGTCTCGCGAGGCCAGAAGGGTATCCAGCTTGCCCGCTTAACAACTATCCAGGCCCAGGACGCGGTAGGCGCCCGGGTTCGAGACCGCCTCACGCCGAAGGAAATGCAGATCGTCGCCCTCATCGTTCAGGGTTGCAAGAACAAGGACATTGCCGCGCGCCTAGGCACCAAGGAACAGGTGATCAAGAACTACCTGCGAAGCATCTACGACAAGATCGGCGTTAGCGACCGCCTTGAACTCGCCCTTTTCACCCTCCACCACCGCGTCCTGGCGGAGGCGGCCGCCCATGCCGGAACCCTTATCCAACGCAAAATCGCGTAAACCAAACCAGGCGTGACGCGGACGAGATGGGTAAACAGGACGAGGACACACCAGCAACCGGTAAGACACTAACCCGCTGTGTCCTCATCCCCGCTTCTATCCCGCCTTCATCCTCGTTACGCCTTTGTATTACAGGCCCATGCGAGCTTCTTCTTCTTCCGCCTGCTTACTCCCATGACCTACTTTCTCGGCAATCGACTTACCCTGCGTGAACAGCAGCAGATAGTCCGGCCCGCCTGCCTTGGAGTCCGTCCCCGACATATTGAAGCCACCAAACGGATGCGCCCCGACCATGGCTCCCGTGCACTTGCGGTTCAGATACAGGTTCCCAACCTGGAATTCTTCGCGCGCCCGGTTCAGCTTATCCGCGCTATGCGAATAGAGTGCCCCCGTCAGGCCGTATTCCGTGTTGTTTGCAATCGTCAAGGCTTCATCGAACGTCTCCGACTTGATCACAGCCAGCACCGGCCCAAAGATCTCTTCCAGCGCAATCCGAGAAGTCGGCGGCACATCCACAAACACCGTCGGAGCGATGTAGTATCCGCCGTCAATGTTCAAAGGCTCACCGCCACACAGCAGGCGACTCTCGCCCTTGCCAATTTCGATGTAATCCAGCACCCGTTTGTAGGCCACCGGGTTGATCACCGGACCACCGTAAAAATTGTCCGCTGGGTCACCCTGCTTGATCGTTCCCACCCGCTCCGCAAGCCGGTCGACAAAAGTTTCATAGATCGCAGAGTCAACTATCGCGCGAGAGCATGCCGAGCACTTCTGCCCGCTAAACCCGAACGCACTCAGCACGACACCCTCGACTGCGGCATCGATATCGCAATCGCGATCCACGATGATGGAATCCTTGCCCCCCATCTCGAGGATCGTCCGCTTGATGAAGCGCTGTCTCGGTTGAGTCTTGGCTGCGGATTCGTGAATCTCCAGACCAACCTTCTTGCTGCCCGTAAACGCAATAAAACGCGTCTGCGGATGGGCCACAACAGCCGCGCCAAAACCCGGCCCCTCGCCCGGGCAGAAATTCACCACGCCGTCCGGCATCCCGGCCTCTTCCAACAGCGCAAAGAACTCTGCGGCAATCGTCGGAGCGTCGACCGAGGGCTTCAGGATCACGGTATTTCCCGTTACGATCGCTGCCGCAGTCATGCCCGCCATAATGGCAAACGGAAAGTTCCACGGCGGAATCACCGCGCCCACACCGAGCGGAATATACCGAAGCTGATTGCGTTCGCCGGGAAACTGGATTGGCGTAGTGGACCCCGCAAGGCGCAACGCCTCACGCGCATAAAACTCCATAAAATCAATGCACTCACCTACATCCGCATCCGCCTCAGCCCAGTTCTTGCCAACCTCATACGTCAGCCACGCACAAAACATAAACTTGCGCTCCTGGATCAGCTTGGAAACCCGCAGCAGTAGCGCGACACGCTCTTCAACCGGAGTCGTCGACCATGTGGCAAAGGCCTTTTGCGCCGCCTGCATTGCCGGCTCCGCATGCTCGGCGTCCGCCATCTGGTGGATTCCTACAAGCTGCATCGGGCGGGCAGGGTTGACCGACCGGATCTTGCCTGTGGTTTGAATGCGCCGGCCCCCAACAATGAGGTCATACTCACGTCCAAGTTCCGACTCCACGGTAGCGAGAGCGTCCTGCATCTGGCGCTTGATGGAGGCATCGGTAAAGTCGAGAAAAGCTTCGTTGACGAAGGGAGGCAGGGAAGCAAGCGTAGGGTAATCCGCAGGGTTCATCACCCCATGATTCTAGCGCGTACACCCCACTTGGCGCAGAGCCCTACTGGGTCATCGCCTCGGTCGACTTGGACATGGTGGCTGTCCGCTCCAGTTTGTCCCAGCTAAACGACTTGCCGTCGATCGCCCGCTTCACCGTCTTGAAAAGCACAACCGAGAAGACCTGCCGATAAGAGAATCGCTGGATCCAGATGTGGAACAACAGCCATCCATCGCCCTTGCTTGCCGGATGCTTCCGCTCGAGCGCGAAGGCCAGGGCGGACGCCGTAAAGTCAATGACCAGGAAAGCCAGGAAGAACGTCAGCAGCTTGTAGAAGCTGTCGGTCGACGCAGTCTCCGGATGGAAGTGTTTGTCCAGCAGGTAGTGCACGATGCCGGCTATAAACATCAGATCGATAAACGGTGAAACCAGTGGCAATAGGATCTGGAAGATCAAAATATTGGGCAGCGCAAACAAGCCCATCGCGCGATGTTTCGTTATCGCTCCCCTGTGCTTGTAGAGCGCCTGCAGAATCCCGAACGACCAGCGAAAGCGCTGACGCATCAGCCCATTCGCATTCACCGGAGCTTCCGTAAACGCGAGCGCTTGATCTTCATAAATTACCGAGTAGCCCTGCTCCAGCAGATTCATCGTCAGGTCCGCATCTTCTGCCACCGTGTTGGTGTGGTATCCGCCGCCTGCACGCACCGGTGCGGTCCGCCACGCTCCAATTGCACCCGGCACCACCATGACGACATCGAAAAGATCCAGTGCGCGCCGCTCAAAGTTCTGGCTCGTGATGTATTCAAGCGCCTGCCAGCGAGTCCACAGGTTTACTCTGTTACCCACCTTCGCATTGCCCGCGACCGCCCCAATCCTGGGGTTTGCGAAGTGCGGTACCAGATTTGTGATGGCATCGTGCGCGATCACACCATCGGCATCAATGCCAACGTAGATCTCCTCTTCCATACCTTCGAGCGCGAAATTCAGCGCATCGGCCTTACCTCCGTTGGGCTTGGTGATCACGGTTAAACGCCCCGAAGCAATCTGTTCCGGATACGAATTCAGTGCCGTCTCATACGTCTTGTCGGAAGAGCCGTCGTCGATCACAACAATCCGCAAATTCTTGTAGTTGGACATCATGACAGACCGAATCGTGCGAGCAATGACCTTCTCTTCGTTATAAGCCGGAATCAACACCGCGACCCGTGGCTGATAGTCCGGCGTGGCAAAGTTCTTGCGCTTGCGAAAGCGATCGATTACCGCAAACAACCCGATGATGATCAACCGCGCACTCATCAACACGTCGCCAACATAGAAGACATACAGCACAATGTGATTGAAGAAGCTGAAGAAGAAGAATGCCACGGAATCCGCGCGAGCCTGCCACCGCTGCCGCGCCGTGAGCGCCGGCATCACTTCCATACGGGTGCGCCCCAGCAACTGCGACACCGGTACGATCTCATATCCGCGATTGCGCAGGGCCTGAATCAGCACCGGCAGCGCCGCCACCGTCGCCGAGCGATCGCCACCGCCATCATGCATCAGAATGATCGATCCACGCCGATCCGGATGCGCTTCCATGTCCGCAATCTGCTGGAAGACGCTATCGGTAATCTGCTGCGGGGTCTTTTTGGGATGCTCATCCCAGTCGTTGGTATCGATCTTGTTGCCGATAATCGTGTAGCCCAGACTCTGAATACGATCGACAGGGGCAGCCTGGTCGTTCGTATCCGGCTCCTGATCGATAGAGTACGGAGGGCGGAAGTAGAGCGGCTGCACCCCAAGTTTGGAGCCAAACAAGCGCTCCGTCAGATTGAGTTGCAGGTCTACCTGTGTCGTCGAGATTTCGCTGATGTCCGGATGGGTGAAGGTGTGATTGCCAATCTCGTGGCCTTCGTTATAAACCCGCTGCATGACGCTGACGTTATCCTGCGCCACCTCGCCGATCATAAAGAAGGTGCCCTTCACATTGAATTTCGCAAGCACGTCCAGAATGCGCGGAGTCCAAACCGGGTCGGGCCCGTCGTCAAAGGTCAGCGCCACTTTATTGGGATGGTAGCCATAACCCTGCACCGTGTAGGGCAACGGATACAGGTCCATGCGCTCCTGCGTGATCATCTTCAGTGGCGCGGGAACCTGGTCGTCGTCATCCATTGCAAGCGTCCGATGTCCGAGCCGCGGCTTACGCGTAACTCGGAGAATGTCCCCCACACCCTCATTGTCGACATCGAACCCCGGTTCGACCACACCGAGTTCCTTCACCGGATCGACCCGCGCCGGCGTGTCCCAGATCTTCCACAGCGAGTTGTCTTCCGAACCCAGTTGCCAGAGCGAAAACGTCTGAATCCCCAGCGTGCGCGCGGCCCGCATCTCGTTGAAGATTGTTACCGCATCCAGAAACCAGACCTGGTGCCGAAGATGGGTATCGTCATCCACGTAGGCAAAGTGCGCGTTCAGAGAATCCGAATCAAGTTCAATTTCGGCACCTGCATCGGATGCCGCCTGCCAGGCCTCCTGCGTGGAGACGAAGCTTGAGCTGACCACCTTGGGCTCTGGTACCGGCGCCGGCTTTTTGCCCTTTGCGGGCACAATGGCCGGCGCCGCCTCCATTGTCCAGTCATAGCCGTAGCTGCCCAGCGAGACAATCAGCTTCTCCTTCGGGACAACCTTCAACGCCTCCCGCAGATTGTCCAGAAACCAGTCCTGACTGGCGATTGGACCAGGCCCCGATAGATTCTGGTGTTCGTCGTAATTGGTCAGCAGCAAACCATCGGAATGGGCTGCCAGGCCCGCCAGATCGTACTCCGCATCACCCACCGGCGTATTCAGGTAAAGCCGCAGATTGCGAGAGTGCAACTCTGCGTAAAGCGATGCCACCAATGCGTTGTACCCTGGCTGCGCGCTTGCCGGAAACCCCTCAAAGTCCAGCGTCAGACCCCGGTAGCTCTTATTTGCATTTAGAAAGCGCGTGGTCTGTTGCACAAAGCTGGCTCGCGCCGCCTCGCTGGTCAGGAAGTCGCCAATCCCGGCGTAAAAACTGCCTTTGGCAGTATCGAAGTTGTTGACCAGCGGAAAAATTTCCGTGTCTACCCGATTTGCGGCAATCGCACGTGCAACCTTGTTTTCCTGGTCGACGCCATGCACGCCCGTCCGATCCACAACGGCATAGGGGCGATTGTCGTCAGTTGTATAAGCGGTAAGGAGTCCATCCGGCGAGACAACATGCAGCCACTCCGGAAACAGCAGGTCGATCTGCTTGATGTGCGCTTTGAGCGAAGCGTAGCTGGCCGCGTCCGTTTCGACATAGTAAGCCGCTCGCAGCCCTTCATTCGTGTTCAGCGTGACTTCAGAGGGCTTCAGAGACGTCTTGCGGTGAGCCGAGAGCGCGGCCTTTTGACCCGGTTTGAGCACAGGCTTCGGAGGTCTCGCAAGTGCGCGGTAGTTCCTCGTCTGCGAGCTAAGCTGGAGCTCCGGCAGGGGCTTCATGCGCAGCAGGCCGATGATAAAGACGGTACCCAGCAGCAATCCAAGCAACGCCAGGACATCGAAGATGCGGCGCAGACGCTTCCAGCGTTTTCGTTGTGGATCGTAAAAGACCGGTTTGTTCATGTATTGGTGTGCCGGCCCCTGAATATAGCCCTGACTTTCATGGTATGCAGCATGTCCGCCCACGTCAACGCACTGGTCTATCCAATGCTGCTTCGACGCTCCAGGGGGGGTATCATTCTGGGACGATGAGCAGTAAAGAACTTCTAGGGAGCGGTGTTCAGCCGCGATGGGAAACGAATACCCTTCTAGGGCGGCTCCCCCCCGTAATCCTGCTGGCGCTGCTCGCCGGTCTGCTACTGCGACTGTGGTTCATCTTTCGTTTCGCCCACATCATTGGCGATTCGCTCGTCTACGGCGATATAGCCCGCAACGTCCTCGAGCATCACGTTTACGGCTTCTCAGAAATGCTTGACGGCCTGCCCGCTGCACCTCACCCCACGCTCATCCGCCTGCCCGGATACCCGCTTTTTCTTGCACTTTGCTTCAAAGTGTTCGGCATGGAACACTACACAGCCGTCATGCTGTGCCAGGCGGCTATTGATCTCCTTGGCTGTCTGCTTCTCGGCGGCATCGCCGGACGTCTCTTCGGCCCACGCGCGCGCACCGCAGCTGTCTGGCTGGCAGCCTTATGCCCCTTCACCGCCAACTACGTCGCTTCCCCGCTTACCGAGACCCTGACGCTGTTCTTCATGACCCTCGCTTTCTACGCGCTGATCCGCTGGCGAGAACAGACTCAGCAAACCGGCAGCTCCGGCGTCAATCGGTGGATGTACGTCATCGCCTTTGCACTGGGCTACTCCATCCTGCTGCGCCCGGAGCAGGGCATGCTGGCCGCCGTCATCGTCCCGGCGATGCTTTGGATACGCCTGTCCAACCGCTCCAAAAAGCTCTCCACCAGGCTGCGTCCCGTGTTCCTGACGGCGTTCCTCACACTACTTCCGCTCGTGCCCTGGAGTGCGCGCAACTGGCAAACATTCCATGTTGTCCAGCCTCTCTCTCCCCGCTTTGCCATGGACCCCGGTGAGGTGAACCCCTACGGATTTCAACGCTGGTTTCGTACCTGGGCCATCGACTTCACCTCAACCGACAACATCTACTGGCTCTACGACGGCTCCGCTATCCAGATTGCCGACCTTCCCAACCGCGCCTTCGACACCAACGACCAGTACGCCCGGACTGAGCAACTCTTCGATCGCTACAACGAAACTAATGTAGCGACCAAAGAACTCGACGCCGGCTTCAACGCCCTTGCCTCCGAGCGCATCAAGGCAGACCCGCTCCGCTACTTCATCCTCTTGCCAGTTGAACGAGTCCTGAACATGGCTTTTCGGCCCCGCACCGAGAATCTGCCAGTACCGCTTGAATGGTGGAAGTTCCGCAAGCATCCAGGCGCAACCCTCTTCGCCTCGGCCTATGCCGTGCTCAACCTCGGTTATTTTCTTTTGGCGGCCGCGGCCCTGCGCTCACGAACCATCTGGACTCGGCATCGGCTCTTTATCAGCGCCATGGCCGCGACAATCGTCTTGCGCATCATGCTATTGCTCACGCTCGATAACTCCGAGATGCGTTACACCCTGGAGTTCTTTCCCATTCTCATCGTGCTCGCCGCCGCAACCGCAGCCCGGCTCACAAATGTCCGCAAGCCGCTCCAGCCCTGACTACTTGCAGGGGCTTCCCTTGATCTCGAACGGCTTCTTATTCACGTTCTTCTCGTTCAGACGAATCTTTGTGTAGGTTGCCGTGTCGATATCGCCCGAAGGAGATAACAGCACCTGCTTCAGCGAAATTCCGCGGTCGAGATCCATCCAAAGCGTCACCTTGGTGTAGTTGTTGCGAACGCTTTGTTCTTTCGACACCAGCTCAAGCTTTTCCACCTTCGCACCGTCAAGCGTCTCCTGACCCATGTCAACGATGTTCCACGCCTCCGCCAGGTCCTTGCCGCTGCCGCCAAAACCCAGTGTCAAGAAGCTGTCGAATTTGGCCTTGTTCCCGGAAGCCTGCACCGTGTTGTAGCAGCGCCCCGGAATCAGGTCTCGCAGCACGCCGTTCTTGTATTCCGCAATCCGAGCGCCCGGCCCATCTATCCTGGCCCCCATCTGGAGGCTCCCTCCCGTTCGAACAAAATAGATGCTGCCATCCTGCGGCGTATGGTCGCCAACCAGTTTGTTGTAGAGATCCTTGTGGAACACGGCCTGCGCGGAACTGAAGCGCGCACTAGCAACATCCAGCCTCTTCAGGCTTGCTTCAAGCTTCACATCTCCCTGCTCCGCAGATGCAAAGCAAGTCGAAAGTGCCAGACTTAAACCCAACAAAGCAGTGATCGAATGCAACAACATTCCGAACCCCTTGATCTTCATAAATCGTTAGATGGCCATTCGGCTCAAAGGTGAGGCTCTAGCGCAAAATCCAGGCGTTGTAGGCAATTACGTGTCCGCTAGAGTCCTTTACCTCTTCATAGCGTTCCAGTGTTACCTCGCCGGAAACAGGCTCCACCAGCCGCAGAATCGCAGCGCGACGTTCCGCATCCGTCCGCACCCCGGGCATGTCGTCTGCACGAACCTGGTAGATGAAGCGCGCCTGATCGCCGGACATACCAGCCTCTCGGACCAGCACTTCACTGGCATGCAGCGCCACCGTCTCAACGGGACGGTCCTTGAAGTCGCGAAAGTGGGGCGTCACGAACATGAAGATCAGGATGGCCGTCACCATCACGTCGTAATGGAAGCTGCCGCGCTCGTATGTCCAGAAAAGATAACTCTTCAACAAGTTCGCCATTAGTTTTTCCCCTGTGCGGACTTCCGGCACCATGCGCCGCTCTGCTTGCCGATAACCGTCTTGCCACCCATATAAGGCACCAGCACCTCCGGCACACGAACCGTGCCATCCGCCTGCTGGTAGTTCTCAAGGATTGCAAGATACGTGCGTCCAACGGCTAGCCCGCTGCCATTTATCGTATGCAAAAACTCCGGCTTCTTCGCGCCCGGCGCCCTGTACTTGATGTTAGCCCGCCGAGCCTGGAACGCTTGAAAATTTGAGCAGCTTGAAATCTCGCGATACAAGCCCTGACCCGGTAGCCAAACCTCAAGATCATATGTCTTGGCCGCACTGAAACCCATATCGCCTGTGCACAGCAGCATCCTGCGATACGGCAGGCCCAGCCGCTCCAGCACCGTCTCTGCATGACGAGTTAGCAGCTCATGCTCCACCTCAGAATCTTTAGGTCGCACAAACTTCACAAGTTCCACCTTCTGAAACTGGTGCTGGCGAATCAGCCCGCGCACATCCTTGCCATAGCTCCCGGCCTCAGACCGAAAGCAGGAGGTATAGGCGCAAAAGCTGACGTTCAGATCGGTATCGTCCAACGTCTCATCGCGGAAGATGTTGGTCACCGGAACCTCGGCCGTCGGGATCAGCCAGTGATCGTTGTCCTGCAGCTTGCCCGGCTCGTACGCGCCCTTATCGTCGCAATGGAACAGGTCTTCTGCAAATTTAGGCAGCTGTCCCGTCCCGAACAGAGAACGCGAATTGACCATCGTCGGCGGAAGCACTTCGGTGTAGCCATGCTCGTGGGTGTGCAGGTCGAGCATGAAGTTGGCCAACGCCCGCTCCAGCCTGGCGCCCTGATCGAAGTGAATTGTAAAGCGGGAACCCGAAATTTTGGCCGCTCGCTCGAAATCTAAAATACCCAGCGCCTCACCAATCTCCCAATGCGGACGGGCCGGGAAGTCGAGCCTCGGTTGCACACCCCACGTCTTTTCAACGACGTTGTCGTGCTCGCTGCGACCTTCTGGAACAGAATCCATCGGCAGGTTCGGCAGTGTCTGCATCATCTCTCGCAGCGCTTCTTCTGCCTCAGCCGCGGCCGCTTCCAGCCCTTCGCCCGCCGCCTTCAACTGTTTTGTCTGCTCGGTGGAAACGCTCGCGTCCGCGCCACTTTTACGCAGCGACTGGATCTCCGCAGTCAGGCGGTTCCGCTCTGCCTTCAGCGTCTCAACCTGCGTAATCGCCTCGCGCCGACGAGTGTCCACTTCCGTAAACCGGCTCAGCGCAGCATGTGTGTCCATGCCGCGCGAGCGGAGTTTCGCCTCGACCTGCTCAATATTTGCTCTTACAAAATTCAGATCCAGCATCGGCTTCCATTCTATCTTCTGCTGCAAATCCTTACGTCCTGAAACATAACCCGTGTACCCTCTGGGGTATGCGTTCTGAATTTCTGCGTAAGTCCTTCTCCACTGCGCTCGTCGCGCTGCTCGCCACTTCCAGCACTTTTCCCGCCCGCGCCGACGTCTACCACGCAAGCCCGAAACTCGTTGTTATCCTCGTCATCGACCAGTTCCGCGGCGACTACCTCGACCGCTATCGCGACGATTTCAAGACACCCTCAGGCTTCAATCTCTTCCTCCAGCGCGGCGCTTACTTCACCGACTGCTACTACAACTACGCCAACACCATGACCGCGCCCGGCCACTCCACCATCGGCACGGGTGCCTACACGGCCGGCCATGGCATCCAGTTGAACCAGTGGTGGGATACCAGCCGTTCCCAGCAGCATCCCGTCAGTTCCGTTGAAGATGAGCGCTACGAGATCGTGGGCGACCATACCTCTGCCGATATCGGCACCTCGCCCCGCAATGAGATGGCCTCCACCATTGGCGATGAAGTCGTCATGGCCACGCGTGGCGCGTCGAAACTCTTCGGCATCTCCCTCAAGGATCGTGCTGCCATCCTGACCTCAGGCCACGCCTCCAACGGCGCCTTCTGGCTCGACCATGCGTCGGGGCACTTCGTCTCGTCCACCTACTGGGGCGCAGATCTTCCGCTGTGGGTCAAGACCTTCAACGCCAGCGGACGCACCGAGCAGGCCGCCAAGGAAGCCAATGCACGGAAAGGCTTCTTCTATGACGATGCAGGCGCCAGCCCCGCCAGCGTAAGCTACCTGCTTGACTTCGCCGAGACGCTCGTGGCGAGTGAGAAGATGGGCCAGCGCGACACTACCGACGTCCTGACAATCAGCATCTCGTCGACTGACATTCTCGGCCACAAAGTCGGCCCCGACGCACCGGAACAGCGCGCCATGATCGACGCTGTCGATGTGGATCTCGACCGCTTTTTCACCTATCTCGATAAGCACGTGGACGGCGGGCTGGCCAACGTGATGATAGCGCTCACGGGCGACCACGGCATCGGGCCCACGATTGCGGGCGCTGCCGCTTCACGGATGGCGGCTGAGCAGTTCAGCTTGCCCAAGGTGATGGACGCGCTGGAGGTCGGTCTGAACGCACGCTTCACTCCCGGCGAGAAGATCACCTTCCTGCGCGACAGCGAACTACCCTACCTAACCCTCGACGCCGAGACCTTCTCCGCGCTCAAGATCTCCGAGGAGACTGCTGAGAAGGCCGTGGCGGAGCTGCTGCCAAAAGCCTTTGAATCCTCCCTGCCACCCGTCTCCGGCGGCGCTATTCGCCTGCCCGTGCGGGTAGCGCTGCAAGCGGTTTACACCAAAACAGATATGCGCGAAGGTATGGTGCCAGCGACCCAGGAAGGGAAGCTGGTTCTGAACAGTTACTCCCCCAACGGTGGTTGGTTCGTCATGCTGACGCCGGGAATGTACGCCCAGGCTTCAGCAACCGGCACCAACCACTACACTCCTTACTCATATGACCGGCACGTGCCGCTTGCGTTCTTCGGCGCTCCGTTCGTTCCCGGGACTTACCATGAAGCTGTTGAGCCAGTAGATATTGCGGCTACTTTTGCTTCGCTGCTGCGGGTCAACCGGCCCTCTGCGGCGGTCGGTCGGGTGCTTACGTTTGCATTGAAACCGGGTCAGTAGTGAAGTAGGCTGCGAAGCCCTACAATTCAGGAATGGATGAAGGTAAAGATCCAAAGTTACCCAAAGTACCAGACATGCGCGTCACCGTCGCGGGAATTGAGCTTGCGTCGCCGATAATCGCTGCGAGCGGCACCTTCGCCTATGGCGTCGAATTCGAAGAACTCGTAGCTTTTTCGCGCATCGGCGCCTTCGTGACCAAGGGCCTGTCTGCGAAGCCGATGGCAGGTAATCCGACTCCGCGCATCATCGAATCGGCATCCGGGATGATGAACGCCATTGGTCTGCAAAACATGGGTGTCGAGGCCTTTGTAGAGAACAAGATGCCTCGGCTGCGGGGGATTCCCGGCGCGGTGGTTATCGCCAACGTCTTTGGTTTCACCATCGCGGACTGCCTGGAGGTCGTTCAAAAGCTGAACGACACGCCCGGTATTGCGATGTACGAACTCAACGCTTCATGTCCGAATACCACGCACGGAGGCATGGTTTTCGGCACCGACCCCAGGTTGCTCGCTGAACTTGTCGAGAACACCGCCCGGATCTCCAAACGACCAATGATCGTCAAGCTCTCACCTAACGTGACGTCCATCGCGCAGATGGCCCGCACGGCTGCTGACGCGGGCGCGCAGGCACTGTCGCTGGTCAACACGTTCCTGTCCATGGCGATCGACACGGAGACACGCCGGCCTCGCATTGCAAACGTCACCGCAGGACTCTCCGGCCCCGCCATCAAGCCGATCGCAGTGCGCATGGTTTATGAGGCTTCCAAGGCGGTGAAGATCCCCATCCTCGGCATGGGCGGAATTCTCCGCGCCGAAGATGCCGTTGAGTTTATGCTGGCCGGTGCATCTGCTGTGCAGGTCGGCACAGCGAGCTACGCCGATCCACGCGCGGTGGAGAACATCGCCACGAACTTGCGGCGCTGGTGCATTACACACGATGTCGCCAAGGTGACAAGCCTGACGGGCGGGCTGGTTCTCTAACGCACCATCAGCCGCGAACGTCGCTTGACTGCCGCATACTGCAGCAGGATGTACGCATCGGTCATGCCGGCGATGTAGTCTGCGACGACGCGTGGGATTCCGTCGGCGTCGATGTCGGGCAGGTAACTTTCCGGCAGTTCACCGGGGTTTTCCACCCAGAAGTCGAATAGCTGCGAGACGACTTCTTCCGCCTTGTCGTGCTCAAGAGTCAGCGCGGGGCAGGTGTAGAGCGTTTCGTAGAGATATTTTTTCTCCTGCAGGCGCTCGGCTTCGACTGTCGGGGAAAATGTCGCAACCCGAGCCGGAAAAGCCCGGATGTCAGCCAGAGTGAATAGGGAATTGGCTTCGAGATTGGCGCGCGTGTTGGTGATGAGGTCGTTCGTCAGCAGACTCTGCATCCACTGCAGTGCCTCATGAAAGAGGTATTTCTCATCTACGCCGGGGTGATCGGCCTGGACGCGGGCAAAGCAACGCTTCAGAATCTGCACATGCTGGGTGATATGGCTGATCTCCAGCAGGCCCGATTCGACTCCGTCGTCGAGGTCGGCGGTTAGGTATGCGATCTCGTCTGCGAGATCGATGATCTGGGCTTCGAGCGGCGGCGCCTGATTGAGGAGGTAGATTGCAAGTTCCGGATGCTCCTCTTCCGTGTAGTCGCGGGAGTGCTTGATGATGCCTTCGCGGACGCCGAGAGTCAGATTGAGTCCGCGATGGGCAGCGTAGCGCTGCTCAAAGTGCTCGACGATGCGGAGTGCGTGCAGATTGTGGTCAAAACGCAGCCCATGGGCCTGGAGGCGGCGGTCGAGGGCGCGTTCGCCGGCATGGCCGAAGGGCGGGTGGCCGATATCGTGGACCATGGCAAGCGTTTCGGCGAGATCTTCGTTGAGGCCTAGCGCGGAGGCGACGGCGCGTGCGATCTGGGCGACTTCGATCGTATGCGTCAGGCGCGAGCGGAAGTGGTCGGAGGCGCGGGAGGTGAAGACTTGTGTCTTCCCGGCGAGGCGGCGGAAGGCGCGAGCCTGGACGATTCGCTCGCGATCGCGCTGGAAGGGCGTGCGCGAGGCATGTGGAGGAGCCGGAAAGGCACGCTCAAAGAGAGGGTCGCCGGGGTTGGTGTCCGAGACTGCGCGCGCATGATCAGGTTTCACCACTGCAACAAGTTTAGTCGGTTATGGCAGACGGGGGGCCCTCCATTGGCAGGTTGATTTGTTTGTTTTACTTGCGCCAAAGGGAGGGGAAAACAAAAATGAGACTAAGGGGTTACACCAGGATCCTGCAAACAAGGGACCCAGGTAATAGCGAGAGTTTCAGGAGTTTCCTGGGGGTGCCGGATGGGGTGAGGGCAACAGCGGATCCCTCCGCTTGGTCGCGCGATGACAAGACATGAGGCGATGGAGGTGTTCAGATGTGAAGTGTTTGGGAGCGGCTGGTTAGGTAGTGAGGGTGGTTTAGGGGCTGGGAAATTCAGGACAGTACGCAATTTTCCGACTGCGTCCCACGCGATGGCGCCGAGGGAACCTCACACAGGATGATCATTCCTGGGGGCAAGAAGACAGGGAGTGGAAATTCGGGTCCCAGATGCGAGACCCGGGTCTCGCAGACGTGCGGGGCTCCGGGTTGCGGCGGGGTAGGCGGATTATTTGATGGTTTGGCTGACGCGGGCTAACTTGACGCGGGCGTCGTCCAGTTCGCGTTTGACCTTGGCTACGTCGACCGGGTCGGCGTCCACGGGGAGAGACCGGGCATACTCGGTCATGGAGCGCTCCCACTGGCTGACAGCCAGTTTCAGGCGGCCGGTTTTTTCGTAGACCTGGCCGAGGTGGTCGTGGATGCTGGCGTCACTGGCGGTGCGCTCAATTGCCTTGTGGAGGTTCTCTTCCGCAGGGCCGTACTGCCCCATCTTGAAGTAGATCCAGCCAAGCGAGTCCAGGTAAGAGCCGTTCTGCGGATCCAGTTCAACGGCCTTCTGGATCATCTTGAGGGCTTCCGGAAGCCGGATACCGCGGTCCCCGAGCATGTAGCCGAGGTCGTTGAGCACCGTGGCATTATTGGGGTCAACTGCCAGAGCCTTGCGATACTCGATTTCAGCCGCGTCGTATTTCTTGTCACGGTCCAGAACCGTGGCTCGGAGCAGCGCAATGTAGGCGAGCTCGTCGGGCTTGGTGGACAGGGCCGCAGCCTTGTCCAGGTGGGCCATTGCATCGGCTGAACGGTGCAGTTGCAGGTTGATGTTGGCGATCGAAACATGTGTTTCGCGGTCGTCAGGAGTGCCGTTCAACTGGGCGTTGGCGAGCGCGAGTCCAGGTTCGGGCTGGCCCGTAATCGCAAGCTGGAAGGCATAAAGGAGTTGTACACTGCGGTTTGTCGGAAGGGCTTTGGCTTCTTGCGCGGCGGCCGCAGTGGCTTCTTTCCACTGGTGGGCGTCGCGATAGGATTCAACCTCCCCCTGGTAGCCCCGGATTACGTTGTCGCCGCCGAGCTCGATGATGAGTTTGTACTGAGCGACAGCCTCCGGAGTCTTATTTTGCTCGCGGTAGATAACGCCGAGGCGATCAAGGAAGGTGGCGCGATTGTTGCGCTCACCCTCGGAGTATTTTCCGTCCGGCCGAGTGGTGGTAGCAAGAACGCCCTGCAGCGAAGACGCGGCCTGATCGTACTTGCCGAGAGCGTCATAGAGGACCGCTTCGTCGAAGACGAGTTCCAGATTATCCCCTACAGTGTTGAGAGTCTTGGCTTTGTTGAGGGAGACGAGAGCATCTTCGTAGTGGCCCTGCCGACGCTGAATCTCGGAGATTTTCATCTGCACCTGAGCGTCGGAGGTCTCTGATTTGGCGAGATCGTTGTAGACGGTGAGGGCTTCGGCAAGCTGATTGTCAGCCAGCAGAGATGCACCCAGAGCCTTGACTGCATCGGGGTTGTCTGGCTCCTCTTCCAGGGCGGCACGGTAGGCGGCGGCCGCCTCTTTATATTTGTGCAACTGGTCAAGGCTGGCGCCCAGGGCGATGTCGACTCGCGACGTCCGGTCATCGTTCGGGATACCGCGGAGTGCGTCGATTGCCCGCTGCGGATCGCCTTGCTCGTTGTAAAGCCGAGCCATGTTCAGGACGGCGTCTTCGGAGTTGGAATCAAGCGTTTGAGCAAGCTTGAACTGGGCTTCTGCCTTGGATGAATCGTGGTTCAGACCGTAAAGTTGACCGAGAATGAGGTGCGTCTCAAGGTCTTTCGGCTTGAGCTGCGTGAGCTTTTCGTACTCGACTATGGCCAGTCGCAGCATCTCGCTGGCCTGCGCGCCCTGCATGTCGCCGAGGGAGCGGAGGTAAACCTTGCCCAGCAGAGTGTGGGCAGCAAGGTCATTGGGATCTTTCTTGACCTGATCCTGCGCAGCGCTGACGGCCTCGCGAATACGGCCGATGCGAAAATACGTGTCGGCGAGGCCATCCTGCAGATATTTGGAGGTGGGATCGGCGTTGAGGGCGAGCTTGTACTCTTCGATGGCCTGGGCGGCGTAGTCGGGACGGCCGTTGTTGACAGCCAGCTCCTCATAAAGGTGGGCAAGGCCATCGTGGTAGTAGGCTGAGCCGCGGTCTGGCGTGGGAACCGGCGTCGTTTTGGAGGGAGCAACCTGGGCGAGGACGGCGTTGGCTGCCAGGAGGAGAGTTGCGGCGGGGAGGAAGGTGCGGGTCTTACGCGTCAGATCGGTGAAACATATGTAGCGCAGAGTCATATGATTAGCTTCCTGTCAGAAGAACTTGCGCTCAGCCGGGCTTACTGGCCTAACACCATAAACGAGACTCTCATTTAGACGCCGGCACCCAACATTGGATGCTGAAGGGAGGGAGATGCTTGACTCTTGACCAAAGTTTACAACGGCTTGGTGTTTTTTTGGGTTGCTTCGTGGGGAGCGTGTAAGTGAAGGCAAAACCACAGATTCCCCGGGGATGACAACAAATCAGGGGCATGGCTGGATGCCCCGGCCTCAGATGCGAAATCTGGGGCACCCGGATTTGTGACGATGCGTTAGCCGTGGCGAAAGTGGCGGACGCCGGTGAAGACCATGGCGATTCCGAGACGGTTGGCGGCTTCGATGACTTCTGCGTCGCGCATGGAGCCTCCGGGTTGAATGACCGCCGTGGCCCCCGCGTTTGCTACGACTTCGAGACCGTCGGGGAAGGGGAAGAAAGCGTCCGAAGCCGCAACGGAGCCGGCAAGCGGAAGGACGGCTTTCATGGCACCAAAACGAGCGGCGTCCACGCGGGACATCTGGCCGGCGCCGATGCCGACCGTCTGGCCGTGGCCATCGAGGAATCGGGCGTAGACGATGGCGTTCGATTTGACATGCTTGCAGATAGTCCACGCGAAAAGCAGGGCGCGGGTCTCTTCCGGGGTGGGCTTGCGGGTGGTGGCGACAGTGAGATCGGCTGCGGAGATGTGGCGGCTGTCTGCGTCCTGGACCAGGAGGCCGCCGGAGATCTGTTTGAGGGTGCGGGTCGCGGGAGCCGGAGTGATGCGGATGAGGCGAAGATTCTTCTTGGCGGCGAAGCGCGTCAGGGCCTCAGGCGTGAAGGAGGGGGCGACGATGGCTTCCACGAAGAGCTTGGCGATCTCTTCCGCGGCGGGACCGTCGACCTCGCGGTTGATGCCGAGTACACCACCGAAAGCGGAGATGGGGTCTGCGGCCAGGGCACGGGTGTAGGCCTCAAGGACGGTGGCGCCGGTGGAGGCTCCGCAGGGGTTGGTGTGCTTGATGATGACGACGGCCGGCTCTGTTTCGCCATTGTCGCGGACGCCTAATTCACTAACCAGCTCCCAGCATGCGTCCAAGTCGACGAGGTTATTGTAGGAGAGCTCTTTGCCCTGGAGCTGCTGCGCGCCGGCGACCCCGGTTCCGGAGCCGTCGGTGTAGAGCGCGGCTTGCTGGTGGGGGTTTTCGCCGTAGCGAAGGATGGCGGACTGGGCTTCGACGATGCGAACGGTCGACGGGAGTTTGTCAGTATCAAATGCTGCGGGGGAGTAGGGATTCTCTGAGTCTTTGAGGGATTCCAGGGCGGAGGCGATGCCTGCGTCGTATGCGGCGGTGACGGCGAAGGCTGCTTTTGAAAGTTGCCAGCGCGTGGCACGAGTGAGGAAGCCTGAGTTGGCGGCGAGTTCGCCGGTCAGCTTTGCATAATCCGCAGTGGAGGTTACGACGGCGACGTCTTCGTAATTTTTTGCGGCGGAGCGGACCATGGAAGGGCCGCCGATATCGATGTTTTCGATGATCTCCGCGGTGGAGACGCCAGGCTTCTGCGAGGTCTTTTCGAAGGCGTAGAGGTTGACGACGACCATGTCGATGGGCTCGATGGCGTGCTCATTGACGGAAGCGACGTGGGCCTCATTACCGCGTATGTGGAGGATGCCGCCATGGACTTTGGGGTGCAGGGTCTTGACGCGGCCGTCGAGCATCTCGGGGAAGCCGGTGAGGTCGGAGATGTCGCGGACCGAGAGGCCGGAGTCGCGAAGAGCTTTGGCGGTGCCTCCGGTGGAGATGAGTTCGATGCCATGGGAGGCGAGGGCCCGCGCGAATTCGACGAGACCGGTCTTGTCGGTCACGGAGAGAAGCGCCCGGCGGATGGGCTTCAGGTCGATGGGAGGGTTACGCTGGGCGTCGGTGATGCATTCAATATTCACTTCACAATTCTAGGGCATCCTAATTGGGATGAAGAGTCTTGCATGGGCGTTTGGGTTCGGGTGTCTTGGTGTGTGCGCGCCCCTTTATGCTCAGGAGATAGGGTGCGGTGAGGCTGGGGCGCCGACGCCATGCAGGCAGATAGTAAGCATTTCGAGGATCGCGGGCGGCGATGTGGGGGCACGGATCGTTGCCGCACAGGCGAGGATGGGCGCGCAGCCGACGATGTTTGTGGTGGATCAGGCGGGCGTTGTCTCCACGGCATTCACGCTGGGAACGAGCAACAGCCTGCAATTCAGCGCGCCGGTAACGCTTGCGGCGCAGATTACGCTGGGCGGTGAAAATCGCGTTTCGTGCGTTCCGCGTGGGAGTTTGCAGGTAGTTTCAGGCGCAGCATTTAAGACCAGAGCGAGTGAACTGGAACTAGACCATTGCACCGCGACGGGCGACGGGTCGATCGGGGCGACGCTGCTGGATGCCAATGACGCATCACACGTGCGCGTGCACGACAACAGGCTGATGGCGCTGGGAGCGGTGCAGGCTAGAGGGGGAGCCGATCTGCGAGTCGAATCGAATCAGATCACCTGGCCAGCGATTACAAAAGGCTACGGCATCATCTGGGCGGACGTGGCAAATGTTCTGGTGAGTCACAACACGCTAAAAAATGTGGCAAATGCAGTTGAGTTCTTCAATGAAGATGCCGACCCGGGTCATAAGGGGCCGTTTACCCGGGCTGCGATTCTCTTGCATCCGGGACATGCCGTGATCTCGGACAACACGTGCGTCAATGCGAAAGCCTGTTATTGGGGCTCTGTGGGGCACGACGTTCTGATGACTCGGAACGACGCAACAAATTGCGAGGATGTCTGCTACGACCTGGAAGGGAGCGTGGACTCTCGGGTGGAAGGGAACCGGGGTCGGAACTCGGGGAACGGTGTAGGGGCAACGTTTTTCTTTACAGACCACGTGACGTTTACGGGGAACGACTTCAGTTCGTCTACCGGCAGCCCGGTGATCTCGATCCACAACAGCTCTTTGCGGCCAGATCGGAATCGTTTTCTGCTCATCCAGGGCAACAGGCTTACTTGCCTGGGGAGAGTCTGTGCGGGCGTTACGGGCGACCCTTCGGCAGATTTAACGGTTGACGGCAATCATCTTACGAACGCGATGATCTCGCTTCCCATGTATGGCGGAAACACCGTGATTACGAATAACGACCTGGTCTTTTCGCTCACCGATACAAGATCATTTTCCGCCATTGCGGGTCCTTTTCTTCTGAATGGAGCGAAGCTTTTAGTAGCTGGCAATATTGTCAAGAGCGTACCGCAGCCAGATCAATCTGCCTGCATCTCCGACACCAGCGGCGACTTCAACTCCAACGTAACAGTCACCGTTTCTGGCAATCAATGCCTGGGCGGATTCCCCATTGACCTCCTAACGGAGAACAGCGGAACGAACAACGGAACCGGAGTAGCCACGACGGTTTCGGACAATATGTGGAATGCCAACCGAGTCATCCATGTTCACAAGACCGGCAACCGGGATGTTTATGATGGGACGAATCGATGAAAACAAGCCTCGGACGATTGAAACTGATCGTTGCGAGGTCATGATTACCGTGGAATTGTTCGCGATGCAACGTGCAGTGTTGCGTAAATTTTCCGCAATCATCCGCACGCTCGGCTCTCAGTCGCATAACCTGTAGCGCGAGTGGGCGAAGTTTCTGGTTGAAGCGCGCACGCAGACTAGGCAGAAGTCTTGGCTGTTGTGCCGTGGTGCAGATGCGGCTGAGATCCCGTGGACAGCGATTCTGGGAAATTTTCTTGCTTCATTCCGCGCCATTTCCAGGCTTCGTAAATCAAGGGATACACCATAAGTTCCAGGAGGAACGACGTGGTAATTCCTCCGATCATAGGAACTGCTATATGTTTCATGATTTCTGCGCCGGGGCCCGAGGACCATAAGATCGGTATCAGGCCGATCAACATCGCGGCCACCGTCATCACCTTGGGACGAATGCGGCGCGCAGCACCCTCAACAATGGCGTCGTGTAGCTCACCGCGATTACGCATCCTTCCTCTCTTGCTCCTTTCATCGAACGCGAGGTCCAAATAGAGCAACATGAAGATGCCTGTCTCAGCGTCGACACCAAGCAATGCAATCAGACCGACCCAGACAGCGACGCTGACGCTGTAATTCATAATCCCCAGCAGCAGAAAAGCACCAATCGCAGAAAAAGGTACAGCAAGAAAAACAATACTTGATTTTATTAAGGAGCCCGTAGCAAAGCGAAGAAGCATAAATACAAGCACTAGTGTGATCGGAATTACCACCGATAATCGCTTATTGACTCTTTGCATGGCCTCAAATTGGCCGTCCCAACGTAACGAATATCCTGTTGGCATGCTTAGCTTTTTCAAAGCACGGTTACCCTCCGACACGAAGTGGCCAATATCTGTTCCCGCCAGATCCACATAAACATATCCAGTAATCAAACCGTCCTCGTTGCGGATCATGGAAGGTCCGGTTCGCTTTTGCACGACTGCGAGGGAACCCAGTGGAATCTGCCTGCCTGCAATCGAGGTAGGAATCAATACGTGACGCAGGGAGTTGAGATCGCTGCGATAGTCACGCATGTAGCGAACATTTACCGGATAGTGTTCGCGTCCTTCAATAATCTGTGACACGTCTTCGCCGCCGACAGCGGTCGCAAAGGTATGCTGCGCTTGCTCGATTGTGATGCCATAGCGAGCTAGTTCGTCACGGTTCCAGGTAACGTCCACATAAGAGCCATCGCTCAAGCGCTCAGAAAAAATGTGTCGTGCGCCCGGCACAGCCTCAAGAATATGAGATATCTGCACGGAAATCTTGCCAATCATCGCGGGGTCGGCACCCATAATCTTAATGCCCAACGGTGTACGAATTCCTGTGGTTTGCATATCGATACGCCCTTTGACTGGCATCGTCCAGGCATTGGCCAACCCCGGGATTTGCAGTTTTTTGTCCATGCGGGCTGTAACTTGATCGAGCGATTCATAGTCGGGAGTTACGCGCCTTAGAACTGGCCGAAGCCAATGCGGGGCCCACGCTGAATACCAAGTGGGAACACGTGGCCATTCGTCTTGTGGTTTGAGCGTGATCAAGGTCTCGAACATCGAGAGAGGCGCGGGATCAGTTGCCGTATCCGCCCGTCCGGCTTTGCCGAGTACATGCTCCACTTCAGGCATCGAGGCGAGAACTTTATCCGTCGCCTGCAATAGCCGCTTGGCTTCAGTGATGGAGATGCCAGGACTCGTCGAAGGCATATACAGCAATACGCCCTCTTCAAGCCGCGGCATGAACTCCGAGCCAAGATGGGACGCGAGCACAATCGAGACCGCCCCAAGGAAAATCGTACAGACAAGAACGATCAAACGATTCGATAGAGTCCACCGGACAATTGGTTCATACGTTCGGGTGAGGAATCGGGAAGGGCCACTGTCCACTTTGCAGCCTAGGATTCCGGTCAGCATTGCGTCGACACGCTGTGCAATCCAGTCTGGGCCGACTCGAAAGCTGCGCAACTTCATGAGCATGACTCGAATCGCCGGGTCGAACGTAATTGCAAGCACCGCCCCGACAATCATCGCAAAGGTCTTGGTGTAAGCCAGTGGTCTGAAAAGCTTACCCTCTTCTCCCTGAAGCGTGAATACGGGAAGGAAGGCAAGGGCAATGATGAGCAGCGCAAAGAAGCTCGGTCGCGCGACTTCTTTAATGGCCTTTAACATTACGTCCAACTGGTTGCCGTGCTTGCCCTCGCTCTCCCACAATCCAAGCTTTAGATGAGTTTGTTCGACGACAACGATCGACGCATCCACCAAAGCCCCCACCGCAATTGCCAGGCCCCCCAAAGACATGATGTTGGCCGTCAGGCCCATCCCATAAAAAGGAATAAACGAAATCAATAAAGCGGCAGGGATAGTGAGGATCGGTATAACCGCGCTTGGAATATGCCAAAGGAAAACGAGGATGACCACTGCAACGGTGACTATGATTTCGATCAGTGTCCAGCGCAGGTGGGAGATGGATTGTTCGATCAACCTGGATCGGTCGTAGATCGGAATGACTTCTACCCCTGACGGAAGTCCAGGCTGAAGTTCTACCAGTCGCGACTTTACGCGATCAATCACCTCCGGAACGCTTTCACCGTTTCGCATCACGATGATGCCGGAGACAGTTTCACCCCTTCCATCCAGGTCGGCCAACCCACGACGCATGTTAGGGCCGGTAACAACCTGCGCAATATCACCAACTCGAACAGAAGTACCCTTTGTCGAGGCGCTGATGACGCTGTTTTCGATATCGCGTATCGACCGCAGGTAACCAGAGCCCCGCACCATTGACTCTGATTCACCAAATTCAAGTAATTTCGCACCGGTGTCAGTGTTGGCGTTGCGAAGCGCTTCGGCCACACTCACAATCCCTAGGTCGTGATTGCGTAGACGCACCGGGTCCACGTTTACCTGATATTCCTTGCCAAATCCGCCTACAGAGGCAACCTCGCTTACACCTTTAACCGAGCGAAGATGACTTCGAAGGTACCAATCCTGGATGGAACGCAACTCGGCTGGATTGTGAGTCCCAGTTTTGTCGACAAGGGCATATTGAAATATCCAGCCAAGGCTTGTGGCATCCGGCCCCAGGCTGGTGGTAACTCCCGTCGGCAAATTAGGTATTACGCTTGCCATAACCTCTTGAACACGTGTTCTTGCCCAAAAGAGATCAGTACCCTCATCAAAGATTACATAAACATAGGAGTAGCCAAAGTCGGAGATGGCCCGGACTGTCCTTACTCTAGATTGTCCAGTCAACGCAGTTACAATTGGATTTGTTACCTGGTCTTCCATTTGGCGCGGATCACGGTCCCAACGAGAAGCAACAATCACCTGGGTCTCCGAGAGGTCCGGGATTGCATCCAACGGAACTCTTCTCATCGCAAACCATCCACAGATACAGGCAATGGCCGTTACCAGAACAATCCATTTGCGATGTCTCGCTGAAAAATCGACTAGATAGTCAATCATTATTTGGTCCTTAATCCCGCAGTTAAGCCAACTGCCTCCCCACCGCGTTCTGCATAGGCTTGTGGATTGCTGTCAAATTTTGCCTTGCAGCTCTTTGAACAAAAGTGGAAGTGTTTTCCTGAATACTCTGAAGATAGCGCCTCATCAAGATGCTGTAACGGCATGCCGCAAGCGGGGTCACTCTCCGCTTTTTCAGTCGCGCTCAACCTGTGATCAACCTCTTGGACCTGGGCTCGCTCTACAAGTAAACGACTCTCCGAATCGAGCAGGAATGTCCCCGATACGGCCACGTCAGCACCGTCCTGCAATCCATCGAGAATCTGTACGCGACCATCTGTCTCAACACCCGTTTTGACTTTTCGAGGGGTGAAGGAGCCATTCGCCAGCCTGACATATGCCACCTTTTGAAGGCCGCTATCCAGGATCGCTTCCTGAGGAACAGTTACACTCCTCATGACTGGAGTTACTAAGACGACCCGGACAAACATATCTGGCCGCAATGTCAACTTCGGATTTGCCAACTCTAATCGAACTTTGAATGTGCGAGACACAGAATCAAACTGTCTCGCCTCTGAAACCCGGGCCGGGAAGCTATATTCTCCATAACTGACGACCGCAGGCCGTCCGGGACGGTAAACTTCAAGTTCCGACTCGTTGACATCAACCAGCACCCAAATGCGCGAAAGATCAGCTATTCGAGCTAACTCCGCGCCCCGTGCCAGGGTTTGTCCCAGATTGACGTTCCGATCGAGCACAACGCCATCAGCTGGAGAGCGGAAATCTATGTCGCGCGTTACCTCGCGAGAACGAGCTAACTCTCGGATTTGTTGGGAGCTGAGTCCGTACGATCTCAGCAGTTCCTCTTCTACCCGCTTCTGCGCCTTCGCCGTGTTGATAAAGGATTGGTCGCGTACTGCTGCTGCGGCCTGGTCAAAGGTTCCCGAGGCTAGCACGTATGCTTGAACGGCGTTGTAGAGATCTCTGGTCGGCACGAAATAAGTGGCTAGTAAATCGCCTCTGTGTACGACACTGCCTGTCGAAAATCCTGAAACCGACTTGATCACTCCGTCGGCCAACGCTGTAACCTTAAAGATTCGACTTTCATCGGCAACGACAATACCGGGAGCTTCGAAATGCTGTCTCAATGATTCTGTCTGCACACGAACCGTTCGGATCCCGCTTATACGCTGCGCCTCCATAGTTACAGTGACAGCCTCCACGGATGTCTGGGCGGACTCATTCGGAGTTGCTGCATATACGGGTTCAAGGGCCATGCCACAATCAGGTGCCGTCCCTGGCTTGTCTGACCGATACGAGGGATGCATCGGATCCTGGTAATAAAGAACGTTAGATGTTGCTGCGGGCATTTCGTGTGGGAGATCCGGAGCGTGTGTTCTGCCAAACCAAAATGCCATGAGGGCGACCAAAGTGACGCCTATGATCTTTATTGTCGACTTCAACACAGAAGAACTCATGCATGGCCTCATATTGATTTGTCTGCAACTTTTACAAATGACTCTAGATTCAAGCAAAGTGAAATGATGGCATGGAGCGAATCACTCCATGCCATCACTGTGAAGTTAGTTACCGATGAGATTTATTTTTGGAGAGGCCGCCGGTGCCACGGTGGTTATCGTTAAGGTTGCAGACTTGGCTCCTGTCGATGTCGGTGTGTAAGTAACGCCGATATTGCAGGAAGAGCCCGACGGGACGCTGACGGGACAACTATTCGTGAATTTGAATTCCGCAGGCGCTCCTGAAACAACAACACTGGTTATGCTGAGGGGCCCCGTTCCGGAACTGGTCACTTTGATGCTTTGCACGGTAGCTGCATTTAGTCTTGTAAAGGAAAGGCCTGCAGATGTCGTACTGATAGCGGGAATGGTCGTATGACCAATCAAAGCAACCGACTGCGCAACTCCTGAACCAGCGGCAGGAGTGACTATCAGAGACGCGCTTAGCGGCTGAATAAGAGCACTCTGAGGCGCCGTTGGCATAAAGTCAATCGTTGCGGTGCAGTGCGCCCCGACCGCAAGCGTACTTGCGCCGGTGGGGCAAGCTCCTGCTGCTCCAGGTACGATATTGAAGGCCGCCGGAGTGACGCCACCCAGTTTTATACTCTCAAGGCTAAGCGGGGCTCCTCCGGTGTGCGAGATGGTCACAACTTCTGCAGCGCTCTCGATGCCCTGATTGGAGGTAAACGATAGCGTCGTGTGTGAAAGCACCAGTAGAGAAGAAACGCCAGTGCCGCTCAAAGCAACCGTTTGCACGCCTGCTGGGTCAGTTGTATTTACGCTTAGGGTGCCGGTGTGAATTCCTATTGCGATTGGTGAGAAGGTAACTCTCACCGTACATCCTCCAACCGGAATTGTGTTCAACGTGCAATTGTTCGTAGTGCTGTAATCCCCGGTTGCGGGCGCAATCTGTATCCGGGTTCCGGCAAAGGTCAGCGGCGTGGTACCGACATTATGAAGAGTGAAGGTCTGTGTCGCCGTTGCGTTCAACAGCACTGAGTTGAATGCGAGTGTCGAGGCCGAAATCTTCAGTGCTGTGCCTGTGCCACTGAGCGATGCGGTAAGAGTGGGATGGAGTTTGTCGCTGGTGCTTACAGTCAACGATGCCTTCCTTCCATTTAGAGAGCTGGCAGCAGTGGGTGCAAAGGAGACGTCGATATTGCAGTTGGAGTGGGCCGCCATGCTAGCCGGACAGCCGGTTGTCACTACGAAGTCACTGGCTGCACCTCCAGACAATATCGGCTTGCCAGTAATTGTCATAGGCGCGGTGCCATTGTTGAATAGCGTCAGTATTTGTGAAGAGGATGTGCTTTTCAAGACAGTTGTGCGGAAAAGAAGACTCGTCGGTGAGAGACTCCCAAGTGGTGCAAGCGTCGGTGCTTCCGTAATCGTGGATGTCCATGCTGAATTCAAAATCCCATTGGAGACCACCTGGTTGTTGAATAGCTTGCTGGACGCCATTCGATAGTAGGAGGGGACCGTAGGATCAGGGGTAGTGTCGGTATAGCTTCCGGGTAAGCCGGGAGCCAATTGACTGTGGGCAGTTACGGACGGATTGATCGTCATCGTATGCAGGCCTTTCGTGAATGCTGTATCCGTTGCTCGCTGGATCACAAATCCACTCGCACTGGCCGCAGTGTTTACCCACTTCAACGTGTTGGTCTCATTAGCGTTGCGGGTAGACGTGAAGCTGTCTGGCACTTCGGGTGCGACCTGGATAATCATGGGCCTCATCATGTCGTTCTCTTCATGACCAAGCAAGTGACAATGCCAGACATATTCCCAACCAAAGTTGGTCAGCTCATTGGTCACCGTGATCGGATTGTTCGTTACGGGATCAATATTGGTGAAAGCTGGTGAAGTGGCATTCAGGGAAATTGTCGGATCTAAGGGTCGATAGCTGTCGGTAAGGGAGAAGGGAAGTGGTGGCGTTATCGGTTTGAGCGCAACAATCGTGTCAGTCAACGGGTTCATGCGCACCGATTCCTTCCAGCCCAATTCATTTGCATCGGGTGGATACATCGTTCCATCCCACGCCACGCGGTTGATTACCTGCACGTTGAAAAGATGGAAGTGAATCGAATGAGTGTCAACCCCGTTGTGAGTGATCTTCCAGATCTGGGTGTCGCCGTTGTTGAGGATCTCTGTAGCCGGGTCAAAGTACCACTGCTGCAAAGTCGTCTGAGTCAGAAAGTTCGTAAAAGGTAACTCTGTCCCCAACTGTGCCGTCATGCGACCCCAGTCGGTGTCGAACTCCTCTGCAATCGCTTTGTTTTCAAGATTGAGGAGTGCGTCGCCGGCTGGCGCTGTCTGCGCAGCAACAAACGTTTTTGTAGTCTTGTCGTAAACGTTGTCCTGGATGAATGCGTAGTTATTTGCCTGAGTTGGGTCATAGGCCTTTTCCGGAACCAGCGGCTTATCCTGCATCGCCGCATACACGCCATGACTCAGTGCGGTATCGAAGGCAGACGCACTGAAAGTATTATTCGAAGCGTCTGCAGACGCGCTCACCACGAACTGCATGACCGTGCGCGTATTGGGACCATAGCCCGGCAAAGTGGTAGGAGCTCCGCCACTTCCGCTCTGGTCCGGATCTCCCGTGTAATAGTCAAGGCGGGTGTCGAAGCCAGGGTCAGGTGCCGGTGCATCGTTGTACATGATCAGCACCGCACCCTCAGGAACTTGGGTGAAGTCGACCACGATGTCGGCACGTTCAGCCGGCCCAATCAACAGCGCATGATTGCTTACATTCAGCGCAGTGATGACGCGCCGGTTGTATTCATAATTTATAGGTTGGCTTGGAATGGCCACCGAGGCGGGAAGAAAACCCCCTTCGTTTCCAATCTGCAGAATATCCGGACCGGCGAGCAACGGATCTGGTACGCCTCCCGGACGTCCATCCACCGGCCACGTTGCCGGAAGATTAGGACTGGGCGTTGCCGGAATCATCTTTACCTCTGTACATGCCGATGCGGCAAGGGCACCTTTGCAGGCATTTCCAGCCGCATCCACTGCATAGTAAAACTGCAGGTTCCAATGCCGTTCGTTGGCCGCGTTGAGGATGCGGAAACGATAGGCTTTCTTTCCTACCGTTAGCGTTGGATAGGGTGTTCCATTGACGAGTGGTGTATCCATGAAAGCTTCCTGGACTGCCGATGGATTCGGAAATGGAGGAATCACGATTGGCAGCTTGCTAACAGGGTCGGTAGTCGCAAGCGGCTTGTGCGTCAGCCCCGTTACCGGAGGCCACACCCAGGCGCCGTAGTCCCATCTTCCGTAGTTGTTTACACCGCTCGTTATGTTAGCGTTTTGGTTCGGCATGAAGACGTGGGGGAACCAAAGCTGTCCAAATTGCCCCATGATGGTGTCGTGCACGCCGTCGCTGGTTGAAATAACCGGACCTGCACTCAGGTTAGTCTGCCCAAACCAGGTTGGATCTTCCGCCATCAACTGATTCATCGAATAGGCCGTTTGTGCCCCGCTTCCAAGAAGAACTGGATTCGTTACGGTCTTATCCGTCGGTGGAACGAAGGTCTTATCCTGAATAATCAGAGGAATCCCATACTTGTAAGCTTCAACTCCGGAGTTATCGATGCCTGACTGATTGGGAAGAAGGTGGGTGGTAATAAGGTCGTCTTCGGCTTTCTCTGTCAAAATGTAAGGCGCAACTTCTCCAGCGTAAACATTAAGCCGCGTCATCGAGTAGGAGTGGTCGTGGTACCACATCATTCGTGAGCTCTGATGATTGGTCCAGTACCACGTGTCCGAGCCCACACCCGGATCCGGCATATCTGGCACGTTCCGTTGACTGACACCTTTCTTGCCATCAGCCGCAGGCGTGATCCACTGGTGGGGGGTGCCATCGCTGATCCAGGGGGTTACGCCGCCATGTAGATGAAGCAGCGCGCGATTCTGAGGATAGGGGATACCGTTGGCGTCGTTGCCAGCTCCTTTCATCGTCAGGTCCATAGGAATAAATGACTTGCCCTGTGCAGCCGAAGGCAGACTATTCGTGAACTTGACGCGTACTGGGACGTCGCGTCGCGCAAAAATCATGGGACCCAAATATGAGGCTGCACCATTATTTGCAGCGTCCCGGTAGCCTTGAAGTAGCGTTGGCGGAAGGTCAGAATGCAGGGTCTGCGTGTAGCGTTGCAACTCGATATGGTAGTAGTCAGAATTGGTGCCATTTTTTTCGGGATAGCTCGAAGCTTTTGCTATCGGAATATAGTTGCCAAGTTCATTCTTGTTGCCCGCGCCTACACCTGCGAGCTTGTTGACGAACTTGCGAAGACCGGTATGTAAAACAGGAATCGGGTTGCCGTTCGCATCCAGCATCGGCATACCCTTGGGGTCGAGGGTGATCTCTGGTAGCGGGCTGTTGGCGTAGTTTCCGCAATTGAAATAGTCCAGGATGCCAGGCTGGCAACCATTAGGCAACGGCGCCGCCCCGGGGATGCCGACCGGAACACCTGCCGTCACGGCGCTGCTTCCAACCGACGCCGCTGCAGGAGTCATCTTGGCCGGAGCTATCAATAACTGCGCAGAGGCAGCAGTCCCTTGTAGCTTTGGGTCAAGCGTACCTGCACTGACAGGTTTAGTCATGCGTTGTGCACCCGCTTCCTTAGCAGCTCTGCGTAGAGCCACTCGTTCAGCGCGCGCCTTGGCTGCAGCCGCATCACGCTGAGCGTTGGTGATGGTTTTCATGCGGCTGGCCTGGGGGGAACCGGCAGGTGTAGTTGCCTGCGGTTCGGCAGATTGAGTCATTTGGGCTATCGCAGCGGGCATTGAATTTAGCCCTGTGGATAGCGTGCAAGTTAGTAACGCAATGGAAAGAGCAGGTATCTTTAGGACTTTCACTCGGATTCTCCAAGAGCGGCGGTAGGAAACGTGAGAAGGATGACAACAGGGATCTTGCTTAGCGCTGGTTTCGATTAGTGGTAGCGGTCGCGCCTAGGGAGAGTGCCCAAGATCAATGAGCAGGAGTGGCGTGGGGTTCGCGAGCGCGCTGAATCCCCTGCGGTCGCAGAAGGATTCATAATTCGATCGATAGGATTGAACGACTGAGACGTACAGGCGAGTGGGTGGCTGCAAGCTGCAGGACGAGTTATGCATTTAGGCCTCTGGCAGAAAGAAGAACAAGATTAGGTGCTTGTTATTTAATTCGAAGCGAGCTTAGCCGAGCGACTCATGATGCAGATGCGTCGCGAGAAAGAAAGTTGTTGCTAATCTGATCCCGGTTATCTCTAGTAGCTGCGATCGGACGATTCGATTGCTATGGCCTTCTCACTGTGACCTGATGTCTAAAAGTTTCGTGAACCAGGACCACACCTGAGAGCAGTTATTCCGCGTGCGCTCGACGTGACTGAAAAACTATGCGACCACACTAATGAGATAAAGCAACGTGTCGAGAAGTCTTTGGTAACCGATCGGTCGCGAGGATTGTGTGCTTTTGGTAACTTTGTTGAACTAGAGTCCTGCATTACGCGAATCAATACATGCAGTTAGTGTGCAGATGGCGTGTCCATGTCCAGTTACCGCAGTAATGGAAGCCCTTTGGTTAAGCCAAGAAAATTTATCTGAGATCCCTCATTTGTGGTATTGATTTAGCCTGTTGTTACAAGAGCCGCGGCGGCGGCCATGAATGGACGGATTTCGTCGCCCCCATATGTCGGTTATATTGCGACCTGTCAGCTGGTAGGTTCGAGGGAATTTACTAAGTCGACATTCCACCGGCCGTCAGAACTCGGGATAGGTCAACACGCCGAGGGGGAAAACCTGAGGCCAGGCATTTGCCATTTCTCTACGCCAAGTGCGGACGATGAACCCCAGGGTTAGGAGAAGAATCTGAAGAGGATGATGCCATCTCTGCGAGAGTCGCCTTTAACGGACAAGTGGCTGCAGATTGGGGAGAAGCTCTGTTAGCGTGTACCTCAAGAACGGCGAAGGGGCGCAGCGTAACATTACCGGCAACGTTCGTTTGGCACCTTGATGCAAGAGGATTTTAGAGATGGCCCCATGTTGGACTTTGAGAGTGGTATCGACACGCATTCCTTGTGCAGTTTCCGCCGTTCCAAACGAGCGAGATTGCCGCTTTCGCCGCATTTGACGAGGAGGCAGAATATTTCGGAATCGGCAGGTTTTGCGACACGCCGCTAGTGCCCTGAATCGGAGGGTGGCAGGTCTCAAGAGTCGGTTTTCATGGTACAGACAAGCGTCTGACCGCCACGGAGTCGGGACCTCCAACGCCGATTGCTGTCAATCCGGAAGCAATCCAAATGCTCGACAAACGGGCTTATCAAACTCTCGTTCTCAGCCGAGTTGTGAGACAGGCGCATGTGACCGCTATGTGAATCAAACGGGCAAGTGACGAGAAGAAAGCTAGACGACCTTCTTCCTGCCTCCTTTTGAGGAGGCTGGCGAAGACTTTATTCGAGAGACGTTTATCGACGAGCTTGCCACACTCAAGCAACAACCACGCCTGTAGCGGATTTGATTACCAAAGATGACTGGTCTCGACCAATCGAACAAGAACTTTTACATCCCAAACGATTTGCGATCGCTGAGATATCGATGCCTTGGACCTCATCACATAAATGTAGCGTCCTCCAGGGGTCCTCAAGGTTCGCAAAAGTACCGTGTGCGTTTACTTAGAATGACTGTTAGGCTTGGCGTCCCCGACGGGATTCGAACCCGTGTCATCGCCGTGAAAGGGCGGTGTCCTAGGCCTCTGGACGACGGGGACGCATTTGGATTCCACGGGCAGCCCCACGCTGCTCTAACCGTAGCCTCACCTACCAAGATTACTTGGCTCGGCGTAGTCTGTCAAAAATCCCAGTAGTCATAACTCTTTCGCATCTTCCTGATTCTCGCCGAATCTAAAATTTCAGACCGTGAAAATAAACCGTGTAACCTACGCGGTGCAACCAGGAGAACTTGAGTGCAAGGACGTACCAGCATATTAGTGTCGGCAACGATAATGTTCGCAGGCCTCTCTGGATGTAAGAAAGCGGATCCACCATCGCCTCCTCAACAGGCCATGCCCGTAATGGTGGCCAAGGTTTCTCTCTCCGCGGTTCCCTCCGGCGATACCTATGTCGCCACGATCAAGAGTCGGCGTTCGGCCACAATACAGCCGCAGGTCGATGGCAACCTCACCCGCATCTTCGTGACCAGCGGGCAGTCCGTGAAGCAGGGGCAATTGCTGATGCAGATTGATCCGCTCAAGCAGGTGGCCGCGGTGCAGCAGCAGGCTGGCAGCCAGGCGCAGTCCAACGCTCTTTACCAGTTCAACAAGTCAGAGGTGGAACGCCAGAAGCACCTCTACGAAGCTGGCATCACGTCCAAACAAGCCTACGATACAGCAGTTCAGTCGTTTGAAAGCTCAAAGGCCGGCTATGACGCCAGCGCTGCTGGGACCGCGACTCAGCGCCAGGAACTTGCCTACTATCAGATACGGGCACCATTTGCGGGCGTTGTCGGGGACATACCGGTGCATCAGGGCGATCACGTCACGTCCACCACCCTGCTCACGACGGTGGATGAAAAGTCCGGTCTGGAAGCCTACATCTATGTGCCGACAGAGCGGGTATCGCTCGTGAAGGCGGGGTTGCCGGTTGAGATATCGGACACCAGCGGTAAGGTCGTCGCCAGGACCACCGTCTCCTTTATTTCGCCGCAAGTCGATAGCGGCCTTCAGGGCATTCTTGCCAAGGCATCCATCCCGGCCGGCAATCAGGTTCGCAATGGGCAGGTGGTGAACGCGCGCATCACGTGGAATTCGACACCCAAGCCCACGGTTCCAGTGCTTGCGGTCACGCAGATCGGCGGACAGGCATTCGTTTACGTGGCCAGGACGCAGGGTGGCGGATTCGTTGCCCATTTGGTTGCCGTGACGCTGGGCGACACAATCGGCAATACCTACCCGGTCCTCGGAGGGCTCGATCCCAGTGACCAGGTCATCGTCTCCGGCCTGCAGTTTATTGGAGAAGGTGCGCCGGTTAAACCTCTTACCGGACCGCCGCCGGCTGCCGCTGGCAAGAGCTAAACAGAGTTGAACAAACCTATCAGGAGCTTTGCGATGAAGAATGAATTGAAAATGCAAAACATCACCCGCCGTGCGTTCCTTGGCTCTTCCGCAGCAGTCGCAACGGGCGCGTTCCTTTCCCCGCGGTTTCTTTTTGCGCAACACGCTGAGCTACCGGCGATCGTAGTCCAGGGGCGGGCGGCTGGTGCCACTGCCAAGATCACCACCCAAAAGCTTCGCGGCAACGTCAGTGTGCTGATGGGTTCGGGTGGCAACATCGCCGTGTTGACTGGCGCACAGGGCAAGCTGCTGGTAGATGCGGGTTACTCCACATCGCAGCCGCAGATCACGGAGGCTCTGGCAGCACTGAGCGCGGATCGCATCACGCACCTCATCAATACGCATTGGCACTTTGATCACACTGACGGCAACGAGTGGGTGCATACCGCAGGCGCAACCATCCTCGCGCACGACAAAACGAAAGAGCGCCTGAGCACCACGCAGACCATCGCCGCGTTCCAGGCCACCTTTCCGCCATCGCCGGCAGGGGCGCTCCCCACGCAAACCTTCGCCGAGACCCACACGCTCAAGCTCAACGGCGAGACCCTGAACCTGGCTTACTACCAGCCCGCCCACACCGATACCGATATCTCCGTCCACTTCAAAGACGTGGATGTCCTGCACGCGGGCGATACCTGGTTTAACGGCTTCTACCCGTTCATCGACTACTCCTCTGGCGGCAGCATCAATGGGATGATCCGTGCGGCGGATCGAACGCTCAAGATGACGAACGCCACTACGATTATCATTCCCGGCCACGGCCCTATCGGTAACAAGGCGCAGTTTGCGGATTATCACGACATGCTCGTGAGCATTCGTGACAGCGTCGCAAGCCTGAAGAAACAGGGTAAGTCGCTTGAAGAAGTTGCCGCCGCCAAGCCCACGGCTGCCTATGATGCCAAGTGGGGCGCCGGGTTTATGAAACCGGAAGTCTTCCTGGGGCTCGTCTACCAGGGCGTCTAGCCAAGCAAGGCGTCTAGCCAAGAGGTGTTGCAATCGCAGGTGCTTGGGCCTGAAGCAGTAGGAAGAGGAGACCAGCTTGGTAGATTTTTTCATTCGCCGTCCCATCTTCGCCACCGTCAGCGCGTTGCTGATTATCCTGGCCGGCGCGGTCTCCATTCCGACGCTTCCGATCTCGCTGTATCCGCAGTTGGCGCCACCCCAGGTGGTCGTCACGTCCAACTACGTGGGCGCCAACGCGGGCATTGTCGAGTCCGCCGTCACAATTCCGCTCGAGCAGTCCATCAACGGCGTCGAGGGTATGCGCTACATCTCGTCGGTGTCGGCCAACGACGGTACCTCCGCCATCACGGTCACGTTTCAGACCGGCTACGATCTCTCGATCGCCGCGGTAGACGTTCAGAATCGCGTCTCCTCGGCGGCCGGTCGCTTGCCGGCCGCGGTCAATAACACCGGCATCACGATCACCAAGGCCAACCCCAACTTTGTCCTGGTGGCCGGCTTTACCTCGCCGGATCACAGCCTCTCCAATCAGTTCATCTCCAACTACATCGACGTCTACGTCCGCGATGCGCTCAAGCGCGTTCCCGGTGTCGGAGACGTGAATGTCTTCGGCGAACGCAAATACGCTATGCGTGTCTGGCTCGACCCGGCCAAGCTAGCCGCTCGTGGATTGACAGCGCTCGATGTGACTCAGGCTCTGCAGGAGCAGAACGTCGAGATTGCGGCGGGACAATTGGGCTCTCCGCCAAATGCTGGCAATCAGGACTACCAGATGGCCGTCCGCGTTGTCGGCCGCCTGACGAGCGCGAAGCAATTCGAGAGCATAATCCTGAAAGGCCAGGCTGGTGCCGTAAATGGAAACGGCGCTGGATTGGTCCTGCTTAGAGACGTCGGACACGCAGAAATAGGTGCGGAAAGCTACGCATCTTCGCTCAAGTTTTCCGGTGGCGACGCGGTCGGTGTCGGTATCCAACAACTCGCCAACGCGAATGCATTGGACGTAGCCAGGAAGTGCCGCGAAGTCCTGAACACGCTGCAAAAAGACTTTCCACCGGGCATGAGGTACGTCATCGCTGTCGACACGACGCAGGTCGTGGCGGACTCGATTCGCGAGGTACTGATTACGCTCGGTGAAGCTATCGTGATCGTGATTATCGTCATCTTCCTGTTTCTGCAGGACTGGCGCGCTACGATCATTCCGGCCGTCACCATCCCGGTATCTCTGGTCGGCACGTTCCTCTTCGTAAAACTCTTCGGCTTCTCCATCAATTCGCTTACGCTCTTCGGCATCACGTTAGCCACCGGACTCGTCGTGGACGACGCCATCGTCGTCATTGAAAACGTTCAGCGCCACATCTCGGAGGGCATGTCGGATGCGCATGAAGCCACCAGTGTCGGTATGCGCGAGGTCACAAGCGCCGTTATCGCGACCTCGCTGGTGCTTATCTCGGTCTTCGTTCCGGTCAGCTTCTTCCCTGGAACCACCGGCATTCTATACAAGCAATTTTCGCTCACGATCGCATTCGCCATCGCCATCTCCGCCTTCAATGCGCTCACGCTGTCACCGGCTCTGGCCGCTATCCTTCTCCGTCCGGAGCAGCACCACGGTGGCCTGCTCAAGTTGGTAGATGACGGAATCAAGAAGCTTGGCTCCTGGTATGCCAGCATGGTCACATTCCTGGTCATGCGTGCCAAGACGATCGTCTTTATCCTGTTTGCGGCAGGCCTGGCTGCCACGGCGTACATGTATGACCATGTGCCTACAGCTTTCGTGCCCAGTGAAGACCAGGGCTATTTCCTTTGCATCGTCCAGACACCTCCGGGTGCCTCACTTTCTTACACCACCGACGTCGCCGATAAAGCCTCGGCTATCATCCGCCAGAATCAGGATGTCTTTGGAACTTTCTCTGTCATGGGCTTCTCGCTCTCGGGAGGTTCGAGCCCGAATTCCGGCATCATCTTCGCCCCACTTAAGCCAATCGATGCCCGTGTCAAGCTGGGCAAGGGCCACTCCGCCAAAGAGATCGTCGCAGACATTGCTCCCAAACTCTTCGGCGTTCCTGGCGGCATCGTCGCCGCGTTTGAGCCGCCGGCCATTCAGGGTATTGGCTCCGTCGGAGGGTTCCAGTTCCAGCTCCAGGATCAAGGCCGCAACTCCTTCGGTGACATTGACCGCGTCGTGCACACGATGATCGGCCAGACGCGCGCGCCGGGCGCCCAACTTACCGGAATGTATTCGCCCTTTACGGCGAACGATCCGCAGGTTGCCGTCACCATCGACCGTCAAAAAGCCAAGGCCATCGGCGTTCCGATCAGCCAGATCTCCGCTGCCATGGGCACGTTCATGGGTTCCAGCTACGTCAATGACTTCGACTTCAATAACCGGTCATACCGCGTTTACGTGCAGGCAGACCAGCAGTATCGCCGCAACCAGCAGGATCTCCGCCAGTTCTACGTCCGCTCAGACTCCGGCGCGATGGTGCCGCTCGACAACCTCGTCGCGCTCAATGAAACCTCCGGACCGCAGGTTATCTACCACTACAACCTCTATCGCTCGGCAGAGATCGACGGTTCGCCTATCCAGGGTCTCTCATCCGGCCAGGGTCTAGACGCCATGCAGAAGTTGTTCGAAAAGAACAAGCTACAGGGCATGACCTTCTCCTGGACCGGTCTTGCGCTTGAAGAGTATGAGTCGGCAGGCAAGGCCATCATCATCTTTGGCCTTGGCCTGCTGGTTGTCTACCTGACCCTCTCGGCGCTGTATGAGTCGTTTGCGCTGCCATTCATCATCCTGCTCGCCGTCCCCATGGCCGTCCTCGGAGCGCTCTCGCTCGTCGCGGCGCGCGGCCTGGTGGACGATGTCTACGTCCAGATCGGTTTGGTCATGCTCATCGGCCTCTCAGCTAAGAACTCGATCCTGATAGTCGAGTTCGCGGAGCAATTGCTAACGCAGGGCCGGTCCATCACGGAGGCGGCGATTGAAGCTTCCGAACTGCGCCTGCGGCCGATCTTGATGACCAGCGTCGCATTCATCCTGGGTGTCATGC
>JAYVZP010000086.1:0-24735 GCA_043783275.1 Rhodanobacteraceae bacterium
GTCATGCTCAACAAAGTCTTCGATCCCTTCTTCACCACTAAAAAAGAGAACGGAACCGGCCTCGGCCTGGCCATCTCCAAAACCATCGTCGAAGGCCACCGCGGCCGCATCACTATCCGCAGCAGCACTCGTCGTGGCCACAGCGGCACCGCCTTCCGCGTCTCTCTTCCCATCGAGCCAGAAACCCCGCCGAGCGAAGTCTAAACCGCGCTTCCCTGTGCTGCCTTCATTCCCCGTCGGTTGTCATTCCGCAGCGCAACAAAGGAAATCTGCGGTTGCAGTTCTCGAACTCGCTGCCAAAGCCTCACAATATCTTCATGCCAACCCCACCCCTCCTAACTCCTCGCGAAGCCGCACGCATGCTGGCCATCAGCTATCCCACCATCAAGCAGTGGATCCTCTCCGGCAAGCTCAAAACCTCGCCAACTCCCGGCGGCCATCACCGTATCTCCCTCGCCACCCTCAAGCCCTTCCTCGCCACAGACAACCTCAAAAAAGAAGCCGACTCCCGCCAGCGCTACCGACGCATCTCCGGACGCAATCAACTCACCGGCAAGATCGTCAGCATCCGCATCGAAGGCCTCTTCGCCCAGATCGTCCTCTCCATCGGCGAGCAAAAGATAACCAGCATCATTACCTCAGAAGCCGCACGCGAACTCGGTCTCCGCAAAGGCCAAACCGCAGCCGCTCTCATCAAGTCCACTGACGTCATGATTGAGCGCATCGAAACCGATCCATCCTGACGCGACTCCTGCTTGGCTATACGGATCAATTCATATAGATTCGAAACATGTCCCAACCCCGATTTCTGACGCTGGGGACCACCGCTGCGGCTCTGTTGCTCTCTCTCCCCGCATCAGCGCAGATCCTCGGTGAACTCAAGGGCCTCGTCGCCGACCCCTCCGGAGCCGCTCTCCCCAACACCCGCATCACCCTCACTGCCCAGTCCACCGGCGTCCGTATCCCCGCCCAAACCACCCGCACCGGCGAGTATGACTTTACCCAGCTCAACTCTGGCCTCTACTCCCTCTCCGTTGACCACTCCGGTTTTACCCATCTCGTCCGCACCGGCATCACCATCACCACCGGCCAGACCATCCGCCTCGATCTCCAGGTCCAGCCCGGCGCTCCAGACCAGACAGTCACCGTAGATGCCGACGCCTCGCTCCTCCAGGCCGCCACCAGTGACATCGCCACCACCATCCCCGGCGCCACCGTTGCCGTCCTCCCCCTCAACTCCCGCAACTTCATCCAGCTTGCCCAACTCGCCCCAGGGGTAGAGCTTCCCCCCGGCACCCTCCTCCCCCGCATCAATGGCGGTCGTCCCCGCACCAACGAGTATCTCTACGACGGCATCTCCGCCCTCCAACCCGAACCCGGTCAGGTCGCCTTCTTCCCCATCCTCGACGACATCGCCGAGTTCTCCATCGAATCCAACAACGTCTCCGCCGAGTTCGGCAGATTCAACGGCGGCGTCATCAACCTCGCCACCCGCTCCGGCACCTCACAGTTCCACGGCAGCCTCTTTGAGTATCTCCGCAACGAAACTCTCAACGCCCGTAACTACTTCACCCCCACCACCACCCGCAAACCCGAGTACCGCCGCAATCTCTACGGTGCCACCCTCGGCGGTCCCATCCTCCCCAGGCTGACGCAGACCCACCTCTTTGCGTTCGCAGACTATCAGGGCGTCAGGCAGCGCATCGGCGTCACCCGCATCTCCACCGTCCCCACCCTCCCGGAGCGCCAGGGCGTCTTCACCAACGTAGCCAGAATCTACAACCCCGCCACCACCCAAACCACCGCCGGCAAGCTCTCCCGCACCGAGTTCCCGAACGACATTATCACCACTCCCCTTGACCCCGCGGCCCTCGCCCTGCTCGCCCGAATCCCCCTCCCCACCAGCTTCACCGCGGCCAACAACTACACCCGCACCGCCAGCGACGACGACCATCAGAACCAGTTCGACCTCCGCCTGGACGCGGCCTTTACCTCCCACGACCGCGCCTTCACCCGCTACAGCTATTTCAACGAGATCGAGAACCCCGTCACCCCATTTCCCGAAGGCTCCGGAAACATCGCCGGCTCAGTCCTCGGCACCGGCAACGTGACCGGCCTCACCAACATCCTCGGCCAGCAATTTGTCCTTAATGAAACCCATACCTTCTCTCCGCATCTCCTCAACGATCTCCGCCTCGGCTACACCCGCCGAGGCAACAATCAACTTGGAGTCACCCTCCCCAACACCGCATCCACCGCTCTCGGAATCCCCGGCATCCCCACCAACGCCACCTTCAACACTGCTCTTCCCCTCTTCACCTTCACCGGTTTCCAGCAACTCGGAGCCAATGCCAGCACCTCCGCCCGCTATCAAACCTCCGTCTCACAGCTGGTCGACACGGTCGTTTACAACGTTGGCCCGCACTCCATCAAAGCCGGCGCCGACCTCCGCCGCTACGAGCTGAACGCCATCTCTCCCCCCAATCCCACCGGCTCCTTCGCCTTCACTTCCACAGGCACCAATGCCACTGGCACCACTGGCCAGGCCACGGGCGGCAACTCCTTCGCCAGCTTCCTCCTCGGCCAGGTGGACACCTTCTCCATCGACCTTCAGACCCGCACCATCCGCCCCCGCGACTACATCCACGAGTTCTTCCTCCAGGATGACTACCGCGTCACGCCTCGACTCATCCTCAACCTCGGCGCGCGTTACACCCTCCACCTGCCGTCCACCGAAACCCGCAACCAGGGTGCCATCTTCAACCTGGCCACCCAGCAACTTGACTACCTCGGCGCCCAAAATGGTCAGGTAAGCAACTCCCGCAGCGCCCGCCAGCTTCACTACACCAGCCTCGCCCCACGCCTGGGCCTCGCCTTCTCTCCCGATACAAGAACCGTCTTCCGCTCCGGCTTCGGCATCGTCTTCATCGATCAATCCGGCATCACGACTCCATTCACCACCCCCCAATATCCCTTCATCCAGAACGTCCAGCAGCGCACCCAGGACGGCTACACCCAGGCCTTCCAGCTCGCCTCCGGACCCTCCGTTGCCCCCATCCCCCTTACTCCCCAGGCCGGCCTCGGCCAAAGCGTCTACACTGCCACCCGCTCCGCCGGATCCGGCTACGTGGAGCAGTGGAACCTGGCCATCCAGCGCTCCATCACTTCCAGTCTTTCGCTCGACATCGCCTACGTCGGCTCCCACGTCGTCCACGTCGGCGTCCCCGACGCCAACCTGAATCAGCTCACCGCCGCCCAGCTCAACGTTGGCCTGACCAACCCCACCGCCCTGACCGGCAAGGTCGTCAACCCCTTCTACAATCAGATTCCCGCCTCCAGCACCCTCAACACCCCCACCATCGCCGCCGCGCAACTCCTCAAGCCGTTCCCCCGCTTCCAGAACGTCGCCATCTACCGCAACAACACCGGCACCTCCAACTACAACGCCATAGAGGCCAAACTCGAGCAGCGCCTCGCCCACGGCCTCTACCTCCTCCTCGCCTATACCCATTCCAGGCTCATCGACGATGCCTCATCCGTCTTCTCCTCCACCGTCCTGTCCTCTCCCAACAGCTCCTCACTCATCGCCGCCGACACCTTCCGCCCCTATCTCGAGCGCGACTCCTCCTCTGGCGACATGCCCAACGTCCTCACCTTCTCCGCCGTCTACAACCTTCCCAGCCCCAAACCTCGGGGCACACTCCTCAAACCCGTCACTACCCTCCTCTCCGGCTGGACCATCGATACCATCGTCACTCTCCAAAGCGGCATGCCCGTCACCATCACCCAGGCGACCAACAACAACAGCTTCGCCGGCATTGTCCTCCAGCGTCCCAACCTCATCGCACCTCCAGCCCTCGCCCCTGACCTCCGCACCCCCGGGCATTTCTTCAACACCGCCGCCTTTACCTCCGCTCCCCAGTTCACCTTCGGCAACGCCAGCCGCAACCCCGTCCGTGGCCCGGCCTATCGCACTGCCGACCTGTCGCTCGTAAAGCACACCTCCCTCACCGAGCACACCACCCTTGAGTTCCGCGCCGAGCTCTTCAACCTCACCAACACTCCTGCCTTCGCCCAGCCCAACGGCAGCTTTGGCTCCCCAGCCTTCGGCTCCATCACCACCACCACCACCGACCCCCGAGTAGCTCAATTTGCCCTGCGCCTCAGCCGATAAAAGCAACCTCCAGGCTCCCGCTTCCACGCAACGCCTGCGTTAGAATTGCGACGTGAGGCGTCTCTCCGCGATCCTGTTGCTGCTTCTCTTCGGCTTCCCGCTGATCGCGCCGCTCTTCGCCTCCGCTCCTTATAGCAATCTCCCTATCTGCTGCCGCCGCGCCGGTCAGCACCATTGTGTCGAAGCTCTCCAGTCACTGGGCCACCTCTCTGTCGTCAGCGCACCTTGCCCTGAATATCCCTCCGCATCCATCAACATCCCGCCTCACCCAATCGCTCCCGGCACATCCCCCGCTCGAATCGCCGGCGTCCTGCTAAATCGTCTGAGCCTGCCACTCTCGAACGACCACTACGAATTCGACCCAGGCCTCTCCCTCCACAATCGCGGTCCTCCAAACCCCCTCGCCTAGCCCTTCCCCAGCGTCAGATCGGCACCGATTCAGACCCAGCATCCGTCCCGCGAGGCCGCCTTCATGCGTAAGCTCTCTCTTCTGTTTGTCTCAATCCTGCTGCTTCCCGCCGTGCTCCACGCAACCGTCTTCGGCCGCGTCCAGGGCATCGTCCACGACACCCAGCACCGTCCCGTCCCCTCCGCCACCGTCACCCTCAAAGCCGCCAACTCCCAGTTCACCCAAACTACCCAGACCAATCCCGAAGGCATCTTCACCCTCCCTGCCGTCCCCCTCGGCGACTACCTCGTCACCGTCACCCAGCCCGGCTTTATCCCCCTTCAGCTAGCCCTTACCCTCGCCTCCGACACCAGCCCCCTCCTCCACTTTGAGCTACACCCCGGCGCCACCGACTCCGTCCAGGTCTCCAGCCAACCCTTCATCCCCTCCGTCGATACCGCCACTCCCACCTCTCTCGTAAGCCGCCTCGACATCGCCCAAACCCCCGGTGCCGCCCGCACCAACAGCCTTGCCATGATTACCGACTTTGTTCCCGGTGCCTACCTCACCCATGACCAGCTCCACATGCGCGGCGGCCATCAGGTCACCTGGCAGATCGATGGCGTCCAGGTCCCCAATACCGACATCTCCAGCAATCTCGGTGCTCAGATCGACCCTAAAGATATCGACTACCTAGAAGTCCAGCGCGGCAGCTATACCGCGGATGAAGGCGATCGCACCTTCGGCGTCTTCAACGTAGTTCCCCGCTCCGGCTTTGAACGCAACCGCGACGTGGAAGTCCTTCTCAGCCTCGGCAACTATTTTCAGACCAACGACCAGGTCAACTTCGGCACCCACACCGAAGCCTTCGCCATCTATGCCAGTCTCAGCGGCAACCGCTCCGGCTACGGCCTGGCCCCACCCATCTCCCAGCCCTATCACGACGCTGCCAACGGCTACGGCGCCTTCACCTCACTCCTCTATAACCGAACCTCCAGGACCCAGCTCCGCCTCGTCGGCCAGTTTCGCGGCGATTACTTCCAGATCCCCTACGACCCCGACCCCACCAGCCCCGGCAACCAGCAGTACGACTCCAGCCAACTCCGCGACGGCCAGCACGAGCGCGACGGGCTGGCTAACTTCTCCTACGTCCACACCTTCAGCTCGGCCACCGTCCTTCAGGTCTCACCCTTCTATCACTTCAACCACGCGGACTATCAGCCCCACCCCAACGACCTCCCCGTGGCCACAAACTCCGGCCGCACCTCCAACTACTACGGCATTCAGACCTCCATCACCGGCCAGATCGCACGCAACACCCTGCAGGCCGGCGTCTTCTCCTACGCACAGCATGAAGCCTTCCAATTCGGCTCCATCTTCAACGACGCCAGCGCGCCGTCCTTCCACAGTGCCGACGCCTCTACCGCCGGCTTGTTGGAGGCCTATATCTCCGATAACTTCAAAGTCACGTCCTGGCTCACCCTCATCGGCGGCCTGCGCCAAAGCCACTTCGCAGGCGACTACACCGAAGACCATCTCAGCCCCCGCATCGCCGCGGCGATCCTTGTCCCCCGCCTCCACTGGGTCTTCCGGGGCTTCTACGGACGCTTCTATCAGCCCCCTCCGCTGGTCACCGCCTCAATCCCGATCCTGGCCTACGCAAACACTCTCAATATTGCTTTCAAGCCGCTCCACGGCGAGTTGGACGAAGAGCACCAGTTCGGCGTCCAGATTCCCCTGCGCGGCTGGCTGCTGGACGCAGACACCTTCCAGACTCGCGCCCGCAACTTCCTCGATCACTCCAATCTGGGCGAGTCCAGCATCTATCTTCCCGTCTCGATCGACGGCGCACTCATCAATGGCTGGGAGCTTTCTCTCCGCTCCCCTCTGCTCTTTCGTTCAACTCAGGCTCATCTGGCCTACTCCAATCAGGTTGCCAAGCAGCGCGGCGCCCTCACTGGCGGGCTCGTCTGCGTCCCCACCGCCACCCAGGACTGCACAACCGACTTCACCTACTCCCCTCTCGATCACGATCAGCGCAACACCCTCAGCGCCGGCTTCAACGCGAAGCTCCCCTATCGCGCCTTTACCTCCGTAAACTTTTCCTACGGCTCCGGCTTCCACAACGGAACACCGGACACTCAGTATCCCGACCCCTACCTGCCGGATCACACATCCTTCGATATTTCCGTCGGAAAATCTTTCGGCCAGAACACGAGCCTGTCGATCAACGCCCTCAACCTTGCTGATCGCCGAACTCTGCTGGACAACAGCCTGACCTTCGGTGGCTTCCACTACAACGATCCCCGCCAGATCTACGCCGAAATACGCTTCAAACTACCTCTCTAAAACCGCTTCCGAACCACCCACGTCGTCATGCACCGATGATCCTGCACCACCGTGGTCTTCAAAGAATCCACCAGCACCGCATTCATTTGCTCCGTCATCCGCAGCAATACCGCCTCATCCACCAGCAACCACTCCGACCCATCGCCAATCCTGTAGATGTTGTCCCGAATCCGCTCAAAGTCCATTCCAATCCTTGACCCCAGCCGAGTAAACAACATCCCCCCCGGCCGCAAAATCCGCCAAAGCTCTTCCACCATCGAAAGAAAGTGCCGGTCATCCCGCGCAAAGTGCAGCACCGAATTGCACAGCACCACATCCGCAAAGGCATCCGGAAACGGCATCTTCTCAATCGCCGCGACCTGAAAGTTTTCCTCTGGCAAACGCGGCTGCAACTCTCGCGCCAGCGCCCTTACATGCGCCACGCCTTCCGGATCTTCATCCACCGCAAAGACATCGAAGCCTTCTCGTAACAGGTACACAAGGTTGCGCCCATACCCACACCCGGCGTCCACAACGCGCATTCCCGGCGCGATATTCCCCCGTAAAAGCTGGTCGAAGACATAAATGTCAATCTGTCCAAACTGCTCTTCGAGACTAACTCCCACTTGGAACCACCAAACCCTTCGCCTTCAATCGCTCGATCACCAGCGGAGGCACCAGTGCGCTTACATCGCCGCCCAGGCGGAACACTCCCTTGATGAGTCGCGAGCTTACGTACGTATATTTCTCTGCCGGCATCATGAACAGCGTTTCAACTTCCGGGTCGAGCTTCCGGTTCATCATCGCCATCTGAAACTCATACTCGTAATCTGAAATCGCACGAATCCCGCGCAGAACGGCCTTGGCCCCCTGCTGCCGCGCAAAGTCCACTAGCAGCCCGTTGAACGTCGTGACCGACACATTACTGAAGCCCGAGACAGCCTCCGTAATCATCTCCACCCGCTCCGGAACGGAAAAAAGGGGTATCCCCTTCTCCGAGTTAGCCAGAATGGCAACCACCAGTTCATCCACAATCTTCGCGCCACGCGCAATAAGATCGAGGTGTCCATTGGTAAGCGGGTCAAACGTTCCGGGATAGATTGCTTTTATGGTTTGCATGCCCCAAAAGCATACCTGTTTGGCCATATTAAAAAACACTGGACCATGCAGTCTTAACAGACCGAACCGCCCCCGTTACTCCATGCAGGATTGCCTCAGCCCTTCCCGGCACGGAATCCATTCATTAACTGTTCTCGACTTCCCTGCCCCGGTCGAAACATTGCCTGATTCTTTGCCCAAAGGTCATTGGCCCAAAGAACAAACAGCCCTACTTCTTTCCAGCCTCACCCTTCTTCAACTCGTCTGCCTTCGCATCCTTGGGCTGCGCTGCAAGCCATTTGTCGAACGGCAGGTCGAAGGAGAACAGTTCCTGACGAACCCCCTTGGCATCCACGTAGTGAATCATCTTCACCAGCAGTGCGGCACCTTTCATAACAGGCTCATCGATGCCGCGCGTGTCGTAGAAGACGTAGCCGGCACGGGTGCTGTGCGGTGGGACCACGGTAGAGCTGAAGCCAAAGTCCGTATCGTCATTCAGGATTTTCTTGTCGACAGGCTCATGGTGGATCGTTATAGGAATGATGGGCAGCCTGGTTCCCTGCGCCTGCTTGCCGGAGAATAGGCGGCGATTGAGGTCTTCATCGGTAGCGGCGGCCTCCTTTTCACCCTCTGCGGGCAGGAACTGAATCCGCGCATCGTCGAGAATCAATGCCTCATCCCGGTCGTTGGTAACGATGACGCGGACCGGCAGAAATCCATGCCCCACATAGGGCAGACGGAAGAAGGAGCAATCGCCCTGGTTGTTGCAGGGATCGGCCGCAATCGTTACCTTCTCGTTGGCATGCGCCTCGTTGAGCGGATACTCGGCTGCGGGTTTGACCGGGGGTGCGGGACGCGGCTTGTCCGACGCCAGGGCCGGTAAGGACAGCAAGAGAGTGGCGGCGAGAGTGAGTTTTCGATACGGGATCATGCTCGGTTGATTATCATCGGCTCTGGTGCAGGGGTAAAGCGAGGATTTGGTTGGGGATGCTTTTTTATAGCTCGCTGTTGACACTGACCCTGGTGGTATCTGCGCCCTGGTGGCTCTGGCGCATGGTGACGAGTGGCCGCTATCGTGCAGGGCTCGCCGGGCGTTTAGGATCGCTTCCACGCCAGTTAGACGACGTGATCGCCGGTAGGGCTGCAGCGCAGGGTCTTATCTGGCTCCATGCCGTGAGCGTCGGCGAAGTACTTGCCGGAGAGCGTCTGGTCGCAGACCTTCGTGCAGCGTTGCCGGGGTTCCTCGTGGTTGTCTCGACCACGACCGCAGCGGGCTTCAAAGTAGCGGGCGAGAAACTCGGCGTGCCGGTGTTCTACTTCCCGCTCGACTTTGCGTTTGCAGTGCGGAGCTATCTCCAGGCGCTGAGGCCTTCGCTGTTCGTCACGATGGAGAGCGAGTTCTGGCCCCGAATGCTCGTGGAGTGCGAGCGCGCCCAGGTGCCGGTGGCGGTCGTAAATGCGAGAGTCTCAGACAGAAGCTTTCCGCGGTACATGCGGCTCCGGCGGTTATGGCGACCCCTGCTTGGGAAGGTGAGGCTATTCCTCGCGCAGGGAGAAGAGAGCGCCGAAAGGCTGCGGCAGATTGGAGTTGCGGAGGACCGGATTCGAGTGGTCGGGAATCTCAAATACGACGCACCCACCGTGGCTGAAAATCCCGTCGCGGAGATTATCAAGCAAGCCGCACAAGGTAGACCTATCGTGGTCGCGGGCAGCACGGCTGATCGCAAGAATGACAAGTCTCTGAGTGAAGACGAGATGGTGATTCAGGCGTGGAAGGGCGAACTGCGTACGGTTCATCATGCGATGCTTGTGCTTGCGCCCCGGCATCCGCAGAGATTTGGGCAGGTCCAGGCGGTCGCAATGAAGTTCGAACTTCAGAACGCCAGCAAGATGGCCCAGGGTCAGCAAAGCACGCCAAACCAGACTGAGATCGTATTGCTCGATACAATCGGCGATCTGGCCGCAGTGTATAAAGTGGCGGATGTGGCGTTCGTAGGGGGCAGCTTGGTCGCGAAGGGCGGGCAGAATCCGTTGGAGGCAGCGCGATTCGGGGTACCAGTGGTGATGGGACCCTCTTATGAAAACTTTCGGGAGATGGTTGACGCAATGCGCGGTACAGATGCCATCGGCATTGTGCAGAAACAAGAGCAGCTCGAATCGGCACTGATCGATGCTCTGAAGCACGGAAGCTCGATGGGGAAGCGCGCTCGGTTGTTCTTTGAGAGCCAAACGGGAGCGACGCAACGGACCGTCCAGGCGCTGGTGGAGTTGGTGCATTGAAGCGCGTCTGGGCTATGCCGCTGGTGCCGCTGTACTGGGCTGGGGTTGCAGGGAAGAACCTGCTTCACAGCAAGGGCTGGCTGCGGGTGCGGCGACTTGCATGGCCTGTGATCAGCGTGGGAAGTTTGTCGGCGGGTGGGGCTGGCAAGACTCCCGTAGCGCTGATGCTCGCGGAGTTGTTGACGCGGCATGGAGTCGGGGTCCACGTACTCTCGCGAGGTTACGGACGGAGGTCAGGAGTCGTCGAGAAAGTCGAGTCCTCCGGCGAAGCCAGCCGGTTTGGGGATGAGCCCCTGGAGATGGCGCGAGCTGGGGTCAGAGTCTTTGTCGGAGCGGAGAGGTTTGACGTGGGGCTTCTGGCCGAGCAGGGCGGCAATCGGGGGGCCCGGGAACCCACATCTCAAAATCGAGATATCGAGCACCCGGACTCGTGCGCCGACGAGAGGGTGCATTTGCTGGACGATGGATTTCAGCATCGGCGGCTGGCGCGCGGATTGGACGTGGTGTTGCTGACGACAGAGGATGTGCAAGACTCGCTGCTACCCGCCGGAAATCTGCGCGAGCCGCTTGCATCGCTTCGGCGAGCCGACGTTGTCGTCGTACGAGAGGACGAGGCGGAGAACCTGCGTGAAGTCGTGGCGCGGTACCCCCAGTTGGAGATCTGGGTCGTCCGGCGAGAGCTGGTGCTGCCTGCGCAGAGACCTCAGCGGGCGTTGGCATTTTGCGCAATCGCACGGCCGGAAGGGTTCTTTGCCATGCTGGCGGAAGCGGAATGTCAGGTTGTGGATAAGACCACATTCCCGGATCATCACGCATTTACTGGGGCCGATGTCGAGCAACTTGTGAAAACGGCTCGACACGCCGGAGCGGATGGGTTCGTAACGACGGCGAAGGACGTGGTGAAGATCTCCGACCTCATGCGCGGGCAACTGGAGCAGGTTGCGCCGCTGGTTGTGGCAGGGTTGCGGGTTCGGTTGATCGATGAGGGCAATGCGTGGCGAAGGATTGAGCAGTTGCTCAAGGGACCGGCTTCGGCTAAATCGAAGTGAGAAAATAAACGCTTGGACTCTAAAACAAAGCAACATCCGTTACGCCTCCTGATCGTCCGCGTGGGGGCAATGGGAGATGTGCTGCACGGGTTGCCGGCCGTAGCGGCCCTGCGGGATGCAATGCCGAACTGTTTCATCGGGTGGGCGGTCGAGCCACGCTGGCAAGCGCTGCTGGGTGCGCCCCTCGTCGATCGCATCCACGAAGTACCGACGAGAGAGTGGAAGGCAAAGCCGTTTTCCGTGGCAACGCTGCGCCAGATCACCACGCTGCGCCAACAGATGCAAGCCGAAAAATATGATGTCTGCGTCGATCTGCAGGGGTCGATTCGGTCCGCGATGATCGGTCGCATGAGCGGGGCCACGAGATTTCTGGGACTTCGAAAACCGTGGGAGCGACAGGCCCGCGCGCTCTACGGTGAGCGGATCGATGTGCAGGCGAAGCATGTAATCGAACAAGCGTGCGAACTCGTGGGTGCCGGGGTTGGGCTTCCCCTTACTCCCGCCCCCTTGGCTTTGCCCCAGGATTCCGACGCCGAGGTCTGGTTCAGGGCCCAAAAAATAGCAGACGGTTTCGTGTTGCTGGCACCGACCGCCGGATGGGGTGCCAAGCAGTGGGGAGTGGAGCGTTATCGCTCGTTAGCTCTGCGGTTGGAGGCGGCAGGACACCGCGTCCTGATCAATGGCGGCCTGGGGACCGATTTGACCGCAGCCAATGTCGCCCAGGGTACAAAGGCAATGGTCATCTCCTGTGGTTTGGCCGAACTGGTCGCGCTGACCCGGCGGGCGGGGCTCGTAGTTGGAGGCGATACAGGTCCGGTGCATCTTGCAGCGGCGCTGGGGAGGCCACTCGTAGCGCTCTTTGGCCCGACCGATCCCCTACGCAACGGGCCGGACTTCGTCGGCGCTAAGAACCATGTGATTCGTCATCCGGCGAGTGTTCTCGATCATCGGCGGCGCGAAGAGACCGAAGCCGGGCTCACACAAGTTACTGTGGATGAGGTGTTTACTGCAGCAACGACACTGATCGACGAGGAGATTTGATGGCAGAACGGACAGCCTGGCAGCAGGTCGCAAAACGTATTCGCGTCCCCATGGGCTTTGTGTTTGCAGCGGTATTTCTATGGTGGGCACGCCCTACGGCCATTTCTCTGGCACTAAGCCTGTTGGCGGTGGCGCCGGGGCTGTGGCTGCGAGGCTATGCAGCGGGCTATGTAAAAAAGAATACGGAACTGACGCAGACCGGCCCCTACGCGTATACCCGCAATCCGCTGTACCTGGGATCCATGCTGATTGCGTTCGGCTTTGGCGCAGCGGCCGGAAGCTGGGTCCTGGTGGCGGTCCTGACCGGGCTGTTTCTGGCGATCTACCTGCCGGTCATCCAGGGGGAAGAAGAGTACCTGCGGGCGCACTTCGCGGGCTTCCATGAGTATGCCGCGCGCGTGCCCAGATTGCTTCCACGTCTGACGCCAGCCGGCACTGTGGCCGAGCGCGGAGTCTTCTCGCGGGAGCGTTACCTCCACCACCGCGAGTACAATTCTCTGATGGGGGCCGGCGCGATCTATCTGGCGCTGGTACTGAGGCTGGTGGCGCAAAGCTACTTGCATTTCACGGGTCAGCGATCTCTCTGGTGATCGTTGCAAACTGCCTAAATCGTTTTTACCGGTGACAGCCCTTGTTTAGTGCAAGAAATCTGAACTTCTTCCCAGCTCTGCTCCTCCTCTTTTCGAGCTTCCCGGCCGACGCTCAGATTCTCGGTCTGGGCAAGCCCGCCGTCCCTGTAGTCATTCCGGTGCTGCAGGCCCCTGACTCGGCTTACGTGTTCCCAGCCAGGCAAACGCTGACGTTCTCTGTCGACTGGCGCGTCTTCAACGCCGGCACTGCGGTGTTCCACATGGAACAGCAGGGAACGCAGCAGAAGGTCACGGCGACGGCGGACACGATCGGCAACCTGAATATGATCTTCCCCGTCGTAGACAAGTTTGAGTCCGGCTTCGATACGAAGACCGGCTGCTCGACGGGCTTTTCCAAGCAGTTGCAGGAGGGTCGCCGCAGGGTAACAAGCGACCTGACGTTCGCCTATGCAAATGGCAAGCAAAACGAGATCACCAAGAATCTGGTGAAGGGTACCCAGGTAAGCCATCAGGCCTCGGTTCCGGCCTGCGTACAGGACTCTCTTTCGGCTATTTTTTACGTCGCGAGCCGGCCCTTGGTTGTGGGCCAGCAGGTGCGGTTTCCACTGGCGGATTCCATGCGGACGGTGACCGTCGCGATGAAGGTTGAGGGCAAGGAAGAGATCAAAACCCCGGCCGGCATCTTTCAGACGATTCGTGTCCAGCCGACCGCGGACGAAGGCATCGTAAAGAATCGCGGCAATATCTGGATCTGGTACACGGACGATGCGCGGCACATGCCGGTGCAGATTCGTGCACGACTCTTTTGGGGAACGATTACATTTCACCTGCAGTCGTACGAGGCAAAGTGATCCAGCACGAATCATTGGTAATGGTCGGACACTTTCGTGACCCCGTTGAGGCGCAGATGGCCAAGGGGATGCTCGAGGCGGTGGGTATTGAGTGCTTTCTGGAGGGCGCCAATGCCAATTCGATGGTTCCAATGGCATTCCGGGTGCGGCTGAAGGTTCGGCAGGGCGACGAAGATGCCGCAAGAGTGATGTTGATGGAGGCGGAGATTGCAGACGGCGAGTGAAGCGGTGACCAAGCCAAAGACAGTGCTGTGTCTCTCCGGTGGGATGGACTCCTGTGTGTGCGCGGCGCTCGCGGCTCGCGACCATGACGTGTACGCGCTGCACTTCAGTTATGGGCAGCGGACGGAAACACACGAGCTGGAATCGGCGCAGGAGATTGCTCGCCTGGTCGGGGCGAAGGACTTTCTTCACCTGAAGATCGACCTGTTCCGGAGGATTGGCGGGTCTGCGCTGACGGATCACTCGATTGCGGTACCGCAGGCGGCGGGGGAGGACGAGAGCCGGATTGGCACCGAGATTCCGGTAACCTATGTTCCGTTCCGCAACGCCCATTTTCTGTCCGCTGCCGTAAGCTGGGCGGAGGTTCTGGGTGCCGAAACGGTGTCGATCGGGGCCGTTGAGCAGGACAGCAGCGGCTACCCGGACTGTCGGCCGGCTTACTACGAGGCATTCAATGAACTGATCCGGCAAGGCACCAAAGAGGGTCGGATCCGGATCGAAACACCCCTGATCCGCATGCGTAAGAGCGAGATCGTCAAACTCGGGGTTGAACTTGGTGCTCCGTTCCATGTAAGTTGGTCATGCTATGTAGGTGAAATCGAGGCCTGTGGCACATGTGAGAGTTGTGTTTTGAGATTACGTGCGTTTCGCGAGGCGGGAGCCTCCGACCCGGTGCCATATGCGGCTCAAGGTGGGTTTTAGGCACGATGCCCCGAAAATTGCATCTGAAGAACTCTAGAGATGAATCAGTGTTTGAAAGCAGTGAGCGGTTGGTAACAACGCTCCGGGAGAGAGAAGACGTGAAGAAACTATTTGGCATGAAGATGGCAGGCATCCTCGCTGCTTTGGGTATGGCGGTCTGCGTCCTGGGTCTGCCGACGAACCTGGCGGCGCAGGTCGTCACGGCAAAGATACACGGCAAGGTCAACAATGCAGCCGGCGTGCCGATTACCAAGGGCGTCGTCAAACTTACGACCGACAAGACCTCGGAACCGAAGGATCGCAAGTACCCCTTCTCCTTCGATATCGACGCTGCAGGCATGTACAAGGGAGAGGGCATTGCTCCTGGCGACTATATCGCTGTCGTGACTGTCGGCGACAAGAACATCGACTTTCAGAACATCGTTTTGAAGGCCGCAGACGATAAACTCCTCGACTTCGACATGACTCGTCCCGAGTTCATGAAGCTCTTGACGACCGAAGAGCGCGCCGCGATCGAGGAGAACAAGAAGCATAATGCGGGTGTGCTGACTGAGAATGCCAAGATTGGCAACATCAACGCGACGCTGGTCCAGGCGCGTGCCGATGAGAAGAATGGCAAGGCAGACGAGGCCGTCGCGGCCTTGAAGCCGCTGACCGAGATGCGTCCGAACGAGTCGGTCATCTGGGCTGCTTTGGGCGAGGCGCAACTCAGCGTGGCGGACACTGCTTCAAAAGCTGCCAAGGCGGCGGGCAAGCCGACGAACGATCCTGCAATCATCCAGAAGTACAGCGATTCGATCGAGTCGTACAAGAAAGCGGTTGCCCTCGACGCAACTTCAAAGAAGCCCAGCGCGGAGACGGTTGCGAGCTGCTATATGAATATGGGTCAGGGGCTCGCCAAGTCCGGCTTGCTCAAGGAAGCAGCCGATGCTTATGAGTCCGCCGTGAAGGCCTCTCCTGCGTCCGCGCCGACTGCTTATTTCAACGAGGCTGCGACGTTCTTCAACGCCGGCAAGATGGATGAAGCGGCAGCCGCTGCGGATAAGGCCATCGCGGCCGATCCGAAGCGCGCCGACAACTACTACATCAAGGGACAGGCGCTGATTCCGAAGGCGACGATGGATGCAAAGACGAACAAGTTCATCCTGCCTGCGGGTTGCCTGGAAGCCTACCAGGAGTACCTGGCGCTGATGCCCGAAGGCGGTCACTCGGCCGAGATCAAGGACCTGCTCGTCAACCTGGGACAGCCGGTCAAGAACTCGTTCAGGGCTGGAAAGAAGTAACCTGTTTCAATAAAGCGAAGGCCCCGGACGACTCTTCCGGGGCCTTTTTTCCGCACTTTAGCTAGTCGCAAAGGAGATTGAATGGGGCCAACTCCCGGTCATGTCGTCGGCTTTGAAGAGGCGCTGGACATTGTCGCCACTGCGGCACGCAAGTTGGCGCCAGGTGGAATCGAGAAGGTATCACTGCTGGCCGCGGCGGGCCGTGTGCTGGCGGAGGCAGTCGCTGCTGACCGCGATCAGCCACCGTTCGATCGCTCGACGCGAGATGGGTTCGCGGTACGGGCCGCTGAGTTGCGGCCGGGTAACCTGCACATTGTGGGGCAGCTACGCGCAGGAGAGGCCTGGGAGAAGCCGCTGGCCTCCGGCGAGGCTTTGAAGATCATGACCGGCGCGCCGATGCCCGGGGGGGCGGATGCGGTGCTGATGGTCGAGCATGCCATCGTCACTGAGGAGCATTTGAGCATCGCTGCTGGAAGGAGCCTGGAAGCCGGGGAGAACGTCGTCCCGCAGGGTGTCGAGGCTCGTCTTGGAGCGAGGGTGCTGGCAGTGGGAACGCTCATCGGCGCGGCGGAGATTGCGCTCGCGGCCAACTGCGGATGCGTCGAATTGACTGTCTTTCGCCGGCCGGAGGTGGCAATTGTCGCGACCGGAGACGAACTTGTGGAGGTTGCAGAGAGCCCGGAGCCGCAACAGATTCGCAACTCCAACAGCTATGCGATTGCGGCAATGGTGGCTGCGGCCGGTGGGTATCCGCAGAGGCTTGCGATTGCGCGGGATCTGCGCGAGGAGATCCGCGCCCGCATTCAGGAAGGCCGGGCGGCTGGGTTACTCGTATTCTCAGGCGGAGTCTCGATGGGCGACTACGACCTTGTGGAGGAGGTCCTTACCGAGTTTGGCGCCGAGTTTCTGTTTACCGGCGTCAGAATGCAGCCCGGCAAGCCAGTCGTCTGCGGACGTCTGCCCCGGATGGAGCATGCTGGCGGTGTCTGGGCGGAGTGTCCGTTCTTCGGTTTGCCGGGTAATCCCATCTCGACGCAGGTCACGTTTCAGTGCTTTGCGGAGCCGTTTGTGCGGGCGCTGGCGGGCCAAGGCTGGGTCGGACCCCGGTGGGTTCAGGCGACGCTTGGCGAATCCGTCAGGGCAAAAGGAAACATGACGAGGTTGCTGCCGGCATGGATGGAAGACGTCAAAGTTCGCCTCGTGGGGTGGCAGGGGTCCGGCGATCTGGCCGCAAATGCTCGCGCGAACTGTTATGCGGAGCTGCTGCCGGACATGAGCTACGAGATCGGCGATGTTATTCGAGTACTGTTGCGCTAGGAGATTGATGAGCAAGCTATCGCATTTCAACGAGGCTGGCCAGGCCCACATGGTCGACGTAAGCGCCAAGGCCCGGACCCGCCGGGAGGCCGTCGCCGCCGCCTTCGTCGAGCTTTCCGACGCCGTGCTGGCCGCGCTACCTGAAAATCCGAAGGGAAATCCGCTGGAGGTCGCTCGATTCGCGGGCATTCAGGCGGCCAAGCAGACCTCTTCCCTCATTCCCATGTGCCATCCGCTGGCGCTTAGCTTCGTGGACGTGCAGGCGACCGTCGTACCCGGTGGCGTGCAGATTGAAGCCACGGCGGCAACCGTAGCGGAGACCGGAGTCGAGATGGAGGCGATGGTAGCGGCGTCCGTCGCAGCGCTCACCCTATATGACATGACGAAAGCGCTGGACAAGGGCATCCGCATCCGCGAAGTGGTCTTGCTGCGCAAGAGCGGCGGCAAGAACGGCGACTACATTCGGGGTTAGTGCATATGGGCGCCTAACGCGTCACCAGGCGGCTTGAGACCTGGTTATAGACGTCCTTGGGAAGAATCTGGCGCTTGCGCAGCTCGGCAGGGTCCGCGTAAGGCCGGTGGGCGATGATGCCCATTGCCATCGCGTGCGTGACACCGGGTAGCGTTTCAAGTTCGGCTCGTGGCGCGGTGTTGATGTCGATTGCATCGTGGGTCGTATCGCGCTTCAGGCCGTCGCGAATCCCCTCTGCTGCGGCTTTGACATTATTTTTGATGGTGTACGTGGCGGCGGCGGTATCGCGGCGAACCTGGTCCTGACTCCGCGGACTATCGGTGCAACCGGTGAGGGTGCCCATTAAGACGATTCCGACAGCGGCCAAGGGATACTTCATAGGCAATGAGATGCAAATGCCGAGGAATCAGGTTGCGGAGGCTAATGTGACCGCAAAAAAGTGGTCGGGATCCTGAAAGGTGCGCAGCGCGGTGAAGCCTGACGGCACAAGCATCGCGTCGATTGTCTCTGCGGTGAATTTGTAACTGTTCTCCGTGTGGATCGTCTCGCCCCGGGCAAGTTGCAGTTTGAGATCGGGTCCGGAGGAGTTCGCGGGCAGGTGCACGATTTGTTTTGTGAGCGACTCCAGATGCATCTCGATGCGCGACTCGGATGCATTCCAGCGAGCCTGATGGCGGAAGCCGTCGGCAGCAAAATCAGCGCTCAGATCACGATTGAGCCGCGTCAGGATGTTGCGATTGAAGGCCGCCGTAACTCCCTGGGCGTCGTCATACGCTGCGACTAGAGCCGCGACAGACTTTTTCGGGCTGGGCGCAAGATCGGTTCCCAGCAGCAGAGCATCGCCGGGCCGGATGTGGCGGCGCAGGTTGGCAAGAATGCCACGTGCCTCCTCCGGCGAAAAGTTGCCGATGCTGGAGCCGATGTAGAGAGCGAGCACCGCACGGTCTGATTCGCGGTCGATGCGGTAGGGGTCGGTGATGTAATTCGCAACCTGCGACTGGACTGTGACGCCCGGAATGTGTGCTTCGATCTCGGTGCGAGCCTCAAAAAGCGCCGTTGGACTTATGTCGATCGGCTGATAGAGCAAGCGTTCCTGTGCGCGGTGGGCGGCGCGCAGGACTACACCGGTTTTGGTGGCGGTGCCTGCGCCCAGTTCCACAATTGTCACCTCCCGGCCCATCAGGGAGAGAATTTCGTCGGCGTGAGCCTCCAGCAAGGCCCGTTCGGTACGCGTCAGGTAGTACTCCGGCAGGGTTGTAATCTGCTCAAACAGGTGCGAGCCGTGCTCATCGTAAAAGAGCCATGGCGGCAGCGTTTTCTGGACGGACTCAAGCCCGGTGCGGACGGCGAAGGCGATGGGGTCGACAGCTTCAGCTAGGTGGGCCAAGGGAACTCCGGTGTCAGAGAGGTTAGGATGCTGAAGCGGACGTGATGTCCTGGGCGAGGCGCAGGCCGGAGAACTGCCAACGCGTTCCGGGTGGAAAGAAATTGCGATACGTGGCGCGAATGTGAGTTGCCGGGGTGACGCAGGAGCCTCCGCGAAGGATGACCTGCGACGACATGAACTTGCCGTTGTACTCCCCCAGTGCGCCTGGAAGCGGACGATAGCCGGGATAGCCGGTGTAGCCGGAGCTTGTCCACTCCCAAACGTCGCCATAGATTTGTTGCATGGACGAGAGCGACGCAGCCGGTGCGGGGTGCAGGTTTCCACGCTCCAGCATGTTGGCCGTGGTGCCCGCCTGGGTGGTCAGGCCGGGTAGCATTTGGATCGTCACCAACTCAGGTCCGTTGGCAGTTTCACGCAGCGACGTCTCAAGCGAAGCTGCGACGTGCTCCCATTCAAACTCCGTCGGGAGCCGACAACCGGACCAGCGCGCGAAGGCGTCAGCTTCAAAAAAGCTGAGATGGCAGACGGGCGTGTTGAGGAGTGAGTCCAGAGGGCTGAAGCCATGCAGCGTGTAGACCGACCAACCGCTGGGTGCCGCGGAGTCGCGACGCCAGTAAAGTGGCGCCTCCCAGCCGTCTGAGCGCATGGTGCTCCAGCCCTCAGAAAGCCAAAGCTCGGGGCGGGTGTAGCCGTTGTCGTTCACAAAGGCGAGGTATTCGGCAACCGTCACCAACCTGTTTGCAATGGCAAACGGATGCAGGTAAACGGAGTGCTCTGGCGTCTCGTTGTCGAACGCGAAGGTCGCGGGCCGGGCAGGATCCGGCGTGATGCCGATCTGCGTCAGGCCACCTGCGAAGTTCGTGAAGTCGAGTGCGGGGAGGTCGGTGGCGGGTGGTTTTTGCCAGCCTTCCAGGTACGCCGGATGGAGAGGATTGGTGAAGAAGGCGTGCTTGATGTCCGTCGCGATGAGTTCCAGATGCTGCTGCTCATGCTCAAGCCCGAGAGCGACGCGGCGAGCAATCTCTTCTTCCTGCTCCCCAATCGGATTGCCCAGGAGCGCGACCATCGCGCTGTCGACATGGGTCCGGTAAGCCAGGATGGAGTCCAACGGGGGCCGTGAAAAGCTGGAACGCAGCTTCTTCTCCGGCATCTCGCCCAGTGAGTTGTAGTAGGAGTTGAATAGCCAGTGAAAGTTCGGATGGAAGGCGGTGTAGCCGGGGACAAAAGGAGCCAGCACGAACGTCTCAAAGAACCACGACGTATGCGCCAGATGCCACTTTACGGGCGAGACCTCGGGGCAGGACTGCACCATCATGTCTTCGGGCGTCAGCGGCTCCGTAAACGCGAGCGTTGCCGCGCGAACCGTGAAGTAACGGTGCAGAAGAACGGGTTGGGAAGGGTGGGTCAGAGTGGTAGACGGGGTCGGCATGACGTCCTTTTCCTTCTGGGTTGTTCGTTCCGGCTTCCTGTTCGATGCGACTTTTTGGTCGATGCGACTTTTTGTCGGTGCGATTTTCACGCGTCGGTGACCAACAGTATGGACGGCACAGACACATTGAGGTTACAAAAAAAGCCGCCAGAAGAAAATGAAAGCCCCATTTTTTAGCTTGGTGAAAACGTAGCGTCCGTATACTCTGGTTGGGGTTCCCGTTGGACAAAACTGATTCAACCGGCGAGAGACGCGCATAGCGGCCTACGCCTGATGAGGTGCTGACGATGAGCGAAGTTCCTTCCATCTCCCTTCCCCCTTCCGTCCCTTCGGTCGATTTCAACGCCATCAAGGCCAAACAACAGGCCGCCTGGGCGAGCGGTGACTATGCCGTAGTAGGCACGACGCTGGTGCTGATGGCAGAGCTGCTGTGCGAGGCGGCGGACCTGCGCAGCGGTTGGCGCGTGCTGGACGTGGCAGCAGGAAACGGCAATTCGTCGCTGGCTGCGGCTCGCAGAGGCTGCCGGGTGACGTCAACTGACTACGTTCCGGCACTTCTGGACCGCGGCCGCCTGCGAGCCGCGGCGGATGGATACCGCATTGACTTCCAGGAGGCTGACGCTGAGAATCTGCCGTTCGATAACGATGCCTTCGACGCGGTGCTCTCAAGCGTCGGCGTAATGTTCGCCCCGAACCAGGCCCGCGCCGCATCCGAGATGCTGCGCGTGTGCCGGCCCGGCGGCAAGATCGCGCTGGCAAACTGGACGCCGGCGGGTTTCGTAGGCCAGATGTTCAAGTGCATCGGCAAGTACATCCCACCGACCGCGGGACTGAAGCCGCCATCTGCGTGGGGCACAGAGGCCAGGCTGCGAGAACTCTTCGGTTCGGAGGTCAGGGTGGAGATTACTCCCCGGTTCTTCGTCTTCCGCTCACCCTCGCCGGAGCATTGGCTCAACATGTTCAAGACGTACTACGGCCCGATGAACAAGACGTTCGCGGCGCTCAACACCGAGGGTCAGGCCGACCTGACAACCGATCTGCTTGCCCTGGTGGGTTCCCTGAACCGCGCGGACGAGGGCACCATGGTGGTGCCCAGCGAGTACCTGGAAGTTGTCATTACAAAATAACTGGCTCAGGCCTTATTCAGCAGCTTCGCCAGACCATAGGCAGCAGCGGCAGCAGCCCCGCCAATCAGCGTCGTCTGGATGGCGCTACGCAGCGCGCCAGTGCCTACCAGCCGGCCTTTGATTGCCCCGAAAGCCGCCAGCGCAATGAGCGTAATCACGACGCTGTACTTGAGAGCGGTTGCATTATCAGCAACCAGCATGTAAGGCAGCAGCGGCACGAAGCCTCCGGCCACGTAGCTGAACGCGATGGTAAGCGCGGACCGATGCGCACGATTGGCCGCCGGCAGTTCCAGCCCAAGCTCCAATCGCATCATGAAGTTGACGTACGCCTCTGGATTCTTCTGAAGCGCCTCCAGCACCGGGGTAGCGGCCTCCCGCGAGACCGAATATTGCTGAAAGATCTCGTAGATCTCCTCGGCTTCATCCTGCGGACGCGTCACGACCTCTATCTGCTCCCGCTTCAACTCCGAGGCGTAGTGCTCGGCGTCTCCCCGTGCCGCGAGGTACCCACCCAACCCCATGGCGATCGATCCCGCCGCAATTTCTGCAAGACCTGCCACGACAACCAGATGGGTAGACACCGCGCCCGACAGGCCTGCAGCGAGCGCAAACGGCACGGTCAAGCCATCGGACAGTCCGATGACGATATCCCGAACCGTCTCTGTGGATTCAAAGTGATGCTCGGAGTGGGCGTTGGCTACGTCATGCATGGCCCCAGTCTAACGTAGGCTCTGCGCTGTCCGGTCCAGTCGATTTGTCCGGTTACCGAGACTTTCCTATGGGGACCACGTCTGTACTGGTATCGCTATAGTGTGGATTGAAAGACTGACATGAACGCTCTACCTTCGCTTCGGCTACGCATCGCAACTTCGCTCCTTGCTGCTACTACCTTGTTTTTCTCAAGCAGCCCAGCTTTCTCACAAGAGGGCGAACCCGCCTTCGCGGGAATGGGCCGCATGGTGCGCGGCACCGTAACCGCCGTCATGGCTGGACGCCTGACCGTCAAGACGGAGGCCGGCGAGGCATACGAGATTTCGACCAATCCCAACACGCGACTCACAAAGGGTCGCGATCCTATCAAGTTTGCAGACGTCCACATCGGCGACGCGATCGGCGCCGTGGGCGAGATCGACACACCCAACAAGACCGTCCACGCCCTTTTCATCGGTGTCATGGACGCCGAACAGATCAAGAAAGCCCGCGAAGCCATGGGCAAGACCTTTATTGCCGGCAAAGTCACCTCCATCGACGAACTGAGGCTGACCGTACTGCGCGCGGACGGCGTCAGCCAGGTTATTGAGGTCGATGAAGGTACGTCCTTCAAGAAAGCTGGCCGCGGCATGCAGATGCTGATGAATCCCAGCGGCGCAACCGCAACGCCGACGGCACCCAGCGCGGGCGGCGAGAGTATTACGCTGGCCGACATCAAGGTGGGAGACAACGTAGTGGGACCCGGCGCGCTGAAGAACGGTACCTTCATCCCCACGCAGTTGATGGTTGCGGACCCGGCTACACAGGGCGGCAGGCGCCATCGGCAGGCTGAAGGTACAGGCGCTGCAACGCCGCCGGGGGGGCCGAAATAGTGCGGAGTTGGAGCAAGCACAGCCTTAGAAAGAAACGGAACCGATTTCTACGGACAGGTCTCGTTCTTGCCGGAATAGTAGCGGTATCCACGGCCTTCGCGCAAACCACGCCGACGCCGAACACCGCTTCGTCACAGGCCCAGACTCAGCCCGCGGCCGCGACCATGGGTGGCATCATCCGCGGCAGCGTGCTGGCCGGCAAGATCCCACTGCCCGGCGTCTCCATTACCGCGACCAACACGCTCACCGGCAAAAAGTACGCCACCACCACGGACGTGGACGGCAACTACGCCATGACGATCCCGCGCACCGGACGCTACGTCGTCAAGGCTGAACTCGCCGCCTTTGCAGCCGCCACCGATGAAATCCGCATCACCGCGGATGCGACCAGCCAGACCGCGGCCTTCACCCTTGAGCTTGCCTCGCGCGCCGCCCAGACCCAGGTCGCGGGAGACCGCACTGCCGCAGCCATCGCCTCCGCAATCGGTCGCGGCACCCAGGCGCTCAACATTACTGGCGATTCCTCTCTCGCCGACGCCAGCACCGGCGGCGCTAACTCCGGCGCCGCCCTTCCCTCGCTTGGAGGACTGGGCTCCGACTCAGCGGGCGCAGCCACGGATTCAGTCGCAGTCAGCGGCCAGATGGGCCAGACCAACGGCCTCGCGGGTGTAAGTGAAGACCAGATCCGCGAGCGCATCCAGGAAGCCATGACCCAGGCGCGCCAACAGGGTGGAGCAGCCGGCGACCAGGTGAACGCAGTGGTCTCGATGTTAGGTGGAATGATGGGCGGAATGATGGGTGGCGGGGCCTTGGGAGGCGGAGGACGCGGCGGTGGAGGCGGTGGCTTCCGAGGCTTCAATCCCACCCAGCCCCATGGAGCCTTCTTCTACCAAGGCGGCTTCTCCGCTCTGGACGCCCAGGCTTTCTCGCTTACCGGAACGCCCGCGCCCAAGCCCAACAGCTATCAAAACCGCTTCGGCGCCAGCATCACCGGCTCGCCCGGCATCCCCGGCCTTTTCAAGGCGAGCACCAAGCAGTTTTTCTTCCTCAACGTCGTCGGTCAGCGTAACGTCACGCCGCGTAATCTCTACGGCACGGTCCCGACGCTTGCCGAACGCGGCCAGCTTCTCAATCCCGATGGCTCCCTGAGCAACACTGATGCGGATCTCTCCGGTCTCGTCCAGATCGTGAACGGCCTGCCTGTGACGCCGGCCATCTACAACCCGCTGACGGCCAGCGCCTACGCAGGGAATATCATCCCGTCCGCGCAGATCAGTCAGCAGGCGCGCGCGCTTGAGAGCTACTACCCCCTGCCTAACGTCGCAGACGTAAACTCGCGCAACTACCAGACCGTCACAGCGCAGGGCTCGAACAGCACCGCCGCCTCTGCACGCTACGTCCGGAACTTTGGAGC
>JAYVZP010000087.1:0-4162 GCA_043783275.1 Rhodanobacteraceae bacterium
CGGTTGATGGTGTTGAAAAATGGTCCATGGGGTCCGTTCATGTCGTGCCCGGGCTACTCGGATGACCCGCCGTGCAAGACGATTCGGAAGCTGACGCAAAAGGTGCAGTCGAAGCCACCGGTAACCTTGGATGAGCCTTGCCCCAAGTGCGGTAAGCCGCTGCTGCAGCGGGATGGCGCCTATGGCGAGTTCATTGCATGCTCGGGATACCCGAAGTGCAAATATGTGAAGCAGGACTTGCTGGATGTGCGGTGCCCCAAGGATGGTGGCGATATCGCCGTGCGAAAGAACAAGCGTGGCGATGTATTTTATGGCTGCGTAAATTATCCAAAGTGCGACTTCAGCTCGAACATGAGGCTGGTGGATGAAAGCTGCCCGAAGTGTGACGCAGCTTACTTGGTCGAGTACGGGAATAAAGAAGGTACATATCTCGTATGCCCTAATAATCGGGAGTTCCTTCCCAAGAAGCGGCCCAAGAAGGGTGCGTCGGTGGAGATTCCCACTACGCCGGAGTGTACCTATGAGAAGTTGATTGGACCGCCGAAGGCGAAGGAATTGGAAGAGGTTGCGGAGGCGGTTGCGTAAGAGTCAACGCAGGTCCTCGCAATACCAACCAAAATGCCCACATCCCCTCTGGCGAATCGCCAAGTATAAAACCCGGGTCTCAGACACAAAACCTGGGACTCGCGGACTTATTCGCGCAGGACACGTGTGGCTGCCGATGCTGAGTCGCTTCTCAAGTTGTATAAGTTGCGGATCGGGGCCGGAATATCTGAAACTCAGAACATTGTGATGGGCTTCAGTGCGTCAAGTGCGGAAAAAGTGATTGCGCTCGAGCCGTCTATGGGCTCCCAGAAGAATCCTTACTGGCGGCAAGTGGTCACCTGTTTTGAGATGGCGGCGGCCTTTGTATTGTGCGACGCGCTCGAACCGGAACTCTTTTCTCGACACGATCAGAGCCGATCGGGCAGCCGTTCATATCAAAGCTGCCGAGGTTGATTCGAGATGTACCCCGCGATGCAGGATCGGTACATAGTGATGCTGGCGCGGGGCACAGGCTCGGAGCAAACAGGAGCCGCAATCGAAGCAGCGCCCTTAACCCTGAGGCTGATGAGTTGATGAAGAATGTGATTTCAATCGTTTCCTTTTGCCTCGCAGGCAGTACGTTTAGTCTCCTTCCAGCCCAGACAGCAACGCCTGCAGGAGTGGGTGTGAGCGTCAGTCAGAGCGTTGATGTGTTGACGACGGTCGAGCCTTTGCCGCTGTCTGCGAACGATCGCTCCGTCGAGATACTGGATATTCGGGAACCGCTTCTGCTGTTGAACAGCTTGCCGGAGTATCTCCGGCTGGACCCGTCCGTCAACGTGCAGGCGCGCGGCGGCAATGGGGTGCAGTCGGATATTTCGCTGCGTGGCACAACGTTTGAACAGACGCTGGTGCTGGTGAATGGGCTGCGCATTAACGATCCCGAGACGGGCCATTTGAACTTCGATCTACCAGTGCCGCTGGAGTCGGTGGCGCGGATGGATGTGCTGCATGGAGCGGGTTCAACTTTCTACGGCTCGGATGCGATTGGTGGCGCGGTAAACCTGGTGACGAACCAGCCTGCGTCGGCATCGCTGCTGGTGAAAGCGGGGTTCGGGAGCTATGGCGGAGAGGAGCAGCACCTGCGTGCGGATTATGTAAAGGGATGTCTCGCCGAAGAGCTGAGTGGGAGCCGCGATGTGTCGAATGGTTTCATCGCGGACCGTGGATACCACCAGAATTTGTTGGCAAGTGAGACCTGGCTGAACTCTCATCTGGGCACGACGGACCTGCTGCTCTCGGGCAGTGATCGTCCTTATGGCGCGAACAAATTTTATGGGGTCAAGTACGACTCGTGGGAGCGGACGAAGTCGTGGTTTGCTGCGTTGGAGCAGCAGCTTGGGCCGAAGACTGCAGTGAGCCTGGGGTATGTGCGGCGTACGGATTTGTTCGTTCTGTTCAACAAGCGGCCGCAGATCTATGAGAACAATCATGTGGCGAAGGTGTGGGAAGGGGCGCTACGGCGCGTGGATCGGATCGGATCCAATGGAAGCTTTTCCTATGGATTGGAAGCGGATCTCGATTCGATTGAGAGTACAAACCTGGGGCGCCATGGCCGGAATAACGGCGCGGGCTATGCGAATCTTTCGCTTAGGGCACTCGGACGGTTCTCGCTGACGGCGGGTGCTCGTGAAGAGATTTACGGAGGCGGCTCGGTGTTTTCACCGAACGCTGCTGTGGCCTTTACGGCGGCGAAGAGTTTGCGGCTGAGGGCCTCGGTGGGCCATGGATTTCGGTTGCCAACGTATACAGATCTGTATTACTCGGATCCGGCGAGCATAGGGAATCCGAAGCTGAAGCCGGAGTCGGCGTGGAGCTATGACGGTGGGCTGGACTGGACGCCGGGGGGACGGATCATGGGAAGTGCAGGTGGCTTTCGGTTGCAGCAAAAAAACAGCATCGACTACTCAAAGTACTCGCTCGCGGCCAAGTGGCAGGCTTCAAATGTGAACGATCTGAACCTTACCGGCGCTGAAGGCAGCCTGAAGCTTCGGGTCAGTCGGTCGCAGGAGATTCGGCTGGGGTATACGGCGGTCAGGGCCTCGGCGGCTCCGGCTGGGTTAATCTCCGAGTATGCGTATAACTACGCGGCACAGAACGCTGTGTTGAGCTGGACAGGAGATCTACGCGGGCAGGTTATGGCTTCGACGCAGGTAGGCGTGGTGCAGCGGACGGGGAAGACGGCGTATCCGCTTTGGGATATTTCACTGGCAAGAAGTGCAGGGCGGGTGCGGCCTTATCTGCGCGTCACAAACCTGGCAAATACGGGTTACCAGGAGATTCCGGGAGTGGTGATGCAGGGACGTGCAGTTATGGGTGGAGTGGCGTATTACATGCGGGCCACCAAGTAAGGCCAGGCAGGAAAGAAAGTGAATCCTGGTCTCAGAAACGAGACCAGGGGCACCCGGGTTGTACCAGTTCTACTCGTCCTCGGTGCGCAGGCTGGCAATCACGGCATAGTCTTCAAGGGTGGTAACGTCGCCCGTCACCGTGCCGGTGGTGGCCAGCTCGCGAAGTAGGCGGCGCATGATCTTGCCGGAGCGGGTTTTGGGGAGCATCTCGGTGAAGCGCAGGTCGTCAGGACGGGCGAGCGCTCCGATCTCCTTGGCGACCCATTGGCGAAGTTCCTGCTTGAGCTCCTCGGTGGCTTCGTGGCCCTCTTCGAGCGTCACAAACGCGGCGATGGCCTGACCCTTGAGTTCGTCAGGGCGGCCAACCACAGCAGCTTCGGCTACCTTGGCGTGGGCTACGAGGGCAGACTCGATCTCCATGGTGCCCAGGCGGTGTCCGCTGACGTTGATGACATCGTCGACGCGGCCCATCAGCCAGTAGTAGCCGTCCGCATCGCAACGTGCGCCATCGCCGGTGAAGTAACTGCCGGGAATCTCGGAGAAGTAGGTAGCTTGGTAGCGGGCTGCGTCGCCATAAATTGTTCTTGCCATGGAAGGCCACGGCTTGCGGATGACGAGAAGGCCTCCCTGGCCGGGGCCAACGGGCGTTCCTTCCTTCGTGACAATTTCCGGCACGATGCCGAAGAACGGACGCGTGGCGGAGCCCGGTTTGGTTGGGACGGCGCCCGGGATCGGGCTGATAAGGATGGCGCCGGTTTCGGTCTGCCACCAGGTGTCGACGATGGGGCAACGCTCTTTGCCGATCTCGCGGTGATACCACATCCAGGCTTCCGGGTTGATAGGTTCGCCGACCGTGCCCAGCAGGCGCAGAGAGGCGAGCGAATGGTTGTGGACCCAGTGATCGCCCCACTTGATGAAGGCGCGGATGGCGGTCGGGGCGGTGTAGAAGACGGAGACCTTATGGTCGTCGATGATCTTCCAGAAACGGTCGTTCTGCGGCCAGTTGGGTGCGCCTTCGTACATCATGACCGTGGCGCCGTTCTGTAATGGGCCATAGACGACGTAGCTGTGGCCCGTAACCCAGCCAATGTCGGCGGTGCACCAGTAAATATCGTCCTCGCGGAGGTCAAAGACGTACTTTGACGTGAGGTAGGTGCCGACGGAGTAGCCGCCGGTCGTGTGAACGAGGCCCTTGGGCTTGCCTGTGGTTCCCGAGGTATACAGGA